>JAAZCH010000009.1 GCA_012513395.1 Tissierellia bacterium
TGAGATTTTGTTATATAATAGAGTAGGAATTACAGCAGGTGCGTCCACGCCTGATTGGATAATTAAGGAGGCTATTGAAAAGATGGAAGATATGAACAAAAATGAAATGATGGAAGCTATTGAAAGCTCCTTCAAAAGAATCAAGAGAGGTGATATTCTCAAAGGTACAGTTCTTTATGTAAAGGAATCAGAAATAACTGTAAATGTTAATTACAGAGCTGATGGTATTATAAATAAGGACGAGGTATCCGACGATCCAAGTGTCAATCCATCTGACTTGTTTAAAGCAGGAGATGAGATCGAAGTTTATGTTCTAAAAATGGATGACGGAGATGGTAATGTATTATTATCACACAAAAGGGTACAAAGACTAAAAAATTGGGATATTATCGAAGAAAAATTCAACAGTGGTGAAATTGTTGAAGCTTTTGTTACAGAAGTGACAAAGGGAGGTCTGAAGTGTGAAGTTGAAGGTATAAATGCGTTTATGCCTGCATCTCAAGTGTCTATTGGATATAAAAAAGACTTATCTGTGTTTTTAGACGAAGTATTAGCTTCAAAGATAATTGATTTTAACAAAGATAAAAGACGAATAATACTTTCTAGAAAAGTTGTTGAACAAGAAGAAGTAGATACCCTTAAAGAAGAAATATATTCTAATATTGCAGTAGGCGATGAAATTGAAGGTGTTGTTCAAAGACTTACAAACTTCGGAGCTTTTGTAGATATTGGTGGAATTGACGGATTAATTCACATTTCACAACTATCATGGCAAAGAGTTAAACATCCTTCTGATGTAGTTTCACCAAATGAAACTGTTAGAGTTAAAATTTTAGATATTGACCCTGAAAAAGATAGAGTTGCTTTAGGCTTAAAACAACTTGTAAAGGAACCTTGGGATCTTTTCGTAGAAGAGAATAAGGTTGGAGACATTGTTCATGGCTCAGTAGTAAATCTTCTAGAATTTGGTGCATTTGTCAAATTAGATAGTGGTGTAGACGGATTACTTCACGTTTCTCAAATCGCTAGAGAACATGTAGAAAAACCAAGCGATAAATTAGAGATTGGTCAAGAAGTTGAAGTTCTAATTACTGATATTGACGAAGAAAACAAAAAAATCAGTCTTTCTATTAAAGAAATCGAAAAGAAAAAGGCTAAAGAAGCTAGAATCCACGATCAAAAAGATATAGATGAAACAGGAGACACTAGCCCAGAGAGAAGCAAGCCTAAATCAACAGTTGATAAGGCAAAAAGAAAGCCAAGAGAAAAAACTGAAATCTTTAAAAGAGAACGTACTGAACTTGTAGAAGATACTAGCTTTGGTATATCAATGTCAGACTTACTTAGCGGCGTAGGTTTTGGACAACCACAGGCAGAACCAGAAAAAACAAATGAAAAAGTAGAAGAAACTCCATTTGTTGGCGAAGAAGGGGAACCTGAAGGAGTTATTAGCGATGAAGATGTTGCTAAAATAGAAGAAGATATCGAGATTGAGAATGAAGCAGTAGAAGATATCGAAGAAGCTGAAGAAACAACAGAAGAAGAAAACAAAGAATCTGAAACTGTAGAAGAATAAAAAATTTGGACTAGATAACTTCTAGTCCTTTTTAGATAAGAGGAATTATGCAAGAGAATCAATACAAAATATTATTGAGAGAATTAGTAGAAAATAAAAATAAATATGTTTTGCGAACTTATGGATGTCAGATGAATGAACATGATTCGGAACAAGTGGAGTTCATTTTAAATGATTCAGGCCTTGAGCGAGTTGAGGACATAAAAGATGCAAATATAGTAATAATGAACACATGTGCTATACGTGGCACAGCAGAAAATAAGGCATTTGGTTTTTTGGGTAATCTTAAAAATTTAAAGTCTAAAAATAAAGATCTTAAAATTGTAGTTTCAGGATGCTTACCCAAAATTGACGATGCATTTGAAAACTTAATAAAAAAACACAGACATGTCGATGTTTTGATGGGAACAGCTAACTATAATAATCTACCGGAACTTCTTTACAAATCCTATTTTACTAAAGATACTATAGTTGATATTAGCGACCAATATGATTTGGACAGCGCTCAGCTTAATTACAGTAGAATGTATAATCATAAATCCTTTGTAAATATTACTTATGGTTGTAATAACTACTGTTCTTATTGTGTAGTACCTTATACAAGGGGTAGAGAGCGCAGTAGAGAAGCATTTGAAATAATTGAAGAAATCCAAAAACTTGCTAATGACGGGGTTAAGGAAATTACTCTATTGGGTCAAAACGTAAACTCGTACGGTAAAACATTGGATGAAAAAAAATCTTTTGCTAGTTTAATCAAATCCATTAATGATATAGAAGGTATTGAAAGGATAAGATTTATGACGTCCCATCCCAAAGATATTTCCAATGAACTAATCGATTCATATGGATATTTAGATAAATTGTCTAAGCATCTACATCTTCCAGTGCAATCCGGAAGTGATAAAGTATTAAAAGAAATGAACAGAAAATATACTAGTGATGACTATAAGAAAATAATTGATAAAGTAAAATCTATAGACGAAAATATAGCTTTAACAACAGATATAATAGTTGGTTTTCCAGGAGAAACTGAAGAAGACTTTCAAGCAACAATAGATTTAGTGAAATATGTCGAGTATGATTCAATATTTATCTTTTTATATTCGCCTAGAGAAGGCACTCCAGCTGCTGTTATGGATGAACAAATATCTAATGAAGTTAAAATGGATAGATTTAATAGATTAACTGAAATAGTGAATGAAATTGCATTGAATAAGAATAAAAAATATTTGGACAGAGAAGTATTTGTCCTAGTTGACGAAGTATCAAAAAACAATGATAAAATCTTTAGTGGAAGAACAGACACATTTAAACTAGTAAATTTCGAAGGAGATTCTTCGTTAATTGGACAATTGGTGAAGGTAAAGATAAATAAAGTTGGAACTTTTTCATTAGATGGAACAATTGTATGAAAAATATAGATTATGACAGATTAACACCCATGATGAAACAATATGTAGATCTGAAGCGAGAGAATTCAGATTCCATTTTGATGTTCAGAATGGGTGATTTTTATGAAATGTTTTTAGAAGATGCTGTAATTGCCTCAAAGGAATTAGATATCGTTTTAACAAGCAGAGAGGCAGGATTGGATAACAAAGTTCCTATGTGCGGTGTTCCTCATCATGCGGTAGATAATTATATTAATAGACTAATTAACAAAGGATATAAAGTTGCAATGTGCGATCAATTGGAAGATCCAAAACTTGCAAAAGGATTAGTGAAAAGGGGAGTCACTAGAATTATTACTCCTGGCACAAATCTAGATTATCACGATTATGACGGTTCTAACTATCTAGGTTCAATATATACTGGAATAAACTCGATGGCTCTTTCATATGTCGACTTTAGTACTGGAGATCTTTATATAACTTACTCTGAGGGCAATTACAATGATTCAAATAGCATTTTAAGAAATCAAATTTCCATATTAGAAATAAAAGAATTAGTAATAAGTTCTGAAATAAATTTAAAAGATATAGCTGAAAATAAAAATATACTAGTAAATAATGTAAAGAAACAAACTGAATTAAATGAAGATTTTTTGAAATTTTATCAAAATCTCGAATTAGACAATGATGTTAAATTTTTAATTGAAAAAAATGACATCATGATTTTCTCCTTAGCACAATTACATTTATATTTAAAACAAACTCAATTTGACTTTGTAAACCATATAAGAAAATTAGAATTTATAGATTTAGATAAATACATGGTTCTCGATAATCATACTCTATATAGCTTGGATATATTTTCTGAAACCGACAAAAAATTGGAAGGTACTTTACTTCACTTGTTGGATAAGACTAAAACATCTATGGGTTATAGAAAGTTAAGATATTTCTTGGAACATCCCCTTAAAGATAAGAATCAAATAATATTAAGACATAATATAGTTGATAGCTTAGTAAATAATCTAATAGTATTAGATTCAATTAGGAAGTATCTAAATGATATTTATGACATTGAAAGGATTTTAGTTAAAGTTTCTGGACAGTCCAATAGCCCTAAAGATTTGATACAATTAAAAAAATCTTTTGATAGCTTGCCTAAATTAAAAGATTTAATAGAAACTTTAGAGTATCAAAATCTTAACTTATTGAAATTTGATCCTTTAGATGAATTACATCAGCTATTAGATGGTTCATTAATTGAGGATGCGCCTTTTTCTCCAAAAGAAGGATCTGTTATAAAAGATGGGTTTTCTGCAGAATTAGATGAACTAAAATCCAATACTATCAATTCAAAAACTTGGATCCTAGATTATGAAAATGAATTAAAAAAAGAGACAGGTATTTCAAAGCTTCGTATAAAGTATAATAAAATACTTGGATTCTTTATCGAAGTTACAAAATCTCATACAGACAAAATTCCTGAATATTTCATTAGAAAGCAAACCCTGGTAAATTCAGAAAGATATTTTACAGAGAAATTAAAATCTACTGAAATGACTATCTTGAACTCAAAGGACAAAATAGACTCATTAGAATACGATATATATGAAGAAATCAGAAATAATGTTTTAAACAACTATGATAAAATTTTAAAGGTAGCTGATGTAATTGCAAATATTGACGTTTTTTCTAATTTTGCTTATATAGCTAAAAAAAATAGTTATACGAAACCACATTTATCAAATTCAGGATATTTAGACATAAAGAATGGAAGACATCCTATTGTAGAGAAAAATGTAGACATTTTCATAGATAATGATACTTATATTGATATAAAAAATAATTTCATTTTATTAACAGGTCCAAATATGGCTGGAAAATCAACTTATATGAGACAAATTGCATTAATTTCTATTATGATGCAAATCGGATCATTTGTACCATGTGAAAGTGCAATTTTGCCAGTATTTGATAGAATATTTACCAGAATAGGTGCTCATGATAATCTCTATATGGGCGAAAGTACATTTATGGTAGAAATGAAAGAAATGGCAGATATTATAGAAAATGCGACTGAAAATAGTTTGATAATTTTAGATGAAGTGGGTAGGGGAACTAGTACTTATGATGGTCTTTCGTTAGCAAAATCTCTTATAGAATATATAGTAGAAAATATCAATGCAAAGACCATCTTCGCTACTCATTTTCACGAATTAACGGACTTACAATACAAATATTCAAATATAAAAAATCAAACTATGCAAGTTCGAGAGAAAGATGGAGATATTCAATTTTTAAGAAAAGTTATCGATGGTACTTCTGATAAATCATATGGAATACATGTAGCGACTTTGGCTGGAATTAAAGAAAGTATTATTCGAAAAGCTAAAATGTATTTAGCAGACTATGAATCCAAGGCTTCATCTATGAAGCAATTGGAATTTATTTCAGAAGAAAATCTTGATGTGGAGGTAGTTGTCGATACGAAATATGACTCCATAATAGATACAATATTGGATTTGGATATTAACAATATGTCGCCCATAGAATCGTTGATTAAGATACAAGAAATAAAGGAAATGATTAAAAAGATAGATGAAAACTAAAATATCACTTTTATCGGAAGAAACTATAATTCAAATAGCAGCAGGGGAAATAATTGAAAATCCTTCATCAGTGATAAAAGAACTAGTTGAAAATTCTATAGACGCAAATAGCAGCAAGATATCAATTGAAATAAAAAATAACGGGAAAGACCTCATAAAAGTAACAGATGATGGCTATGGATTCGATGTTGAAGATCTTAAAATTGCTTTTAAAAGACATACTACTTCAAAGATATCGAATATAGAAGAATTAAAAAATGCAATTTCATTGGGCTTCAGAGGAGAAGCTCTATCTAGTATTGCAAATGTTTCTGATGTCACATTAATTACAAAGAAAGCAGAGGATCAATTAGGCAAAATTGCAAAATTTGATCATAATGGCAATATACTTGACTTAAATGAAATAGTCACAAATAATGGAACGACAATTATTTGTGAAAATCTATTTGATAATATACCTGTTAGAAAGAAGTATTTAAACTTAAAAAAATATGAACTCCAAAAAACGACGGATATAATAAATAGACTTGCACTTTCTCATCCTGATATTTCCTTTGAATATAAAAAAGAAGATAAAATAATTTTAAAAACTGATCGCAATAGTTCCTTATTGAATAATATTTATTCTGTATTAGGAAAGGAAATATCTGAGAATTTAATGTATATTGAAGGTAAATATCCTGAATTTAGCATTAGGGGATATATTTCAAATAATCATTTGTTTAGATCCAACAAAAACTATCAATTTTTATTCGTAAATAACAGGTCGGTAATTGACAGAGACCTTTCTAGAATTATAGAGAAACAATACCAATCGATAATACCTATAAATCGATATCCAGTTTTTATTATATATATGGATATCTCTCCTAGTTTAGTTGATGTTAATATTCATCCAAAAAAGGATATAATAAAATTCACAAATATATATGATTTAGAATTAGCATTTTCAAATATAGTAAAAGAAGCATTGCTTCCAAATATTAAAATTTCTGAATACAAACCAACTGTTAAGGAAGAAAAAATCAATACAATTTTTGAGATTTATTCAGAAAAAATTGAAGAAGATGGTCAGAATTTAGGAAATAAAACTATTGATAATCCTATAATTAGTTTTAGAGATTTATCTACTGATTATGTTGTAAATATAGAGCAAGATACAAAGGTTGAAGAACATGATCCAATTGACATAGTCGAAGAAGAGTTTAAAAATATAGTCATTAACAATAAAAATCCGGATTTCTTAAAAAACGGATATAGATATGTTGGTAACATTTTTTTTCAATACCTATTATTAGAAGATAACGTAGATAAATGCCTATATTTGTTGGATCAACATGCTGCTCATGAAAGAATAAACTATGAAAAATTGGTAAAAGATTATAATAATAAAAATATACCTATGCAAAACTTATTGTCTGGATACATTATTGAATTAACAGGCCAGGAATTTGACGATGTGATGACTTTCAAAGACAAACTTCTAGACATCGGAATAGAAATTGATGAATTTGGAGATAATTCAATAATTATTAGAAGTATACCAGCGTATATAGAGTCTTTAAATCCAGAGTCATTAATTAGGGATATACTAGACAACCCTGATATCAGCACTTCTGTATATGATGTCAACCCTTATGAACTAATGAAAATGGCTTGTAGAATGTCTGTGAAGAAAGGTGTTAATCTCTCCAACTTCGATGTCAATACTTTAATTGCAAATTTAAAAGAATGCGAATATCCTAATACTTGTCCGCATGGTAGACCAACTATAATAAAGATTACAAAAGACGAATTAGATAAGGAGTTTTTTAGAATACAAACACATGGATAAAAATAAAATAATAATATTAACAGGTCCAACTGGGGTAGGAAAAACTAAACATTCCATTAGCCTAGCTAAAGAAATCAATGGAGAAATAATTTCCTGTGACTCTTTTCAAATTTATAAATATATGGACATTGGAACTGCCAAGGTGACTAAAGAAGAAGCTGGTGGTGTTATCCATCATAATATTGATATAGTAAATCCTGACGAAGACTTTAATGTTGCTTTGTTTAAAAAAAGGACTGAATCGCTAATAAAGGATATTCACAGCAGAGGAAAAGTTCCGATTTTAACAGGTGGAACAGGTTTATATTTGCATTCACTAATATATGATTTAGATTTTACTGGAGGCAGTAAAGATTCTGAAATAAGAGAAAAGATTGAAAAAGAGATTAATGACTTTGGTTTACAAAGTGTTTATACAAAACTTATAAACATCGATAAGAATTTATCTAATTATTTGGAAATTAATAATAGGCATAGGATAATAAGAGCATATGAAATGTATCTGGTGACAGGTAAAAATCCAATTGAGCATTTAGATGAATTTAGGTCAAGAAAATCAAAATATGATTTTTTATATCTTATCATAAATGATAATAGGGAAATGCTCTATGAAAATATTAATATAAGAGTAGACCAAATGATTAAAGAAGGTCTACTAGCAGAAATTACAAATTTATTAGAAAAGGGTTATGATTTCAATTTAAGATCATTTAAGGCCATAGGCTATAAGGAATTTAAAGATTATTTCAAAGGTCTTATTAGTCTTGATGACGTAATAGATAAAATCAAACAACATTCTAGAAACTATGCCAAAAGACAAATCACCTGGTTTAAAAGGGTAGACGAAGGTATTTGGCTGAATAAAAATGAATATAGTAGTGAAGAAGAATTTTACAATGTGTTGCTAAAAAAAACAAAGGAGTTTTTGCTTGATGAAAGGAGTTTTTGCTTGATGAATGAAATAAATGATTTTCTCATAAATCGTTATGATGTAACAAAAGAACAAATAGAATTTGTAGAAAATTCCATGAAGGAAATTTCTTACAGATTCTTGGAATTAGATAAAATTAGAGAGTATAATCAATATAAAGTACTTTCAGCTTTTAATGACAATAGGCTTAGTGCAACAGATTTTTACTGGACTACAGGTTATGGGTACGGAGATATTGGCAGAGATAAAGTAGAAGCAATATATTCTACCATATTCAACACTGAAGACTCCTTAGTAAGACCAACCATAGCTTCAGGAACCCATGCAATAAACTTAGTTCTAAGTGGATTATTAAAACATGGAGATGAGATGATTGAAATCTCAGGAACTCCATATGATACATTGAAAGATGTTATAGGTTTGAATAGGGGAGACAATACAGGCTCTTTAATTGATAATGGAATTTTGTATAAGGAAGTGCCTTTAAAAGAAGGTAGAATCGATGTAGAAGCTGTTTTGAAAGCAATTGGACCTTCTACTAAGCTTTTAGCTATACAGAGATCTACTGGATATAGCGATAGAGAAGCTATTACAATAGAAGATATGGAATATGCAATATCTTTCATTAAAAAGAAACATCCTAATATAATTATTTTTGTAGATAATTGTTATGGAGAATTTACTGATTATAAAGAACCTAGTGACATAGGAGCAGATATTTTAGCAGGCTCTTTAATAAAAAATCCTGGTGGAGGGATTGCAGTTTCTGGCGGATACATTACAGGAAAAAAGAATCTTATAAAATTAGTTTCAAATAGATTGACTTCTCCTGGTCTTGGCAAAGAAGTAGGATTAAGCTTTGGAACTACAAGGGGAACGCTGCAAGGTCTATTCTTAGCTCCATTAGTCGTTAACCAAAGTTTAAAAGGAGCTGTATTACTAGGTCAAGTATATAAGAATTTAGGTTTTAAAATAGTACCTGAAATTAACTCAACAAGGTCAGATATTATTCAAGGAATTGAATTTAATAATCCTGAAATTGTAAAATCATTTTGCAGATCAATACAGGAAGCTTCTGCGGTAGATTCTCATGTAACGCCAATGCCAAGCGGTATGCCAGGTTACGAAAATGAAATCATAATGGCCGCTGGTGGATTTATTGATGGTTCATCTATTGAAATGAGTGCTGATGGACCACTCAGAGTTCCTTATTACGTTTATTATCAAGGAGGTTTGAGTATAGACCAAATTAAGTTAGCCATACTTATATCATTGAAAAACCTAGAAAGGGAAGGTTTTATTAATATAAATTAAATTGCAAAATAATCCTTCATGTCGTATAATAATAATTATACGACATGAAGGATGAAGAAAGGCAAAAATATGAGAAATAATATTGTAGATGACTGGATTGATTATTTGGAGTCTATTAAGGAAAACTCTTCCAATACAATTAAATCGTACGAAAGCGATGTTATAAATTTTCTACAGTTTGTCAAACATCGTTATGAATTAACTAATTGTTCTTTAGAAGAAATTTCTGAATTAGATATTGGCAACTTAGATGAATCTATAATAAAAAAAATTGGAATAAGAGATTTAATTGCTTATATTAGTTATACTGATAAGCATTTAAATAACTCTTCGTCCACCAGATCGCGAAAGCTTTCATCTCTTAGAAGTTTTTTTAATTATTTATATAAGATAATTAATCTATTAGATAATAATCCCATGTCATTGTTAGATGGGCCAAAAATTCCAAAAAGGATGCCTCATTATTTAGAATTAGAAGAAGTTCAAAGACTTTTAAATGCAATTTTAGAAAATGATGATGAATTCTATAAGCTTAGAGACTATTCTATTATAATGCTATTTTTAAACACTGGTTTGAGGCTTTCAGAGCTTGTTAATATACATATAAGTCACTTAAACAAGGATAAATCCATTAGAATAATTGGCAAAGGTAATAAAGAGAGGCTAATATATTTAAATAATTCTGTGATCGAATCAATAAATGATTATATGGAAGTTAGACCAGATTCTGATATAGATAATATTTTTATAAATAAAGCTGGAGATCAATTTCTAGGACCTAGAGGCATACAATATATGGTAAATAAATATCTGAAAAAATGCGGTTTAGGTGGAAAATACTCACCTCACAGTCTTAGGCATACTGCTGCCACCCTTTTATATCAATACGGAAATGTAGATATTAGAACTTTGCAAATTATTCTTGGTCATGAAAGTGTTTCGACTACTCAAATATATACTCATGTAAATTCTACTCAAATCAGAGAAGCTATCGATTTAAATCCAATTAAAGACTTAAATTTAAAAAAATAACGCATCAGAATGCGTTATTTTATGTTTTTAGGTAGCTTGACACCTTGTCCTATATTCAAATCAGAACCCCCATTTAAATCCATTGTGATTGACACCACGTCTCTGAAGTCTATATTGTTGGGTTTTTCAATTCTATTATAATTATCTTTTACAATATTCCATATTGTATCTCCATTTTTTGCAGTTACTAAGAAATATTCAGCTGAATCTAATGTTTCATCACTGAAGTATATATAGTCATCGATTTCTTGTCCAGGAACTCTAATTATATTAATTCCTAGATTTAATAATACAAAAATCATTATCACACTTAAGATTCTAATTTTATGCTTTAAATTTAATTTATTTTTCATGATAGCCTCCATACGTTGGTTCGCAACATTTGTTCTGTATTAATAATAACTGAACAGATGTTCATTGTCAATATGTTTTTTAAATAAAATGAACTAATGTTTGTTTTATTTTTACTTGTGTGGTAAAATATTTACAAAGATAGGTGATGACGATGTATGAAGATTTAAATCAAAAAGAAATGGAAATTTTATTCTTTATAAAAAAAATAATTGAGACTCAAGGTTTCTCCCCTACTGTTAGAGAAATCTGCAAAGGTGTTGGGTTGAAAAGTCCTTCCTCTGTACATGGATATTTAGAAAGACTAGAAGCAAAAGGTTATATTGAAAAGTCTGCTATGAAAAATCGAACTGTCATAATAAAAAATCAAGACAGTGATATGATGTTAGCAAAAAAACAAACAGTAGACATACCTATCATTGGTAGAGTTGCTGCAGGAAGTCCTATTCTTGCTTCTGAGAATATAGAAGATACATTTCCTATTCCTACAAATCTAGCAGAAAATAAAGATTTGTTTATGCTAAAAGTTTTTGGTGAAAGCATGATAAATATAGGAATTTTGGATGGAGATTATGTGCTTATTGAAAAAAGATCTACTGCAAAAAATGGAGATATAGTTTTAGCATTGATTGATGATTCTGCGACTATAAAGAGATTTTTTAAGGAAAATGGAAGTTTTAGGCTGCAACCAGAAAATGATAATATGGATCCAATTATTACCAATGATTTAGAAATTTTAGGACATGTAATTGGGTTATATAGAGATTTGATGTGATTTTAAAAGACAAGTTCTACCAAAACGATTTAGAATAGAACTTGTCTTTTTTATTATATTATTAAATCTTTTCTTTCATAATTTACATTGCCGATTAGTAAAAATAAAATTGATGGAATTAAACTTCCTATTAACCAAGATATTACTAACCTTGATACGTCATAGTTGTACGTTTCTTGAAGAGTTCTCAATGGAATAAATTCGTGTAAGGGTATATTTATCATTTTTCCACTTACTAAAACGTTTAATAACAATAGTGCTAATATGATTATGGTGCCTACTCCACCTAGGCCTGTTGTTCTCTTTGAAAAAGAAGAAATCATAATTCCTAGTGAAAGAAACAAGAATCCTTGAAGGAATATAGTTATAAAGTCGTTAACTTGACTCCTTATAGTTTCTATAAAAGATACATCACCGACATAAGAATAAGCATAGCTGGTAGCTAGTAATAGAGCAACAACTAAAATTAAAAGATTTGATATGTTTGCAATAAGTTTATATAGTAAAATTTCACCTCTGGATATAGGATTGATATAAATATATTCAATAGTCCCAAATCCTTGTTCTCTTGCTAGAGAACCTAATCCTATATTTAGTGCAAATATAGATACCATAAGAGAAATAAATATTAATAGTGTATTATAATACAAACGCAAATTACTAAATGCTTCAACTCCTAGTGGAAAAATAACATTTTTAATTGTCTCAGGCATATCGTTTAAATTTGTCTCGACTATTGGTTGTACACTAGGATCATTTATGATAGGAAAAGCTAATAGAAACATGGTGACAATAATTACTAAAAATACAAACCATGTTATTTGTTTTCCAAAATTGACTTTGTATTCATTAATTAGTATCGACATTCCTAGCCTCCTGTGCCTCTTCCATATCTTCAGATTTTATTACAATTGTACTACCCTCAACTTTACTCTCAACAATATAGCTAGAAGGTTCATCTGGTTTTTTATTTTCACTTTTTTCAAATATAATTTCTTCATTCTTATCTGTACCTAAAACAATATCTTTTTCAATGATTGTCAATTTTTCATTCAAAGTAGAGTCTTCGACAGAAAAGTCAATTAAACCAGATTTATAAATAGCCTCAGCCAATAAATCTAAAGAAGAATTATAATAAAAAACAGTTTCGTTGCCACTTCTTACCAGCTTAGCTCCAATGCCAGTGAAGATACCCTTATCTACATCTTTATCATAATATTTTAATATCTTATCATTAGATAATTTATTACTTTGATCTTCCTCTTCGATTATTTCTCTGTTATGCAGGTAATAAATATTGTCACAAATACTTTGAGCTTCTTTTAGATTGGAGGTAGATATCAGTATCGAAGCTCCTTCTCTATTTTTTTCTTCTAGTATGTCATAAAGTTTAACCCTTGATTTTGAATCTGTTATAGACTCTGGTTCATCAAGAATAATTAATTCAGAATTAGAAACTAAGCCATTAATTACAGCTAATTTTCTTCTATCTAATGGAGATAAATTTCCAATTTTGTTTGCAAGTTTCATTTCAAAATAATCAATTAAAAAATCAATTTCTCCATTGTTTTTAGTTCTTCTTGTTCTCAATGTATTCTTCAAAAGAGCCATTGGTCTCGCGCTGTTGTCAAACCAATTAGATTGTGGTATTACTCCTATATTTTTTTTTATTTCCTTACTATCTCTAATAGAGTCCATACCAAATACAGTTATATCACCAGTTTTTGGTCTATAGAAATTCAACAGTAACTTTAGAAGTGTTGTTTTACCTGAGCCAGGCTTTCCCACTATACCAAGTATCTCACCCTTTTTCATTTTAATATACGTAGGCTTTAATTTGAAATTATATACATTTTTAGTAACGTTGTTAAACTCGATTATATTCATTTTGAAATCTCCTTATTTAATTTATTATAAAGAATATCTTATATAAAATCAATGTTTACTTCTCGGTAGATTGTGAATTGGAATAAAATTAAAAAAAATAGAGTCACCCGATGAAATTAAAATTGAATACAAAATCTAATTTTAATTCGAACAACTCTGTTTATGGCGCACCCGGAGGGATTCGAACCCCCGACCAACTGGTTCGAAGCCAGCGACTCTATCCACTGAGCTACGAGTGCTTATAAATAGAAAAAACCTTTATATAAAAGGTTTTAAATGGTGCGGGAAAGAGGACTTGAACCCCCACGTCAATGACACTAGATCCTAAGTCTAGCGCGTCTGCCAATTCCGCCATTCCCGCATTATATGGGGTGGATAGTGGGATTCGAACCCACGATCTCCAGAGCCACAATCTGGCGCCTTAACCAACTCGGCTATACCCACCATATTTGAGTAACGAACATTAGTATATCAAAACAATGATCAATTGTCAAATATTTTTTACATATTTATAGTGTCAATGTTTTTACACATTAAATCTAAATAACACTACATCTCCGTCTTTCATTACATATTCTTTTCCTTCTGATCTTACTAAACCCTTTTCTTTAGCTACATTAATACTACCAGCTTCTTTTATGTCATCAAAAGAAACAACCTCTGCCCTAATGAATCCTCTTTCAATATCTGAATGTATTTCTCCTGCTGCTTGTTGAGCTTTTGTGCCATCTTTGATGGTCCATGCTCGTGTTTCCATGGGTCCTGCTGTCAGATAACTGATTAGGCCTAACAAGGAATAGCTGGATTTTATTAATTTGTCTAATCCTGATTCTGTCATTCCCATTTCTTCCAAAAAGAATTTTGCATCGTCTGAATCTAGCTGAGCAATTTGAGATTCTATTTCTGCAGAAATTTGAACTACATTAGATCCTTCTAGCTTAGCAACTTCTTTTACTTTTTCTACTAAATCGTTGTTTTCAGAATTTATTTCATCTTCCGAAACATTTGCAGCATAAATTACTTTTTTTAAGGATAGCAAATTATAGCTTCTTAAAATCTTTTCTTCTTCTTCATTAAATTCGATGGATCTAACAGCCTTATTAGTTTCTAAGGCTTCAATAATTTTATTGGTCAAA
This sequence comes from Tissierellia bacterium, assembly GCA_012513395.1. The sequence goes on from JAAZCH010000009.1 coordinate 14,837, forward strand.
TCTAATTCTAATTGCAATGATTTGTCGCCTTTTACACTCTTAATAAGTTTTTGTTTTCTTTTTTCTAATAAATCTAAATCAGAAAAAATTAACTCTAAGTTTATTGTTTCGATATCTCGTTTTGGATCGATACTTCCATCTACATGAATAATATTAGAATCTTCAAAGCATCTTACTACGTGAACAATGGCATCAACTTCTCTTATATTTGATAAGAATTGATTTCCAAGTCCCTCTCCTTCGCTTGCGCCCTTTACCAGACCTGCGATATCATAAAATTCAATACTTGCTGGTATTATCTTTTTCGAGCCATATATTTGAGATAGTATCTCCAGTCTTTCGTCTGGAACATTTACAACCCCAATATTGGGCTCTATTGTAGCAAAGGGATAATTCTCTGCCTCAACTTGGGAATGAGTTATTGCGTTGAATAAAGTACTCTTACCTACATTTGGAAGTCCTACGATTCCTAATTTCATTTAATTCTCCTCTGTTTTCTCTTTAATAATAATACAAATGAAAAACCACGATTTATTCGCGGTTTAATTTTTAAGCTGCTGTCTGTTATTGTTAATTATTCTTATTACTTCAGATAGATTTTCTTGTGTATTTTGCAAAACTTCGTCTGCATAGTCTCTAGCACCTTGTCTAATCTGAGCAGATTCTTCATTAGCTTCGTTTACCAATTTTTCAGCTTTTTCATAAGCAAGTTGCATGATATAATTTTCATCTAATAGTGTTTTAGATCTTTCTTCAGCTTCTGTAATTTTTTGATGAGCTTCTGTTTCAGCTTCACCTAATATTTTTTCTCTCTCATCTTTTACCCATGTCGCCTCTTTTATTTCATTGGGTAAATCAAGTCTTAAATTTTGTATAAGCTCCAAAAGGTCATTTTTATCTACTGCAATTTTACCTGTAAGTGGTATTGAACCTGCTGTTTCAATAATTTCTTCTAATTCATCAATTGTTTTTAAAATATCCATTAATAAACCCCCGCATATCTATTTATATTTATTTTGTAAAGCTTCACTAACATTCTCAGGCACTAAACTTCTAACATTTCCTTGAAAACTCGCTATTTCTTTAACTATACTTGAACTTAAGAAAGTATATTCTGCTTTTGATACCATAAACAGCGTTTCCAATTCAGGATATAGATTTTTATTTGCTAAAGCATTTCTCATTTCATTTTCATAGTCAGAAATTGCTCTAAGTCCTCTAATTACAGTGTTAGTATCCATTGATTTAACATAATCTACTAACAAACCTGCAAAACTATCAATAGAAACATTTGGAAATTCCTTTGTGGCTTCAGTTAACATCTGTATTCTTTCATCTATCGTAAATAAAGATGTTTTATTTTTATTATCTAGTATAGCAACAACAACTTCATCGAAGGAAACTGATGCTCTTTTTATAAGATCCATATGTCCATTAGTAACTGGATCAAAGCTACCAGGATAAATAACTTTCAAATTATTGCCTCCTTAGAAAATACAATATCGTACTTCTGTATTTTCTTTTATCTATAATATTAAATAATTGCAAATTCTTTATTTCTGTATTTACATCACTTTCAACAATAATTAAGCTTTCTCTAAAAACCTCTAACTCACTTATAAGTTTTAGAGAATTATCGTAGATATTTATTGAATCATAAGGAGGGTCGACATAGATAAAATCAAAAAAATTCCCATTTCTATCTATCTCATTCAAAGCAATTACATAATCTTTTTCAATTACCTTATAATTTGGTAGATTTGCTTTCTTTAAATTACTTTTTAAAGCAGTCAATGCATTAATATCGTTTTCAACAAAATATACTAGTTTGGCTCCCCTACTCAAAAACTCTAGGCCAATAGCACCGGAGCCTGCAAATAAATCGCAAACTATTGAATCTGTGACATTTCCTAGAATATTAAATAATGATTCTTTGATTCTAGATTCAGTTGGTCTCGTATAATCTCCCTTTGGACTAATTAATTTAAGACCTTTTTTCTTACCTGTAATTATCCTCATAATTCTCCTTAATATGATATTAGCACAAGAAATAGTCTTTAACAAGCTAATTTTCTTCTGAATTAAAAGTTTTAGAGACTTCTTCAACGTATTTATATAATTCTTTTGATAATACCGGATTATTGTCTATAATGTTAATAATCTCTTTATAATCACGTTTTATCAACTCAATAAGTTTAAAGTCTAATTTTAAATTAATAAATTTCAAATCAGGAACACCATGTTGTCTAGTGCCCATTAGTTCTCCTTGCCCTCGAAGTTCTAAATCAGTTTCAGCAATATAAAATCCATCGTTTGATTGTTGCATGACTTTCATTCTTCTGTATGATTGTTCGGACTTATTATTGTTGATTAATACGCAGTAAGCCTTATTAGAACCTCTACCTACCCTACCTCGCAATTGGTGTAGTTGAGAAAGGCCAAATCGGTCAGCATCATATATTACCATCAGCGATGCGTTAGGCACATCTATCCCCACTTCTATAACTGTTGTAGAAACCAATATCTGGATTTCGTTTTGCAAAAATTTTTCCATTACAGAATTTTTTTCTTCATTTTTCATTTTACCATGTAAAAAATGGGACTTGATATCTAATTTACTAAATTTATCTGATGAATAATGCTTATAAACCTCATCTAAAGATTTCAAGGGCATATCTCCCTCTTCTATTAATGGACAAACTACAAAAACTTGTCTTCCATCTTTAATTTGTTCTATTATAAATTTATCTAATCTCTCCATATAGGAATAGTCAACTACAAAGGTGTCAATATGTTTTCTTCCAGGTGGAAGTTCATCAATAATAGATAATTCCATATCACCATAAATTACTAATGCCAACGTTCTTGGAATTGGAGTAGCTGTCATGACCAAATTGTGAGGATGTTTTCCTTTCAAGTACAAATCTTTTCGTTGATTAACTCCAAATCTATGCTGCTCATCAATGATAGTTAATGCAAGATTATTAAATTTAACATTTTCTTGGATTAAAGCATGAGTTCCAATGATGATATCAATTTCTCCATTATATAATTTATTTACGATTATTTCTTTTTCTTTTGGTTTTATATCTCCTGTGAGAAGTTCTACATTAATATTCATATCTTTAAATAAAGAATTAATTGAATAGTAATGTTGCCTAGCCAATATTTCTGTAGGTGCCATTAAAGCTGATTGATATCCATTCAGTTTAGAAAACAGCAATGCTATTGAAGCAACTACGGTCTTTCCTGATCCTACATCCCCTTGGAGAAGTCTATCCATACCCATAGGAGAGCTCATATCTTTGATAATTTCATCTACAACTTTATTTTGAGCTCCAGTTAATTCAAAACTAAGATTATTTATAAATGCAGAAATTTCATCTTCAAAATTATTTTTCATTTTGGGACTAAAGCTTAGTTTATCTCTAAAATTATTATTCTCTATTGCGCTTTGCAAAATAAGTAGCTCGTCGAAAGCCAATCTATTTCTGCATTTTGTTAACATTTCTGTAGAATTTGGGAAGTGAATTTTTTCAATTACAATATCTAAATCTAATAATTCATATTTATTTTTTATTTCAACAGGAAGCATATCGACAATTTCATTTTTATAGTCTTCTATTGCAATGCTTACAAATTTAGATATTTCGTTATTAGATAAACCAGATGTAAGTCCATATACAGGATTTAGAAAACCTATTTCATTTTTTCTCATTAATTTTCCCGAAGGAATTTGATATGTAAAACCATTTTTCTTAACACTGCCATATATAAATATTTTATAACCTTTTTTAAAGTATTTTTCCATAAAAGGCTGATTGAAAAAAACTAATTCTCCAGTTGTAATGCCATCTGTTACATTCACAGTTAATATGTTAAAACCTCTTCTAGCTTGCCTAACATTTGGCGGTGAAATAATTTCCAAATGAAATAACCCCTTTTCGTCTAAGGAGTTTTTTAACTTAGAAATTCGACTCATGTCTTCATAGTTTTTGGGATAATAAGTCAATAAATCGAAGACTGAATATATATTTAATTTGTTTAGGAGTTGCTCCTTTTTTGGACCAACTCCCTTTAGTACTGAAACCTTAGTATTTCTTAAATTATTCATTATTCAACAGATATTATATAATAATAAAGAGGTTGTCCTCCATAAGTTAACTCAATGTCCATACTTGGATACGCTTTTTCCAATTCTTCTTTTAAATTTATTGCATCTTCTTCTGAAGTATCTTTGCCATAATAAATAGATAATAGAGTATATTCATCACTACTCATATATTCAATTAATTTTTTTGAAACCGAAGCTATATTTTTTCCTTTAGAGATAATATTTTTTTCAGTAATACCTATTATATCGCCTTCATCTATATCTTCTCCGTTAAAAGTTGTGCCTCTAATTGCAAATGTAACTTCACCTGTTCTCATCATCGAAATCGCTTCAGATGCATTGGATACGACGTTATTAGGATCTTCTTCATTCATACTTGCAAAAATAGCAGTAATACCCTCAGGCATACTTTTTGTTGGTATGACAAATACATTTTTGTCTGATAAAGATTTTACCTGTTCTGCTGCTAGTATAATATTTGGATTATTAGGTAAAATAAATATATTTTCTCCGTTAATTTCATTCACTGCGGAAAGTAAATTTTCTGTACTAGGATTCATCGTCTGACCACCGGAAACAATTTTTGCCACATTTAAACTTTCAAAAATTTCATCAAACCCTTCTCCTGATGATACTGTAATAAAGGCATTTTGATAGTGTGGTTTTTCAGAAATTGAACTTTCAAGGTGACTTTCATTTCTGTTTTTTTCATATTCTTCTGTAGTAAACATATGCTCGTTATGTTGTATTCTCATATTGTCAATTTTAATATCAGATAACATTCCATATTCTAGAGCTTTTTCCAATGCAGTTCCAGGATTATTTGTATGGAAATGAACTTTTACAACGTCTCCAGTTGCTACTACCATTACAGAATCTCCCATTTTAGAATACTGATTTTTAAGTTGGGATTCAATATTTGTAAAATTATTACTTTCTATATTTAAAATAAACTCAGTACAGTAAGCAAATTCGATACTTTCTTCTTTGGTACCTTTTTTGGTTGCTGTAATACTTTGAACTACTTCATCAGAATACTCTGTATTTAAAATGCTAATATCCCCATGAAGATATTTTAATACTCCTTCGAACAGACATAATAATCCTTTTCCGCCTGCATCTACAACTCCTGATTCTTTTAATATTGGTAATAAGTCGGGCGTTCTAGCTAATGACTTTTCCCCTTCATTGTAAACAAAGTCTAAAAACTCCAATACGTCCTTGTTGTTTTTAGGAAATTTTTTTGATGCTTTTGCGATGTCTTTTGCAACTGTTAAGATAGTTCCTTCTGTTGGTTTCATTACAGCATTGTATGCAACTTCTGAAGATCTTGCTAGACACTTAATCAAATCAGAAACTTTTAATGTAGTCGCTTCTGTTGGTATAGCTTCTACAAAGCCTCTAATTAATTGTGAAAGGATTACTCCTGAATTTCCCCTTGCTCCTAATAAGGAGCCCTTGCTATATTTTTCCATATATTCCTTGATGGTGCCAGCATTACTTTCATTTGCCACTTTAATTGCAGACTTAATGGTCATATTCATATTTGTTCCTGTATCACCATCTGGCACAGGAAACACGTTTAAATTATTAACCTCAGTCTTATTAATTGCCAAATTGTTCGAAGCTGCAAGGATGGAGTTTTTTAACATACTTATATCAATTTCGTGCACTTACATTCCTCCATTATCAATCTATTCTTACTCCTTGAACAATTACATTTACATGTTCAACATCCAATCCAGTTAAATTCTTAATATTATATTTTACGTTATCCACAATATTTTGAGCTACTACCTCTATTTGCATACCGTATTCTAGTATAACATTTAGATTTATTGTAATAATATCGTCTTCAATATTAACTACGATTCCTTTTGAAATAAAATCTAACTTTAATAACTCGAAGAATCCTTCTTTTGTGTTTTTAGAGGCCATTCCAACAATTCCATAGCTTTTTAAAGCCGAATAACCTGCTATAGTAGAAATTACTTCTGGATCGATCACAATAGTACCTAGTTCGTTTTCAATACGCACTGCCATAAGTACCTCCATTTATATATTTAAAATAAATTTAATCAACTATCAATAAAAAAGGCTATATAGTTAATGTACCCCAAATTTACTATATAACCTGTTAAAATTAATTATTTGTTACATTATCTTCTTTTTGGGGTCTTGGAAGTAAAGCTTTTCTAGACAAATTAATTCTGCCCATTTTATCTATTTCGATTACTTTAACATCGATATAATCTCCAACTTTTAAAACATCTTCAACTTTATCGACTCTTTCATGTGCAATTTTGGAAATGTGAACCATTCCTTCTTTGCCTTTGACCAACTCTATAAAAGCACCAAAATTAGTAAGTCTTACTACTTTACCTTTGTAAATTTCGCCTACTTCTATTTCTTTTACAATAGCTTCAATCGTTTCCATAGCCTTATCAGCATTTTCTTTATCATCTGAGATAATAAATATTCTACCATCGTCTTCTATGTCTATTTTAACACCAGTCTCGTCGATGATTTTGTTGATAGTTTTACCGCCAGAGCCTATAACCTCTCCTATTTTTTCAGGATCAATTATCATAGTGTAAATTTTAGGCGCATATTTAGATAATTCTTCACGTGGTACTGATAAAGTTTCATTCATCTTATCTAAAATATGAAGTCTAGCTATCTTTGCTTTTTCCAAAGCTTCTCTAAGAATATCTTCATCGATTCCATCAATTTTGATGTCCATTTGAATAGCGGTTATGCCTTCTCTTGTACCAGCTACTTTAAAGTCCATATCACCTAAATGGTCTTCTAAACCTTGGATGTCTGTTAGAATTGCTACAGTGTCTTCTTCTTTAATTAGTCCCATAGCTATTCCTGCCACTGGAGCTTTGATAGGTACTCCTCCGTCCATTAAAGCTAACGAAGATCCACAAACGCTCGCTTGGGATGATGAACCATTAGAACTTAATACTTCAGATACTACTCTTATTGCATATGGAAATTCTTCTTCACTTGGAATTACGGGTAATAATGCTTTTTCAGCAAGGGCACCGTGTCCTATTTCTCTTCTACCAGCACTTCTAAGAGGTCTAGTATCACCTACTGAATAAGGTGGGAAATTATAGTGGTGCATATATCTTTTGTTTTCTTCACCATCTAATCCATCTAGAGTTTGTTCATCAGCAACTGAACCTAATGTAAGAACTGATAGAACTTGAGTTTGTCCTCTGGTAAATAGTCCTGAGCCGTGAGCTCTTGGTAAAATCCCAACTTCAGACCATATATTTCTAATTTCATCAAAACCCCTACCATCTGGTCGTTCTTTATCATTTATAATTTGTTCTCTAAACACATCTGAAATTATATTTTCAACGTATTGACTAATTATTTTTACTTCATCTTCATACTCTTCGTCAAATTGGCTGTGTATTTCATCTTTTGCTTTGTCAGTTAATTCAACTCTAGCCATTTTATCGCTATTTTTCATAGCTAGAGAAATTTTTTCTCTACCGAATTCTTCTACTTTTTTAAATAATTCTTCATTGAATTCCTGAGTAATAACTTCCGATTTTTCTATTGCAAATTCCTTTGTAATTTCTTCGATGAACTTACAAATTCTTTTGATTTCATCATGACCTGCTAATATAGCACCTAATACTATTTCTTCATCTAGAATATTAGCTTCTGCTTCAATCATCATAATCGCTTTTTCTGTACCTGAAATAACCAATTGCATTTCAGATTCATTTCTTTGCTCAAATGTCGGGTTAATTACATATTCACCATTTATATATCCAACTACTACTGACCCAATTGGGCCTAGAAAAGGTATGTTTGATATAGACAATGCTATTGAAGCTCCATTCATAGCAACAACTTCTGGCATATTATCTATGTCAGTTGATAAAACAGTTGATATTATTTGAACATCATTTTTATAACCTTCTGGGAAAAGTGGTCTAATAGGTCTATCAATCAATCTGGAAGTAAGTGTTGCATTTTCTGTTGGTCTGCCTTCCCTTTTAATAAATCCACCTGGAATTTTCCCTGCTGCATATGATTTTTCGACGTATTCAACTGTAAGAGGAAAAAAGTCAATTCCTTCTTTAGGCGCCTTTGAAGCAGTTGCAGTAGTTAATACAACAGTATCTCCATAAGTTACTAAACATGCTCCTGATGCTTGTTCAGCTACTTTGCCTATTGAAACTTCTAGTTTCCTACCTGCTAAATCATATGAAAATTTTTTCTCCATAAATCCTCCATTACAATTAAAGAGTGGGATTCCCCACTCTTATCTTCTTAATCCTAATTTACTTATAAGCTCTCTATAACCATCAACGTCTTTTTCTCTTAGATATTTAAGAAGTCCTCTTCTCATACCTACCATTTTTAAAAGTCCTCTTCTGGAATGATGATCTTTTTTGTGTGTTTGTAAATGTTCTGTCAATAAACGGATTCTATGGGTTAATATAGCAATTTGAACCTCTGCTGAACCTGTATCATTTTCATTAATTTTATACTCATCGATAATTTGTTTCTTTTCTTCTTTAGTTAACATTTTTTCCTCCAAATATTATTGATTTTCTCGTATTACCTAGTGGGCGCCGAGGTACGCAACACAAAGTAATCGACTGTATTATAATACCACAAATCCCTAAAAATGTACAGTTATTGGTGGTTTTTTATTTCTTTTATTAACAATTCATTTACTAAAACGGGATTAGCTTTTCCTTTAGATTTTTTCATAACTTGTCCAACCAAAAATCCAAGTATCCTATCTTTTCCTTCAAGGTATTGTTTTATAGAATCAGGATTTTCTGACAAGACTTCAATTACATAATTTTCAATTTCAGAAGTATCAGCTATTTGTATCAGGTTGTTTTCTTTAATATATACTGATGGATTAATACCCTCTTCAAACATCAACCTGAAAACTTTTTTTGCAGTATTATTATTAATTTCATCTTTATCTAAAAAATTCAATAAATCTGCAAACTCTTCTTGAGTGAATTTTAATTCGTCTATAGAAATGTTTCCGTCGTTCATACGTCTTAATAAATCATTTATAATGTAATTAGATATTAATTCATAATTGTCTATTTTTTTAGCGACTTCTTCAAAGTAATTAGATAGATGAGTATCGGAACTTAGTATATTAGCTTCATACTCTGTTATATTATATTCTCTAACTAGCCTTTCTTTTCTTTCATCTATTAGTTCAGGCATACTTTTTCTTATTTCATCTACCAATTCCTCAGATACTACTAGGTTTGGAATATCTCCGTCTTGTGAGTACATATAATCATCTGCAGATAATTTTTCTCTCATAAGTACAGTTTCGCCAATTGAATCATCCCATCTTCTAGTGGATCTAATTTCCATCTCTCCATTTTCCAATAATTTAATTTGTCTGTTTATTTCAAATTCAATTGTTTTTTCTACAGCGCTAAAGGAATTAATATTTTTAATTTCAATTATGCTAGTTCTCTCACTATTATCTATATTTTCAATATTTACGTTGACATCACATCTTAAAGAGCCATCTTCCATTTTGCCGTCATTAACTCCTAGATGAGTGAGAGTATTTCTAAGCTTTATTAAAAATTCTTTTGCTTCTTTGGCAGAATTTATATCTGGTTTAGTTATAATTTCAATAAGTGGAGCACCACTTCTATTGTAATCCATATACACAAAACCATCATTGGAATGAAGGGATTTTCCAGTATCTTCCTCAATTTGGATTCTCTCAATATTAATCTTTTTTATATTACCATTTATATCGTCAACTTCAATATATCCATCAGAGCAAATTGGAATTTCAGATTGGGTTATTTGATATCCTTTTGGTAAATCTGGATAGAAATATTTTTTTCTTTCAAAGGTGGATTCTTTATTGATATCACAATTGAATGCTAATCCTGCCTTTATCGCCAGCCTAACTACTTCTTTATTGATTATTGGCAATGCACCTGGCATCCCCAAACACCCAGGACAAGTAGCAGTATTGGGCTCTAGATTATTATCATTGAGGCAAGTACAAAATGCTTTTGTCTTGGAATTTAATTGTGCATGAATTTCTAAACCAACAATAGTTTTAATATTCATTTTTTACCTCCTCCATGAGTTTACATCCTTTAAATACATCCACATCTTTAAGTTTTCTTCCAATAAATTGTAAACCAATACCCTTAGAAATTGGAAATTGGATGGCTGGGTTACCCAATAAATTAGGTAGATGAGCAAATATTTCACTTTTAAATAAGTCGGTAAGATTATTTATCTTAGAATATTTATCATAATCAAATAAAACAGTAGGCATCATTATAAGATCATAGTCTTCAAAAATTTCATTTAATGTGCTATTAATAGATTTTCTAATTTCAATTGCAGCATCGTAATGTTTTTCTTTTTGATTAGCATTTATTAAATAGTTACCTAGTAAAATTCTGCTTTTAATATCTATACCTAAACCCTCTTGTCTAGATTTTTCATACATTTCTTCAATGGTTTCATATTCTTCAGTTCTATATCCATAAACTAGTGCATCATATCTCGACATATTGGAGCTAATCTCAATATTTGATAAAATTATATACGTTTTAAGGCTATCTTCTAAAAACTCAGTTTCAATCTCTTCGATAATTACACCTTTATTTTTTAATTCATCTATTTTCTTCTTAAAATTTGAAATTATATTTGAGTCTTCTACTAATGAATAAATTTCTTTTGGTATTGCTATTTTCATATCAGAATTAATTAAGGATTGAAATTCTAATCCAAAGGAATCATTGTTGATAGAATTTTGATCTTTATTATCCTTAATTGCCAAAATATTTGCTAAATTATATATTTCTTCTAAATTGTCGCTAGTTATTGATAGCTGATCAAAAGAATTTGCAACAGAGGCAACCCCGTATCTACTAAATGTCCCATAAGTGGGTTTAAAAGAGAATACCGAATTGTAGCAAGCATCCATTCTAGGAGTTCCACTGAAATCTTGCAATATCATTGGAAATTCTTGAGTATTATTATTTTTTACACTACTCAATACCCCTTTAACACCAAATTCGTAATCATTTTGAACATGTTCATAATTAATATTAGCATTTTCTAGTATTTCCACTATAGTTGCAGAATACGGTGATGTAAAACACTGCAAAATATCAGATTCACATGTCATTTTTTTATTTTTTATAGCTATATTTTTTCCTAGCTTAACGATAGATTTTTTAAAGTTTTTATTGTTTTCCATGTCTACCACCATTATTGTTCTACAAATTCTTTTACTTGAAAATATGAATATTTTTTCTTATAGGTATTCATAAGAGCTTCTTCCAATGTTAGGGATTCTTCAGGTATATCTTCTCTCAAATCATCAAATTCAATTTTTCTATCATTTTTCAAAGAATCATGAGGTTTCTCGTATTCGCCGATAAAGTCCATCACTTTTTGAATTTCTTCTCTATATATAACTTCTTCATTTGTATTGACTCCAATATTAGATACCTTTGCCAGTTCGTAAATATTTATTTTATTCATAGTCACCCCTCAATAATCTTCATAAATTCTTCAATATTAATTATCTTTGTTCCTAATTCCAACGCTTTATCGTGTTTTGAGCCTGGGTTCTCTCCTAGAACCAAAAAATCTGTTTTCTTTGAAACAGTACTTGACACTTTACCACCTTGACTTTTAACTAGCTCTTCTAAATCTCTTCTTTTATGATTTTCGAAAGATCCAGTGATGACAAAAGTACGATTTTCTAAACTTTTATTTTCTATCTTAGTATTGTATTTTATTTGAACTCCCAATGCAAACAAATTATTTATCACTTCTCTAACAGAATCATTATCAAAGAAAGCGACTATACTCTCTGCTGTTTTAGGTCCAATATCTGGTACATTAATTAACTCATCATACGTAGAATTCAAAAGATCATCAAAGTTTTCAAAGACATTTGACAAATCGAACGCTGTAGTAATTCCCACATTTGGAATTCCCAAAGCATTAATAAAATTATTAAAATTTACTGTCTTACTTGATTCTATTGCCTGCAATGTATTATTTATTCGCCTGTCTTTAAATCCTTCTAAATTGGATAGATCTTCATAAGTCAGTGTATAGAAATCAGAAATTTGTTTTATATCATGAATGTCAATTAATTTTTCAATTGTCTTTTCGCTTAATCCTTCAATATTCATAGCCTCTTTTGATACAAAGTGTGTCAATTTAGCCACCAATTGTGGCTCACAAGATAATGTATTGGGACAAAATAGATGAGCGCCAATTTCTTGTAGCTCACTATTGCAAGCAGGACAAAATTCTGGTTTTTTTATTATTTCTGTATCTCCATACGTATTATTTGCTGATAGTATTTCAGGAATTACATCGTTAGATCTGCGAATTAAAACTTCTGAATTAAGCCTTATGTCTCTTTTTTCTATAAAATCGTAATTATTGAGGGTTGCCCTAGCTATAGTCACCCCGTCAATTTCTACAGGCTCTAAAATAGCTGTAGGAGTAACTTTAGAAGTTCTACCTACATTCCATTGTACGCCAATAAGTTTTGTAAATCTCTCTTCTGCCTCAAATTTATATGCTATTGACCACCTCGGAAACTTATTAGTAAACCCAAGTTGTTCCCTAAATTTTAAACTGTTAATTTTAATAACAACCCCATCAATCATAAAATCTAGAGTTTTTCTTAATTTTGTAATTTCTTGAATTTTCTCTATAACTTCATTTATATTTTCGCATTTAAAATAGTATTCACACACCCTAAATCCATTTTCTTTTAAAAAATCTTTTATGTCAGTATCAAAGTGAAATTTATCACTAGGATAGGTGTTTATATTATAAAAATACGTATTTATTTTTCTTTTTTTAACTGTATTGGTATCTAAATTTCTAATAGCACCTGCAGCTGCATTTCTAGGGTTTTTTAAAACCTCGACATCTTCAAGTAAATTGTATTCGTTAAATGCAGATATTGGCATATATCCTTCGCCAATAATTTCATATAATCCTTCTTCTTTAATAGACAATGGAACTGAGTCAATTCGTTTAATGATTTCAGTCACATTTTCACCTGTAAAACCGTTACCGCGAGTTGCTGCAACAATTAGATTTTTATCTTCATATGTCAAAGATAAAGTCAAACCATCAAATTTTAATTCTACAACATACTCTACTGTATCAACGCCTAATAAACGTTTGTTTTTTTCATCAAAGTTTATTATTCCCCCAAAATTCTGAGACTTATCCAGACTATAAAGTCTATTTATGTGATTATGCTTTTCAAATTTATCTAAAATTACGTCTCCAACTCTTTGGGTGGGAGAATCTGGTAAAACAATGCCTGTAATTTCTTCAATTTCTAAAAGCTTATCATATAGCTTGTCATATTCAGCATCAGAAACTATGGGATTATCTAAGACATAATAATGATAAGCCCAATCGTTTAACTGCTTTACAATTTTTTTCAGTTCATCTATGTTATTCAAGAAACTACCTCCATGGGCGCCATAGAACCAATTAATGTCTTAAGTTCCCCATTGTCAAATAAAACTGTCACCAATTGATCTCCTTGCGATTCTATAATTTGTGTTACTATCCCCATTCCCCATTTTGAATGTTTTATTTTTTGACCAGTATTATATATGTTTGAGTTTGGAATATTGGTCTTTGAATCTACACCTTTTTTAGAAGTATATACGTAGTTTTTATTTGTTGTTTCTTTAGGTTGGAATCTGACTTTATTAGAGTTCACTGGACTAATTTTGATAAGATTGTCACCCATTTCATCTATAAAGCTTGAAGGCAGTTGATAATTTATCTTACCGTGTCTCATTCTAGATTTTGCAGATGATAAATAAAGATTATCCTTTGCTCTAGTTAAAGCCACATACATAAGTCGTCTTTCTTCTTCCATATCCTCGTCTAGTTCCGCATAAGCTGACGGAAATACACCTTCTTCTAAGGCAACTATAAATACATGTCCAAATTCCAATCCTTTGGCAGAATGAACAGTTATTAGAGATACAGCCTCGTCAAGGTTTTCTGTTTTGTCAACATCAGAAAGGAGGGAAACTCCGACTAGGAATTCATGCAAGGTACCTTCTTCACTATCTTCAAAATTTTTTACCGAACTTAAAAATTCTTCTATGTTTTCTATTTTAGATCTAGCTTCCACTGTATCAATTTTTTCCAGTCCAGTGATATATTCTACTCTTTCCAACAGAAAATCTAGTAATTCACTGATAGAATTACTTGTAGATTTAAGTTTGAGATTATCGATTAAATTCTTAAAGCCAATTAGATTTTTTTGTGCTCTAGCATCAAATAATTTGTCATATTCCTCTACATAGTCCAAAGCCTTATATAAAGATATGTTTTTTTCTATTGCAATCTCCGCTAGTTTATCTATTGTAACATCTCCTATTCCACGTTTAGGAGAGTTTACTATTCTTCTGAAGGATATGTCATCATCATCATTAATTATTAACCTTAAATAGCCTAAAATATCCTTTATTTCTGCTCTATCGTAGAACTTAATACCACCAATTACTTTATATTTTATATCTCTTTTTATGAGCTGCTCTTCAAACTCCCTACTAAGGTAATTTGAACGATACAATATAGCAATTTCAGAAGGACTTTTTCCTTCTTGAATTAATTTTTCGATAGTGGATCCTACTTGTATTGCTTCCTCAGTACTATTTCCTGCTTCATATAAAGTAGGTTTATCACCTTCTAAATTGGATGTCCAAAGATCTTTTTTTATTCTCTCAGTATTATTTTGAATAACTGAGTTTGCAATATTTAATATATTTTGAGTTGATCTATAGTTTTGAGACAGAATAATTTGATTAGTATTGTTGTAATCTTTTTCAAAATTCAATATATTATTTATATTAGCGCCTCTCCATTTATAAATCGATTGGTCAGCATCTCCGACTACACAAATATTCTTATGTAATCCCGATATTAACTTAATCAATTGGTACTGTATATTGTTAGTATCTTGATACTCATCTACAAATACATATCTAAATCTCTGTTGATAATAAGTTTTAACCATATTGTCGCTATTGAATAATTCTATTACTTTTATTATTAGATCATCGAAGTCAAAGGCATTATTACTTTCTAATTTATTTTCATAGATTTTATATAAGTCTAAAAGTTTTTTATCAATTGGTGAAAAGGCAAACTTTTCAAATTCTAAGGGTGTAATCCCTTCGTTTTTTAAGCCACTAATTCTATTTTGAACATAATTGGGTGTGTAAATTTTATCATCCAAATTTAATTCTCTAATACACTCTTTTATTAAAGTCTTTTGATCAGTAGTGTCAAAAATTGAAAAGTTTTTTGTATAGTTAGGAAGATTTAAATCCCTTCGTAGTATCCTTACGCACATGGAGTGAAAAGTACCAATCCACATTCGTTCTACATCTGATTCTAATAGTTTAGAAACTCGATCCTTCATTTCTTTTGCTGCTTTATTTGTAAAAGTAAACGCCAGAATCTCCTGGGGATTTACTTTTTCATATTTTACTAGATATGCTATTTTGGTAGTAACTACTCTGGTTTTACCGCTACCAGCTCCTGCTAATATAAGCTGAGGACCTTCGGTTTCTGTAATACATTTATATTGTACATCATTTAATTCGTTTAAAAAATTTTCCATAAAATCTCCTTTACATTCATCATTAATATTACCATATAATAGTGCAAATTAAAACGAGGCACTACTTTTTATTAAAGTAATGCCTCGAAAAAAACTTGCTTTTAAGCTAGTTCAAGAGCGATTTCCATCATCTTAGTAAATGTATTTTCTCTATCTTCTGCTGAAATTTGTTCATTTGAAACTAATGAGTCAGATACAGTCAAAATGGTTAATGCATTTACGCCAGCTTTCGCAGCGTTGCAATACAGAGCATAAGATTCCATTTCTACTCCTAGTACTCCCATTTCAGCCCATTTTTTCCACATGTCAGGGTTGTTATCATAGAATACATCTGACGATAGAATATTACCTACATGGACTGGATATCCTTTTTCATCAGCTACTTTTTTTGCTTTTTCCAAAAGATTAAAAGATGCAATTGCAGAATAAGTTCCTGGCAAATCATACTGATAAGCATAATTGGAATCTGTACAAGAGCCTTGGCATAATATTATATCATGAATTTTTACATCAGCGTCATAAGAGCCACATGAACCTATACGAATTAAATTTTTTACACCAAAGAAATGAATTAATTCGTAACTATATATTGCCATGGATGGAAGTCCCATACCAGTACCCATAACGGATACCTCTTTGCCTTTATAAGTACCTGTGTAACCAAACATATTTCTAATTGAATTAAATTGTTTTACATCATCTAAATAATTTTCAGCAATGTATTTCGCTCTTAAAGGATCACCTGGAAGAAGTATGGTTTCTGCTATTTGTCCTTTATTGGCAGTATTGTGGGCTGTAGTCATATTATCACATCTCCTAAATTTTAATGTTCTAAACTATATTCTATCATTCAAATAACTTTTAGCGTAAGAACAGATAGGAACTACTTGTAGTTCTTTGTCCTTTGCGTAACTAATTACAGCTTCAACTAAATCAGCTGCAATACCCTGACCTCTCAGTTGAGGCATTACAAAAACGTGGTCTATATAGAGTTTTTCATATTCAATTCTATAATTGACTTTCGCTAGAGGTTCTTCCTCAGTTTCACCTATATAAAACATATCCAAACCAGATTCTATTTTCATACTTACCTCCCATTATATATCTATATTATAATAATACCAAATTTGAGGGAAATATAACAAAATAAATAAATTAAATATTTACTTATACTGACTTATTATTGAATTTGTTTTCTAACATCTCTACATTTGCGATATCTTCTTTAACCTGAGAAGTTAATTCATCAAGGTTATTGAATTTAACCATGTCTCGTAATTTATGAATAAATCTAATTTTAACTGTTTCGCCATAAATTTGTCTATCAAAATTTAATATATGGGCTTCTATTTTAGGTACCTTTTCATTTAAAGTAATATTTACACCTAAACTAGTTGCAGCTTTATAAGACTCACCGTCTACTATTAATTCTGTATAATAAACGCCTTCAGAGGGTAGAACATAATTGGCAGCAAGTTGTATGTTTGCAGTTGGAAAACCTAATTGTGATCCTAGTTTCTTTCCTTTAACTACAACGCCAGTTAAAAAATAAAATCTACCTAGCAATTCTTCTGCTAATTTCAATTGATTAGACTCTATTAATTCTTTAATGAGTGTAGAGGAAATTGTTTCTTTATCATGTTGAATGGAGTCCTCTACCCATAAATTTATTAAGCCACTGTTATCATATTTTTTTAAGTCTTCTATATTGCCCTTAGCCATTTTCCCAAACCTATAGTCAAAACCCACAAAAATTCCTTTAACATCGAGGAACTTTATTAAAAACTCTTCAATAAATATATTTGATTCCATAGTTTTTATAGTTTCAAAACTTACTAAAAATACTTGATCAATGTCAAATCGTTCTATGATGTTGAGTTTTTCTTCTAGAGTAGTTAATAGCTTAGGTTCTGGTACAGAAAAAGAATTTAATGTGTGTTCTTTAAAAACAAGAATTGAAGAATTAAATCCTAGCTCTTTACTTTTTTTAACTAAGTTTTTTAGAATTGAGGCATGAGCTATATGAATTCCATCGAAATTCCCGAGTGCTATGAAGTTATTTTTTGGTATTTGTTCTTGTTTATTATCTAAATCAATTATTCTCATTTATATAAAGATGCTTTTTCAATTTAAGCATTTTTCCTTTCGTTGTTTCAAATAAGTTGCCTATTCCTAAAATATTATTATAGATATCCATTACTAATACTTCACTTTCAATAACTTCAATGTTCACGGGTACAGTCATTCCATTTAATAGTTTTGCTTTTTCTGTTTCAGAAACTATAATTTTGTCAAAATTAGATAAAGCAACTTCCATAGGTATTATGGATTTTACTAGATCTTCTTTTTCTATATTATCAATATCTATAGCTTCAGATATATTGAATCCACAACTCTCAGTTCGTACCAGTGATTCCATATATGCCAAACTATCTACACTTTTAGCCAAGTCGTCAATTAGAGATCTAATATACGTGCCAGCACTTACAGTGGTCTCAATAATAGCATTTTGTTTATTTAAGTCGAAATCAACTATCTCTAAATTATATATGGTTACATTTCTTGACTTTCTTTCGACATTAATGCCTGCTCTAGCAAGATCATATAGTCTCACTCCGTTTTGTTTTAATGCTGAATACATGGGGGGTATCTGAGTAATTGTGCCAGTAAAATTTTTAATTTTACTTTCTAAATCCTCAAGTTGTACTATATTTTTTGTAGTAGAGATAATTTCACCCTCAATATCAAGAGTATCAGTTTCAGCCCCAAATTGCATTCCTGCTATATATGTTTTTTTCTGTTTTTGTAAATATTCAATAAGTCTAGTAGCTTTACCTAAACAAATTACCAAGACACCTGTTGCCAGAAAATCTAATGTACCAGAATGACCAACTTTTTTTTGATTTAAAACTTTTTTTACTTTTCTTACGCAATCAGTTGATCCAATTCCCTTTTTTTTATTAACAACTATTAAACCATTATAGTTCATATTCTTTTTAATATTTCCTCTATTGTTTCTTCTAAGTTGAGATCTTTAATTGAAAAACCAGCAGCTCTTATATGTCCGCCTCCTCCAAACTTCAAGGAAAGCTCTGAGACGTCGTAGTTTTCTTTGCTTCTTGTACTAGCTTTGAAGCCCGCTGAGTTTTGCCTTAATAAAATAGCAATTTCAATGTCGTCTATGTCTCTGATATATTCAACTATACCTTCTACATCAGCATCTGCTGCTCCTAATTCTTCAAAATCATCTATGAGAATGTATGTTATTCCCAGTTTTTTTTGTGGAATTATTTTTAATCTATCAATTGCTAGACCTAGCATTTGAACTTTAGCTATTTTATTCATAGCATATAGATTATTGTTGATTTTTTTATTATTAACACCTAAATCCAATAATTCTGAGGCTATAGTGAATGTTTCACTAGTTACAGTATCATATCTAAAGCTACCAGAATCTCCAGAAATAGCTGTGAATAATGATTCAGCTACATTGACATCTATAGGCAAGTTTATTTCTTTTAAAAATTTATAAAGTACTTCTCCAGTAGAAGAAGCAGCTACTTCAACAATCGAGTAATCTGCTTCTATATTATTGGAGATGTGATGATCTATGTTAATTACAATATCTGTTCTTTCAATTAGACTTGAAGCATGGCCTAAGCGGTCAACACTTGAACAATCTAGGATAAAGAGCATGTCTAAATCCATATCATAATTACTCGTAAGCTTACCAACATCATGTAAGAACTGTAAATTATATGGAATTGTATCTATGCAAATACTTTTTACATCTTTACCTAATAGTCTCAAAGAAGTTGAAAGTGCAGTTAATGAACCTAAATTATCTGCGTCTGGATTTATATGTGATATAACTCCAATGGTATTTGCTTTTGTAATTAATTCTTTTATCATCGTTATTTTTCTTCTTTCTGCACCTTATTTAAAATATCATAAAGTTCAAAGGACTTTGCAATTGAATCATCTGATAAAAATATTAAATCAGGCATTATTCTCAGTTTTAAGTCTTTAGATAATTCTCTTTTAATAAATCCTTTTGCAGAATTTAAGCCGTCTACAGTTCCTTCCATTAAATCTTGATCAAAGGTAGATACGTAAATCTTAGCTATAGAGTAATCTCTCGATACTTCTACATGAGTTATACTAGCCATTTGATCAATGCGTGGATCCTTCAAATCTTTTAGTATTAAACTAGATACAGTTTTTTTTATTTCTTCTGCAATTCTTCTAATCCTTTTATCGCTCATCTACAACTTCCTCCATAATGGATGCTTCAAGAATATCTCCAACTTGTATATCATTAAAATCATCAATGCCTATACCGCATTCATATCCACTTGAAACTTCCTTTACGTCATCTTTAAATCTTCTTAAAGATTGAACATCGCCTTGATGGATAATGATTCCATCACGTAATATTTGAACTTTACTCTCTCTTGTTATTTTCCCTGAAATCATGTAACTACCAGCTATTATAGTTCCGTTTGGAAGCTTAAATGTATCTCTAACTTCCGCTCGTCCAATAAAGTTTTCTACAAATTTAGGAGCATGCATACCTTTAATTGCAGCTTCAATATCTTCCAAAGCCTTATAAATTACTGTATACGTTCTGATGTCAATTTTTTCTTCTTTCGCAATGTCTAAAGAGTTGTTATTAGGTCTAACGTTAAATCCTATTATTATAGCATTGGAAGCAGAAGCTAATGAAATATCAGACTCAACGATTCCACCTACTCCAGTATGAACGATGTTTATTTTTACTTCATCAGTTGGTATTTTCAATATAGATTGAACCAATGCCTCTACAGAACCTTTAACATCACCTTTTACAATTAAGTTTAGTTCTTTCAACTCTCCCTCTCTTATTCTTGAGAACAAGTCGTCAAGGGAAACTTTTGTAGTTTGCAATTGTTCTGATCTTACTTTTTGATTTATCGCATCTGCATATGTTCTTGCTTCTTTTTCGTCAGCAAAAGCATATAATAAATCACCAGCATTAGGCACCTCTGACAAACCATGAATTTCCACAGGTATAGATGGTCCCGCTTTTTTAACAGGCTTTCCTTTGTCATTAAGCATATTTCTAATTCTACCACTAGAAACTCCCGATGCTACATTATCTCCAACTTTTAATGTTCCTTTTTGAACTAATACTGTTGCTACTGGACCTTTACCAACGTCTAATTTAGCTTCAATTACAGAAGCTACAGCAAGTCTATTTGGATTAGCTTTAAGTTCTTGCACTTCAGCTACTAATAAAACCATATCTAGTAATTCGTTTATACCTTCACCTGTGTGAGCTGATACTGGAACCACGATAGTGTCTCCACCCCAGTCTTCAGGAATTAAGTTTTGCTCAGCTAGTTCTTGCTTTACTCTTTCTGGATTTGCTTCTGGCTTATCCATTTTATTTATTGCAACAATTATTGGAACTTCTGCACTTCTAGCATGAGCAATAGCTTCTATTGTCTGAGGCATAACACCATCATCAGCAGCTACTACTAGTATAGCTATGTCTGTGACTTGGGTACCCCTCATTCTCATCATAGTGAAAGCCTCATGGCCCGGAGTGTCTAAGAAAGTAATTTTCTCATCTTCAACTCTAACTGTATATGCCCCGATATGTTGTGTTATTCCTCCAGCTTCGCCTGCAGTAACTTTTGTAGATTTAATCTTATCAAGTAATGATGTCTTACCATGGTCAACGTGACCCATTACAGTAACTACAGGAGCTCTCTTCTCTAAGTCTTCTTCCTTGTCATCAGAATCTAATCCAAATTGTTCTGATATAGGAACTTCAACCTCTGGCTCTGGAGCTTCAATTTCAACACCTAGTTCTATTGCTAAAACTTCAACAACTTCTTCATCTAAATTTTGATTAATTGTTGCCATTACTCCAAGACCCATTAATTTTGTAATGATTTCTGCAGTAGTTCTATTTATAGCTTCTCCAAATTCTTTTACAGTTATTGGATACTTGATTGAGTATACATTTGAACCATCTTGAACTTTGTCATCTTTTCTTTGAGCAGCTTTTTGTTTAGAAGCTGCTAGACCTGTTTTCTTAGTTAGATCCCTTCTAAAAGTACTTGGTTTATTGTCTCTTTCATTAAATGTTTTATCTTCACGCTTATTGCTTTTTTGTGTTGTTCTTTTTTTGTTATAGGGCTTATTTCCTCTATCAGCTGTAGGTGCTGCAGTTTCCTTTTGTGGTGCATCTTTTTTGAATTGTTTAGCTGGTGGTTTATTACCATCTTTAGGGGACGAATTTTTTTGAACAAATCTATCTTTTTGTGTAGTTGAATCACGTCTATCGGGTCTTGCTGCTCTATCGCTACGTTGACCTTTATCTTTTGAATCACTTTTTTCACTTGTTCTTTTAACTTCCCCTGCTCTTTCTTCCCTAGGCTTGGTTGCTTCTCTTTTTTCTCTATTTCGATTAGCCTGTTCTCTTTGTCTTTTGGCCTCTTCGGATTTTTTCTTCTCTTCTATTTCTTTTTGTTCCTTTTCTTTAGCTTGTTGTGCCAGTCTTTTTTCTATTTCATCTACGTTAACACGTGGTTTTGCCACATCTTTTGGTGGATTTTTTTTAGTCGTATTTTTATTGAAGTAGTTTCTGATAGTATTAACTTCATTTTCCTCTAAACTCGTCATCGAGTTAGCAACATTTAAACCTAATTCTTTTGCAACTCTAACCACTTCTCTATTATCAATCTTTAATGATTTTGCTAGTTCATGTACTCTCAAATGCTACACCTCCATAGTGTATTTACTCTTTTGCTATCATATTTTTTAAATCATCGTATATATCCTCGCCTATTTTACTTTTTAAGCTCTTTTCCAATTCTCGATTTACTTTTGCCTTTTCAAAACACTCGATAGAGTTACAAATGTATACGCCTCTTCCATTTGCCTTTCCAGTAGTGTCTACGAAAATTTCACCTTCTTTATTTTTTACGATTCGGATGAGATCTTTTTTGACAATATTTTCTCCACATCCTACACATTTTCTTGTGGGTGTTTTTTTTATTTTCATAACTACACCTTATATTTCTTCTTTAACAACAGAATATTTATCATCGGCATTATATATATCCTCAAAATGTTCTTTGTCTTCAATACTTATGCCTTTTGGTGCATTTTCGTCATATGTTATTACTTCATAATATTCTTGATCTTGATTCATTAAATCGTTTAATTTTTCTTGTTCTTCTTCGGATAAATTATCGTAATACTCGTCAAATTGTGTTTCAGATTTTATATCTATTTTCCAATTCGTCAATTTAGCTGCTAGTCTTGCATTTTGACCTTCTTTTCCAATTGCAAGAGACAATTGATAGTCAGGAACTATTACAAGCGCAGACTTTTCTTTCTCATTCACTACTACTTCAACTACCTTTGATGGAGAGAGTGAATTTGCTATAAAGTTTCTTATTTTTTTATCCCAAACTACTATATCTATCTTTTCATCATCTAGTTCATCAACTATAGCGCGGACTCTAGATCCCTTGAAACCTACACAAGCTCCCAATGGATCCACATCTTCTGATTTTGAGAATACTGCTATCTTGGTTCTAGATCCAGCTTCTCTTGCGATAGAAAATATGTCTACTATGCCTTCTTGAATCTCAGGAACCTCTAACTCAAATAACCTCTTTATCAAAGAAGGATGGGATCTCGATAAAATAATCTGCGGACCTTTTGTAGTTTTTTTTACTTCCAAAACAAATAATTTTAATCTGTCACCCTGATTATATTCCACACCTTCAATTTGTTCTGAAGGGGGAAGAATAGCTTCTGTCTTTCCTAAGTCAAAAAATATTACATTTTTATTGATTCTTTGTATTTGTCCTGTAATCAGTTCATTTTCTCTATCTACAAAATCTTGATAAATAACGTCCCTCTCAGCATCTTTTATTCTTTGAATCACAACTTGTTTAGCTGTTTGGGCTGCTATTCTTCCAAATTTTGAAGGTGTTATTTCTTTTCTATAAACATCTCCAATTTCTAAAAATGGATCTTCTACTTTGGCCATTGCTACACTTATTTCTTTATATTCGTCTTCTGCTTCTTCTACTACATTTAATTCTGTATATACTGATATATTTCCAGTTTCTCTATCAATTTCAACTTTTGCATTTTGATTTGTACCGTAATTTTTTTTATAACTTGATACTAACGCAGCCTCTAAGGCATCGTAGATCACATCTTTTGAAATGCCTTTTTCTTTTGTAATTTCTTCCAAAGCCATAATAAACTCTTTATTCAAAATTGATTACCTCCCGAAATCTATATATTGCCTCATGATAGCAATATTATTTGTTTCAATTTCTAATACATTATCCTCTACCTTTAAATAAATTTTTTCTTCATCGTAATCTTCTAGTGTACCTACATAATCTTTTTGGTTATTAACTTTAGAATAGAGTTTAATCTCTATTTTATTACCAAGATTTCTTCTATAGTCATCTAAAGTAGTAAGCTTTCTGTCCAATCCTGGTGAGGCTACTTCTAAATTGTAGTTGTTTGGAAAATATTCATCTAAATTAATTTCACTTTCCACTGCTCTACTAATTTGCGTGCAATCGTCTAAGGAGACTCCTTCTTTTTTGAATATAATTATTTCAATTATTGGATTTGTCTTAGACTGTATTTTCACTTCTACTAATTCCATTTCGTTTGCAATTACTATCTCATTTATTTTATTTGTCAATTCTTGTCTATTCATATCTCACTCCAAAAAATTGAGAGTGGTCTTAACCACTCTCTCCCCTTAAACATTATTTTATATATAATACCACTTTTATGTCTTAAAATCAAGACTTTACGACATTTAATAAGACATTTTTAAAATAAAGTTAATTATAATTTCAACCTTACTTTTCTTAAAATAATGACAATTGATTACTCTCGCTAAGACCTTCTAATACTCCTATGCCCTTTAAATATTCTATGCAAGTATTAGATAATCTAGTTCTTTTAACTAAATCTTCAATAGAAAGAAATTCTTCCTTATCGCTTTCTTCTGAAATAGCTTCGGCAACATTTAAACCCAAATTAGGTACCACCCTGAATGGGGGTATTATTTTACCGTCAATAATAGTAAATTTACTTGCTTCAGAAGTGTACAGTCCAATATTTCCCAGCTCGCATCCTCTAGCAAACATCTCCAAAGCTATCTCGTATATTGGTATATCCTTTTCTTCTTTTGCAGTAAGGTCTACTTCATTTTTAATCTCTTTTAGTTTTCTTATAATAGCATCAGGTCCTTGAGATATAGTTGCTAAATCAAAGTTTTCTAGTTTTGTACTTAAAAACGTAGCATAAAAAGCGTCTGGATAGTAGACTTTATAATATGCTAGCCTAACTGACATAGTTACATATGCAACTGCATGAGCTTTGGGAAACATGTAGGAAATCTTATTCAAAGAATTGATATACCAATCTGGTAAATCCAGTTCCCCAATAATTTCTTCCTCTTCAGGTGTCAGCCCTTTTCCTTTTCTAACTTTTTCCATTATTGAAAAGGCAAATTTTTTCTCAGCTCCTACATTTATTAAATCTTGCATAATATCTTCTCGCGTAGATATAACTTCTTTTAACGTAGCACTTCCACTATTAACTAACTCTTCAGCATTTCCAGTCCATACATTAGTACCATGGGATAGTCCACTAATTTGAACTAATTCTGCAAATGTAGATGGAGTAGTTGCCTTTAACATCCTTTGTACAAAGTTTGTACCAAATTCTGGAACACCTAATGTTCCTATTTCAAAATCACAAATATTAGAGTCCAATTCCAATGCATCAGCAGAACTGAATATACTCAGTACCTTTTTATCGTTTAATGGTGTTTTCATAAAGTCAGTACCGGTCAATTCTTCAATCATTTTAATCATACTAGGCACATCATGTCCAAGTATATCTAACTTCAGTATATTTTCACTGATGCTATTATAGTCAAAATGCGTTGTGACTATATCACTTTCCGCTGAATTTGCTGGTTTTTGTATTGGAGTGAAATCGTGTATTTCTTTGTACTCTGGAACAACCATTATTCCACCTGCATGTTGTCCTGTTGTCCTTTTTATTCCTACTAAAGATTTGCTTAATCTGTCAATTTCAGATTTTGAATAAAATTTATTCGTTTCTTCAAGGTATTTTTTAACATATCCAAAAGCTGTTTTTTGCGCAACAGTTCCTATGGTTCCTGCTCTAAATACTTTTCCTTCACCGAATAATTCTTCTGTGTATTTGTGAGCAGTTAATTGATATTCACCAGCGAAGTTTAGATCTATATCCGGCTCTTTGTCTCCATCAAAACCAAGAAACACTTCAAATGGAATGTCATCCCCATATTTATTTAAAGGTGTTGAACATTTGGGACAATTTTTATCTACAAGGTCGCTTCCTGAAAACACTTGAAGTTTTTGCATGTCTATGAGTTCTGAATATTTACAATTAGGACAAGAGTAGTGAGGAGCTAATGGATTTACTTCAGTAATACCTGTTAGTGTAGCAACTATACTTGATCCTACTGAACCTCTAGATCCCACCTGATAGCCATCTTCGTTAGACTTTTGAACTAACTTTTGAGCAATGATATACATAACTGAATATCCATTTTTTATTATTGCATCTAACTCTCTATAAACTCTTTTCTCAATGTAATCAGGTAAAGGATCTCCATAAATTTCATGAGCTTTTTTAAGAGTCATCTCTTTTAACATTTCATCTGAACCATCTATTATAGGCGGATAAGTTCCCTTAGGTATAGGGGTGATTTCCTCTATCTGTTCATTAATTTTTTTAGGATTTCGTATGACCACTTCAAACGCTCTGCTGTCTAGATATGAAAATTCTTCTAGCATCTCATCAGTTGTTAAGAATTGGTAATCATTGTCATATTCGCCTCTATTGTTTTTTACCGAATGCTTTAGCACCTTTCTAGATTCTCGGAGTTCTTCATCCAAATAATGCACATCCCCTGTAGCAACAACTAATTTGCCAAACTCATCTCCCAATTTTAAAATTTGTTTATTAATGTCTTCTAGTTCTTTTACAGTGTTAAAATACTCTGGGATTAAATTCATGTTGTTTTTCGTAGGCTGAATCTCTAAATAATCATAATAATTTACGATTTTTTTAATCCTTTCACTTGAGTAGTTTTTAACTATACTTTGATATAATTCTCCATCTTGACATGCGCTACTTATTAATAATCCATCTCTATGAGCTTCAAAAACCGATTTAGGAACCTTTGGAGTATAGTTAAAGTGGTCAATATGTGAAAGTGATACTAATTTATATAAATTTTTTAATCCTGTTAGATTTTTAGCTAAAATTACCGCATGATAAGCCTGTCCCATATGCTTTTCTCGCTTATCTATTAGCGATTCAATATATTTTAAAGTATCACTGAAATCATTATTTTTGTACCCTTCTTCTATTAATTTAACAAATATTTCCCCTGTAGCCTTTGCATCATCCACAGCCCTATGAGCATTTTCTAAAGAAACTCCCAGTCTTTTAGCTACATTTCCTAGACTATGACTTCTTACATTTGGATAGAAAATCCTCGACAACTCTAGTGTGTCAATATAAGGTTTTTTAAATTCTAATCCGTATCTTTCAAAACTGTTTTTTATGAAACTTATATCAAAAGATGCATTATGGGCAACCAAAATAGAATTAGATATAAATTTATTAAAATCATCTACTACTTCATTAATTTCAGGTTGATTTACTAACATGGAATCAGTAATTCCTGTTAGTGCAATTATTTCGTCTTTTAATGGTTCCTTGGGGTTAATTAAAATATTAAAACTATCTATAATCTCTCCGTTTTGTATTTTAATAGCACCTATTTCAATAATTTTATCATTTTTGGCAGAAAATCCTGTAGTTTCCACGTCAAATATGACAAAACTATCCAATGAATTGTCTAAATATTCTCTATCTTTTATTATTCCATCATAGTCGTCGACTAAATTTATTTCCATGCCATATAAAATCTTGACGCCATATTTAAAACCTGCATACATAGCACTGGGAAATGCCTGTACTACGCTGTGGTCAGTTATAGCAATAGCATCATGACCCCAAAATTTTGCACGTTTAATATAGTCTTCTGCTCCATTTATTCCATCTTGTGCACTCATAGAAGTATGAAGATGAAGCTCAATTCTTTTTTCGTCATTAAGATCCTCGCGGGGATTGACATCGTATATTTCAAAATATGAAGGTTTAATATAATTGGATTTAACAAATGTATCGTAGGTCATTTCCCCAATTACTTTTATTCCCATTCCTTCTTTTATTCCATTCTTATATTTATCTACATCTTCCTTATTTAAAAATATTTTGACATATGTGGATTCAGTGTAATCAGTATAACTAATTGTCAATATTTCCTTTTCACCGTTGAGTATTTCTTTGAATTCAATATTATAAATTATGCCACTAGTAGAGCAATTGCCATAAACTGTATCTAAATCTTTTATATCTACATCAGGAGGAATATTTTTGGGAAGTTTTTTATATATTAAAGGTCCATCATCTTCTGTTGGTACTAGATTAATTTTCTTCTTTATTGGTTCTTTGACTGTTTGAATTTTACTTTCAATTTCATTTTCTTCAGTTTCGATTCTATCCAAGAAATCTTCAATGTTTTTATCTTCAAACTTCTCCTCAATTATGAGATTGCATTCTAGATTGTTGCATATCATGGATAGTTCTTCTAATTTTTCTTTATCTATTGATTCAAAAAGTTTTAATTTTACATCCATTCCTTCAATATCTAATTTGAATTGGTAATCTTTCATAGAAAATTCTTTAGAAATAAAACTTTTAATTTCTTCTTCTTTACTTTCCAATTCAAAATTGAAGAACTCTATCTCTACATCTAGTTCTTCAAGATTTTTAAGAAAGTTTTCTCTGATTTCGAATATTTGATCTTCTTTTATTGAATTTTTTGATGTCAAACTAATCAAAACTTTTTCCATAGATTTAAATATTTTGACATCGTCGATAAAAATATTAGAAAAATTTCGACTAAGATTTGGAAACACATCGGTGATTATTTTGTTTTTTAATTCCATTTAGATTTTTAAGCACCTTCCTCTTCTTCATTTATTAGCTCAATTAGCCTATCTATCAACTTATCTTCAATAACTCTGTCTATAACTTTCCCATTTTTAAATATGATGCCTTCGCCATTCATACCAGTTATTCCAAAATCTGCTTCTTTGGCTTCACCAGGTCCATTAACAACACAACCCATAACTGCAATTTTTTTATTGCCTTTAATTTCATTAGTTCTAGATTCTAATTTTTTAACCATTTCAATCAATTGAATATCAGTTCTAGAACAAGTCGGACATGAAACAATTTCCACCCCAAACTTTCTAAGTCCAAGGGATTGCAAAATATATTTAGCAACTTTAATTTCTTCTAAGGGATTTTCGCTTAGGGAAACTCTTATAGTATCACCAATACCCATATATAAAAGAGTTCCAATACCTATGGAAGACTTGACTGAACCTCTTAATAATCCACCTGCCTCGGTTACGCCTAAGTGTATGGGGTAAGAGCATTTTTCCCTCAATTGAATATTGCTATTGATATTCATTTTTACATCACTAGCTTTAATTGAAACTTTTATATTAGAAAAGTTAAATTTTTCAAGGAGTTGTATTTCATTTAAAGCACTTTCCACTAAAGATTGTTCATTGACTCCATTATATTTATCCAAAAGTTCATGGGAAATAGAACCTGAGTTTACTCCTATACGAATAGGTATATCAAAGTGCTTACAAGAATTTACAACTTCTTTTACTTTTAATTCTGATCCAATATTACCAGGATTAATCCTAATGCAATCAGCTCCATTTTCAGCAGCTAATAATGCCAATTTATGATCAAATTGAATATCAGCAATTAAAGGAATATTTATTTGTTCTTTAATTGATTTAAGTGCCTCTCCGTCTTCTTTACTTGATACCGCTACGCGTATGAGTTCACATCCTAGTTCTTCCAAACTTTGTATTTGTTTTACTGTGCTAATTGCATCCATGGTCTTTGTATTAGTCATGGACTGTATGGTTATTGGATTATCTCCTCCAACCTTAACATTACCTACTTCTATAGTTTTAGATAAGCTCATTTTTTCTCCTATTTCTATAATCTAGGGTTTAATATATCATTAAAAATTGTAACGTATAAAATTAACCCAAATAACAATGTCAAACCTACAATATTTAAACCCATCTTCACTTTATCTGGAACTTCCCTTTTGGTTATCATTTCAATTAAATTAATTATTATTGTGCCCCCATCTAGTGCAGGAAACGGAAGTAAATTAAATGCTCCTAGATTTGCACTTATTACGCCAGCAATAAATAACATTGACATTACTCCACCATTAGCTTGGCTTCCTATAACCCTTACAATACCGATCGGGCCACTCAGTTCTGATACACTTGCTGTTCCAGAAATGAGATCTCCAATAAATGAATATACATTTTTTACTACGTCTATTGTCTGTTTAACAGATGCTCCGAAGACTCCACTCATCGGCTTTCTTTTGGGAGAGATTCCAATCACTGTGCTATTGCCTTCTTTGATAGGTTGCACTTCAATGTCCAAAGGAGCTCCACCTCTATCTATATTCACAATGACTGAATCCTTATTAGTTGCGTTTAATGTTTTTGAAATATCTCCCCATTCTAAAATAGGAACATCATCTATAGAGATAATAATATCGCCTGGTAAAATTCCAGCAGATTCTGCAGGGGAATTGGATATTGTGTTTTCAACCTCCGTACTTGGTATTCCTAAGTTTGAATAAACTATAAAAAATAAGATTATAGCCAAAAAAAAGTTCATAGCAGCTCCTGCTATAATAACAGCTATTCTCCTTAGAGGAGAAGCATTATTAAAGCTTCTAGGATTATCTGAGTCTTCTTCCTCTCCTTCCATGGCGACGTAACCACCAATTGGAAGTGCCCTGAAAGAATACTGAGTTTCTTCGCCTTTTTTTGAAAAAATCTCTGGTCCCATACCTATTGAAAATTCATTTACCTGAATATTATTAATTTTAGCTATAATAAAATGTCCAAATTCATGGACAAGAATTACTGATAAGAATATTAATATTGAATATATAATTGACATTAATTCACTCCTTAAAAATAGAAATAAAAGTATAAATTCAGTACCACAGGTGCAACTAATATCACAGAATCGAATCTATCTATTATTCCTCCATGGCCTGGGATCAGATGCCCAAAATCTTTTATTCCTGTATCTCTTTTGATTCTAGATGCTACTAAATCTCCACATTGTGCTATGATCGATCCTGTAAAGCCCAATATCAAGTCAATTGGAAGTATTCCAATACCAAAGTACGATAAGTAGAGAGTTGTTATGATAACTGTTGCGACAATTCCTCCAATTGCTCCTTCAATAGATTTTTTTGGACTTACATCAGGAATCAGTTTATGTTTACCCAATGATATTCCAACTAAATAGGCAAAACTATCTGTAGAAAATGCAATTATAAAAATCAATCCTATAAATGCTGAATTTTGAATCAATGCAATGGACGAAAATCCTAGTATAACGTAAAATAATGAAAAAGTAAGAATTGATACATTCATTATGTTATTTCTCAAAAATAATAAGTCAAATAAACTTAAAACCATAATAAAATAAACTGTAAAAATTATAGAATTAAAAAAATACACCTCTAAAAAATTAAATATAGAAATTAAAAATAAATATTCAGATTTTAGCTTTATGTCTAATTTCAAGAAAGCTTTTCTTAATTCAAAAAGTCCTATTAGTATTAAAAAAAAGACTGCAATATTAATTATAATGCCACCAATATACAAAACAGCACTTAAAATAATTATTCCAAATATTGCAACTATAACTCTTATCCAAAATTCTGACAATTAAATTCCCCCAAATCTTCTATTTCTCTTCTGATATTCTATAATTGAAATATAAAACTCATAAGAGTCGAAATCCGGCCATAGTACATCACTAAAATATAATTCTGCATATGCTATTTGATATAATAAAAAATTGCTAATTCTTAATTCACCACTGGGTCTGATTAGCAAATCTACATTTGAATTTCCTCTTGTAAATAGTTTTTCTTCGAATTCTATCTCTGTGATGCTATTAATTTCTTCTTCAGATTTATTTTGATATTCTCTAACTAAATTTTTACAAGCAGATAAAATTTCTTGTCTGCTACCATAGTTTAAACAAATATTTAAAGTCATGCCTGTATTGTCTTTTGTTTTATCGATGGCGTATTGAACCTTTGATAATGTATTTTTTGGCAACTCTGAAAGTTCTCCCAAAACTTGTAATTTTACATTGTTACTATTCAGTTCATCTATATATTTTTCGATAAATTTGACCACTAAGAACATAATTTTTTCAACTTCATCAACTGGTCTTTTCCAATTTTCTGTTGAAAATGCAAATAATGATAGAACTTCTATCCCCAAATTTGAAGCAGTTCTAACTATCTCCACAACCCTATTTGCACCTTCTAGATGTCCATATGATCTTATTTTATTTTTTTTCTTGGCCCATCTACCATTGCCGTCCATAATTATTGCTATATGTTTAGGTAAATTTTGTATATCAATTTCTTTTAAAATTTTTTCATTTTTGTTCATATTCTAATTATAATACATTCATTTGATTTATTCCATAAAAAATAGCCAAGTTCATCTTGGCTATTCTTTAAATTTCCATTATTTCTTCTTGTTTTTTGGAAGTTATCTCATCAATCTCTTTTATAGTTTTATCTGTTAGATCTTGGATATCTCCTTCGATGTTTCTTCGTTCATCTTCAGAAACTTCACTGGATTTTTCCATTTTTTTAATTTGATCCATAGCATCTCTTCTGATGTTTCTAATGGATACTTTTGCATTCTCGCCATAACCACTTACTTGTTTAGTAAGATCTTCTCTTCTTTCAGTTGTTAGAGGAGGAATTGCTAAACGTATAATTTTCCCGTCATTAGATGGATTAATACCAATATCAGATCTTTGGATAGCTTTTTCTATCTCGCCAATCAAGCTTGCATCCCAAGGCTGAATAGTCATCAATCTAGCTTCTGGAACGGAAATTCCAGCAACTTGATTTAATGGTGTATCAACGCCATAATAAGGAACTGTAATTTTATCTAAAATAGCAGGATTTGCTCTTCCAGCTCTTACGGATTTCAACTCTTCAGTATAAACTGAAACACTTCTTTTCATTTTTTCTTCAAATGGTTTCAAAAAGGTATTCATTTTTAAACTCCTTCTTTTACAATGGTTCCAATATTTTTTCCAATTATTACGTCTACAATATTGCTAGGGTTATCAATTCCAAAGACTATCAGTGGAATATTATTATCCATGCACAAGGATGTTGCTGTTGCATCCATTATTTTTAAATCTAAGGTTAGTATTTCTTTGTAAGTTAATTTATCAAATTTTTTAGAATCAGGATCAACATTAGGATCAGAGCTATAAATACCATCTGTTCCTTTTTTAGCTAAAAGAATTACATCAGCATCAATTTCTGCCGCTCTTAGTGCCGCAGTAGTATCTGTTGAAAAAAATGGATTTCCAGAACCAGCAGCAAATATTACTACTCGCTTTTTTTCCAGATGACGTATAGCACGTCTTCTAATGTATGGTTCTGCGACAGCTCGCATTTCAATTGCTGATTGAACTCTTGTAACTACGCCGATTTTTTCCAAAGAGTCTTGTAGAGCGATAGCATTCATAACAGTTCCTAGCATCCCTACATAATCTGATGCAGCCCTGTCATCTAACTTAGCATCTCTGCCTCTCCAGAAATTTCCACCGCCAACTACTATACTTACTTCTACTCCTAAATCTACCACTTTTTTTATTTCATTTGCTATGGTAGTCATAGTGTCGATATCAACGCCCATTTGCTTATCGCCAGCTAGGGCTTCACCGCTCAGTTTTAGTACAATTCGTTTAAATATTGGCTGCATTGGAACACCTCGATTATTTGCCAATTTGTTTAGCTACTTCTGCTGCAAAGTCTTCTTCTCTTTTTTGTAGACCTTCTCCTAATTCATATCTAACAAATCTTCTGATTTTAATATTTTCGCCAATTTTTGCAGCTAAATCGGTTAAAAGTTCTCCTACAGTAATGTCAGAATCTTTAATAAACTTTTGGTCTAATAATACGATTTCTTCATAAAACTTATCTAGTCTACCTTCAACCATTTTTTCTACAATGTGTTCTGGTTTTCCTTCGTTTAATGCTTGTTGTTTTAAAATTTCTTTTTCGTGCTCTAATTCTTCAGCTTGTATTTCTTCTCTTGTAAGATATTTAGGGTTTGCTGCAGCAATTTGCATAGCTATATCCTTGCAAAATTGTTTGAACTCATCATTTTTAGCAACGAAGTCAGTTTCAGAGTTTACCTCAACGATTACCCCAATTCTTCCACCATGAATATAAGATTCAACTAAACCTTCTGAAGCAATTCTGTCAGATTTTTTTTGAACACTGGATATTCCTTTTTCTCTAAGCCAATCAATTGCTTTTTCTAGATTACCATCATTTTCTACAAGAGCTTTTTTACAATCCATCATTCCAGCTCCTGTTATATCCCTCAATTCTTTTACTAATGCAGCAGTTATTTCCATTTTATCCTCCTTATTTACTATAAAATAAGAGTTCTTAATAAAAGAACTCTTAATTAATTATTCTTGAGCTTCTTCTGTATCTTCTTCAGAGAAACTTTCTAATTCCTCATCTTCAATTTCTTCATCGTCAAAAACTTCTTCAGATATTTCAGTTTCTTCATCTTCGTCAAAAAAGATTTCTCCATCTTTTCCTTCAATTATTGCATCAGCAATTGTTTTTGTAATTAATTTTACAGCTCTAATTGCATCGTCATTTCCTGGAATAGGATAATCTATTTCATCTGGGTCACAATTAGTATCAATTATAGCAATTGTGGGTATTCCCAAGATTTGTGCTTCTTTAACTGCGATATCTTCTTTTTTTGGATCCACAATGTATAAAATATCAGGAACTCTTTTCATGTTTTTTATTCCGCCAAGAAATTTTTCAAGTTTGTCTCTTTCAGCTAACATTTTCAAAATTTCTTTTTTAGGGAATACGTTAATGGAACCATCTTCTTCCATCTTGTTTAACTCGTGAAGTCTTTCGATTCTCTTTTTAATAGTTTCAAAGTTTGTCAAAAGTCCACCTAACCATCTTTGGTTTATATAGTGCATTCCTGATCTTTTAGCTTCTGATTCAATCGATTCTTGAGCTTGCTTTTTTGTTCCAACAAAAAGAACTTCTCCGCCTTCTGCTACAACTTCTCTCATAAAAGCATAAGCCTTTTCGATTTCTACAACTGTCTTTTGTAAGTCAATGATGTAGATACCATTTCTTTCTGTAAAGATATATTTAGCCATCTTTGGATTCCATCTTCTAGTTTGATGTCCAAAGTGTACGCCTGCTTCTAACAGGGCTTTCATAGATATTACTGACATATTTCCTCCTGTGTTTTTTATTCTGCCATAAGCGTCTCTTGAAATAGGGACCAATAGGCAACTCCTAATTCATCTGCTCATGTGATTCATTTACGTAGTAAATTATAACATAATCCTTTTGACAGTTCAATTTAAAAAGATTTTCTCTCTTTAACTCTAGCGCTCTTGCCAACTCTGTCTCTTAGATAGAATAATTTTGCTCTTCTAACTTTACCCATTCTCACTACATCAATTCCTGCAATTCTTGGTGAATGTAGTAAAAAAGTTCTCTCTACTCCAACTCCGTATGAGATTCTTCTTACAGTAAAAGTCGTTTTAACTCCACTACCTTGGATCTTTAAAACAATACCTTCAAAAGCTTGTATTCTTTCCCTAGTTCCTTCGATAATTCTATAATTAACTCTTATTGTATCCCCAACTCTAAATTGGGTAATTTCTTCTTTTAATTGCTCTTGTTCTAGCATATTAATTATGTCCATATTAACCTCCTAATTTGTATACTATTCTTTTTTTATCATATCTGGTCTAACTGACATAGTTATGTCAATAGCCGTTTGTTTTCTATATTCCTCTATCAGCTTATGATTTCCTGATAATAACACTTCTGGGACTGCCAGTCCGTCAAATACTGGCGGTCTGGTGTATTGATGATATTCAAGCAAATCATTTGAGAAGCTTTCGTCCATAGAAGATTCTTCGTTACCTAAAACCCCAGGCAGCAATCTACTGATGGAATCGATTAATACTAATGCCCCTAATTCACCGCCTGTCAAGATATAATCACCTATGGAAATTTCTTCGTCTATATACTTATCTATGATTCTTTGATCAATCCCTTCGTAATGACCACACACTAATACTATGTGCTTTTTTTCAGAAAGATTTCTTGCAATATCTTGATTAAAAACCTTTCCTCTAGGAGATAGATAAATTATATAGGAGTTTTCCTTTTGTACTGACTTAATACAATCTGACAAGGGTTGTGGTGTCATCACCATGCCGGGTCCGCCACCGTAGGGATAATCGTCAACTTTTTTGTGCTTGTTTAAAGAAAAATCTCTAATATTTATTGAATTTACTTCTATCAGCTCTTCCGAAATTCCTCTTTTGATTATACTATAATCTCTAATTGAGTCTGTAAATTCTGGAAAGAGTGTCAATATATCAAACTTCATTAAACATCCCTTTTATTGGAGATACTATTATTTCTTTTTTACCTATATCAACATTTACAATAAATTCCTTGACCGCAGGCAACGAGCCACGCAAATTTTCTGATTCTACAACGTAGACATCATTAGAAGCACCTTGTACTATATCAGTGACAGTACCTAGGTATTTTCCCGATTTATCATAAACACTACATCCTAGAATATCCGAAAGATAATAATTTCCATCTGGAAGTTTAGCTTCATCCTCTGATTTAATGTAAATTCTAGAATCTTTAAACTTCATCACATCGTTAATATCAGAATATTCCTTAAACTCTAAAATTACTAAGTTTTTGAAATATGATACTTTATCAATGGTTACAAGTTCTTTATTTTCACCTAAATATACTTGACCATATTCTTCAAATCGACTGACATCAAATGTATAAGGAAAAACTTTAACATTGCCTTTGATTCCGTGTGTATTAGTTATTATTCCCACTAATGTAAACATCAGTTTGTTTCCATTATTTTCAAATTATATTCTATGCCTTTACGTAATGATATAGCTCTTAGAATATTTCTAATATTCTTAGCAATTTTTCCCTTCTTGCCAATTATTCTACCCAAGTCTTCATCCGCTACATAAAGTTCAAGCAAAACTTCTTTATCACCTATTTGATTCTCTACAATCCTAATTTCTTCAGGTTTAGTGACAATGTGTTTTGCAATATATTCTACTAATTCTTTCATCAAAGTCACTGTAACTAGTTTGTAGTTTCAGTTTCTTCTACAGCTACTTCTTCAACTGACTCTGGTATAACTTCTTCAGTTTCTATATTATTTTCTGTAGAATTTGTGTAATTCCCGTAAACATCGAAATTATTAAAAAGTCTATTAACTACATCTGTAGGTTTAGCGCCTTTTTTAATCCATTCGTTCGCTTTTTCGTTGTCTACTTTTAAAGTGATAGGTTCTGTTAATGGATTGTAATAACCTATCTCTTCAATGAATTTTCCATCTCTAGGAGCTCTTGAATCTGCTACTACTATTCTGTAGAAAGGATTCTTTTTGCTTCCCATTCTCCTCAATCTAATCTTTACTGCCATAATGCACCTCCGTATTATAGTGAAAAAGGAAATTTACCTCTTCCCTTTTTCATGGTTTTTTCCATGCTGCCAAACTGCTTCATCATCTTTTTCAATTCTTTAAATTGTTTTAGCAGTTTGTTTACATCTGTTACTTGCGTACCACTACCATCAGCTATTCTCTTTCTTCTTGATCTATCAATTATTTCAGGTTTTTCCCTTTCTTTGAAAGTCATGGATTTAATAATAGCTTCAATTCTATCAAATTCTTTCTCATCTACACTGACTCCTTTAAGAGCCGATTTATTTACTCCAGGTATCATAGATATTATGTCCTCTAGTGGACCCATACTGCGAACCTGTTCTAATTGGCTTAAATAATCTTCTAATGTGAAAGATTGATCCCTGAGTTTTTGTTCTAATTCTCTTGCGCTTTTTTCATCGATAGCAGACTCAGCCTTTTCAATAAGACTTAAAACATCTCCCATCCCTAATATTCTAGATGCCATCCTGTCTGGATGAAAAGTTTCTAAATCATTTAACTTTTCTCCCATACCAACAAGCTTAATAGGTTTATCTACGACTCCTCTAATTGATAGAGCAGCTCCACCTCTTGCATCTCCGTCTAATTTGGTAAGTACAATACCTGTAACTTCCAAATTGTCATTAAAGCTTTTTGCTACATTAACAGCATCTTGTCCTGTCATAGCATCTACAACTAGCAATATTTCGCTGGGATTAGTTGATAGTTTTATATTTTTTATTTCTTCCATCATACTATCGTCTATGTGAAGTCTACCCGCTGTGTCTATGATTACTACATCATTTCCATTTTTCTTAGCATATTCTATACCAGCTTTTGCTATATCTACAGGATTTATTTTGTCGCCCATAGTGAACACTGGAACATCTACTTGTTTTCCAACTGTTTCTAGTTGTTTTATTGCTGCTGGTCTATAAATATCTCCTGCAACTAATAAAGGTTTTTTATTTTCTTTTTTTAAATTTAGTGCTAATTTACCACTCGTTGTAGTTTTACCAGCGCCTTGAAGACCACACATGAGAATAATTGTTGGTGGCTTTCCAGATAAATCTAGTTTTTCTGCTTCTCCACCCATCATAATAGTTAATTCTTCATTAACTATTTTTATGACTTGTTGTCCTGGAGTTAAACTTTCCATAACCTCAGAACCGATGGTTCTTTCTTTAATTTTTTTGACAAAGTCTTTCACAACTTTATAGTTTACATCAGCTTCCAGCAGAGCTAATCTTACTTCTCGCATAGCTTCATCTACATTTTCAGTTGTCAACTTTCCTCTGCCAGTTAATTTTCCTAATGCATTTTGTAATCTTTCTGATAAGTTTTCAAACATTAAGCATCCAACTCCTCTACAATTTCATCTAAAAGAATAATTATGTCTTTATTATCAGAACATGCTTCGTATAAATCGTCTTTAATAATACCAATCAATTCTTTAATGCGATTACTTTTGTTCTTAAGTAACAAGTTTTCTTCAAATCGTTCTAATTCCTTTACTGCTCTTTTGAGATTTTCTGAAACTCCTTGTTTACTAATACCTATTTCTTCAGCAATTTCAGACAAAGTATAGTCTAATCTATAATAATAGTAAAAAGATCTACTCTGGTTCTCTGTGAGTAATTTACCATAATAATCATAAAGAGAATTTAGTCTGACTATATCTTTTATCAAAATTACCTCCTCGTTTTGTTTATGCTATCAAGTTTTTACATTGACTGATTGATTATATACAAACAAAATAAAAATGTCAAGGGAAATCCTTGACATAGTAAAATATTTTATTTTCTTACAATATTTATCAAATCTCTGATAACTTCTCCTCCAATTATCATGCCAGATACAGGTGGTAAGAAAGCAATACTTGGGATAAAACCTAAATCTCTTTCTATAGCTTCTTCATCGGAATAGACTACTTTTAAATCCTTAACACCTTCTTTTTTCAATCTGTTTCTCATCCTTCTTGCAAGAGGACATCCTCTCGTTTCATAAATATCTGCTAATTTCAAACGTGTTGGGTCTAATCTTTTACCAGCTCCCATGGCTGAAATTATTTTAATATTTCGTTCTTTACAGTATTTTATTAATAAGATTTTTGAACTTATGTAATCTATTGCATCTATTACATAGTCGTAATTATCTAAGTTGAAAATTTCAATATTTGTGCTGTCTAGTTTTTCTTTAAATATTTTAACTTTAGCATTTGGATTTATAGATAGTATTCTATCTTTTTGTACCTTGACCTTATCTTGTCCTATAGTATCGACTGTTGCAATTAATTGTCTATTGATATTTGTTATGTCCACTATATCATAATCACAAAGTAAAAATTCTCCAATACCTGATCTTGCTAGAACCTCTACTGCACCACTCCCAACTCCACCTGTCCCAAATATAGCCACTTTAGATTTCAATAGTTTTTCTAAGTTTGCTCTTTCAATAAGACCTTCTGTTCTTTCTAAAAATTTATATTCCATGTTTAATTTTCTTCATATTTTAACAAAGATTCTACTTTGTATTCAGAAAGTTTGTCACGTCCACCTAATCCTACTAATTCAATTAAAAAGATACACGCCAGTACTTCTCCGCCCAATTCTTCTACTAAATTTGCAGTAGCTTTACATGTTCCTCCTGTAGCCAACAAATCATCAACTATTAAAACTTTTTCCCCTTCTTTAATAGCATCAATATGTAACTCTACAACATCCTTTCCATATTCTAGGCCATACGACTCTCCAATAGTATTATGAGGTAGCTTTCCAGGTTTTCTGACAGGCACAAACCCACAATTTAACGCATAAGCTAAACAAGCGCCAATAATAAATCCTCTGGCCTCAACCCCAACGATTTGATCAGGATTATATTTTTTAGCTATTGTTGTTAATTGGTTTATAGCCTCTTGAAGCGCATCTTTTTCCCTCAATAAAGTAGTGATATCTCTAAAAATAATACCTTCTACTGGATAATCATAAATATCTCTAATCTTGTCTTTTAAATTCATATTAACCTCCACGGATTAAAATCTTTACTTTTAAATTAAGTAAGAAATATCCAAAAATTCTTTTATATAAATTAACTATACCACAATAATATTTTTCTTACTATCCATTTTTACAAGGATTTGAATAAGATTATGATATAATAAAACCGAGGTGATTAAATTGAATAATATATTATTTTCCGAAGAGCGTTTAAAATATCTTAAATTATTATCAAAGTCATATAAAAATGTCAATTCTGTAGTTTCAAAAATTATTGACCTTAAAAGTGTTCTATATATGCCCAAAGCAACAGAGCATTTCGTATCAGATATACACGGAGAGTACGAAGCTTTTTATCATGTAATAAATAATGCTTCTGGAGTAATAAAAAATTATATTACAGAACTCTTTAATGACGAAATGGATGAAGAAGAAAAAGCAGAACTTGCTACAATTATATACTACCCTGAAGTAAAATTAGCTAGACTTGAAAAAGATGGCAAAATTACTAACTCATGGTTAAATGACACTCTAAGGCGATTGATAGAAATGACCAGAAGAGTAGGTTCAAAATATAATAGAGAAAAAATCACGGAAGCATTTTCTTCTGATATTTCTTATATTCTTCAGGAATTAATATTTGAAAGCCCAGAAAATAGACATAAAGAGCAGTACTATAAGACAATATTTTCTGAAATCATTAAAATGAATACATCCAAAGTATATATTATAGAACTTTCAAATTTAATTAAAAGATTTGCCGTAGAACATCTACACGTGCTAGGGGATATTTACGACAGGGGGAATCAAGCAGAGCTAGTAATGGACTATTTGGTTAATCATCACGATGCGGATGTACAGTTGGGAAATCACGATATAGTATGGTATGGAGCTTATACTGGATCAGAAGCGCTAATAGCCAATGCTATTCGAATTGCAGTTAGATATAACAATCTATCTACATTAGAAGATGGTTATGGAATAAATCTACTCCCATTAGTAACCTTTGCTCTTGAAACGTATAAAGATGATCCATGTGAGCGTTTTATTCCCAAAGGAAAAGTCACAGAATCCGAGAATGACATGCTCTCAAAAGTTCACAAAGCCATATCTATAATTCAATTTAAAGCGGAATCAAAAATAATCTCCAGGCATCCAGAATTTAATATGAAAGACAGAGATTTAATAAGAAATATTTCATCAGATAATAAGAGAGTAACAGCTTATGGTATAGAATATGATATGTTAGATGACAATTTTCCTACATTAAAAAATGGTATAGAGTATTCAGACGAGGAAAAGTATGTAATAGAAAAATTAGTAGATTCTTTTAATAATAGTACCCGTATGAGAGAACATATGAAATTTTTAGCAGACAAGGGAGACATCTATAATATTTTTAATGATAATCTATTGTTCCATGGATGTATACCATTAAATTCTGATGGAAGTTTTACAGAAACAATCTTTATGGGTTCAAAATTAAAAGGCAAACAGCTTTTAGACGTATTAAACAATACCGTTAAAAAAGCTTTCTACACCCAAAATGACAAAGATAAAACCTATTACAATGATGTATTATGGTATTTGTGGTGCGGTGAAGATTCGCCTCTATTTGGTAAAACTAAAATGACTACATTTGAAAGATATTTTATAGCTGATAAGGAGACTCACAACGAACCTAAAAATCATTATTACGATTTTAGAGACGAAGAAGAAGTTATGGAAAGGATATTAACAGAGTTTGGTATTACTAGTGAAATTGGCAAAATAATCAATGGACATGTTCCTGTTAAAGCCACCCATGGAGAAAATCCTATAAAAGCTGGAGGAAAACTCATAGCTATAGATGGAGGATTTTCTGAAGCATATCAAAGTACTACAGGAATTGCAGGATACACACTGATATCGAATTCATACGGTTTACTTATTGCTACTCACGAACCATTGAAGCCCCTAGATGAAGTTATTGATAATAATTTCGATATAACTAGTAACACTGAATTTGCACTAGAGTATAAAAGTAGAAGAAGAGTTGCCTCTACAGATTTAGGTATGAATATAAAAGAAAGAATAACTGATTTGACCGATTTGTTATCAGCATATAGAAGTGGACAACTTCAAGAAGAAAAATAATAAAAACCTGAGTTCAACTCAGGTTTTCGTCAATTTCGATTCCAAATATGGAGTTAATAAAGGAATTTGAGTCGAAGGGTTGTAAGTCGTCAATCTTCTCCCCTACTCCAATATAAACTACAGGTATTTGAAGCTCGTGAATAAGTGGTAAAACTATTCCGCCCTTGGCAGTTCCGTCCAATTTTGTAATAACTATTCCAGTTACATTAGCTACTTCTTTGAATTCTCTGGCTTGTAAAAGTGCATTTTGTCCTGTGGTTGCATCTAGAACAATTAGAGATTCTTTATTAGCTTCTGGGAAATTTTTATCTATAATTCTATACATTTTTTCTAATTCATTCATCAAATTTGCCTTATTATGCAATCTTCCCGCAGTATCACATAAAACTATGTCAATATCTCTTGCTTTTGCAGCTTGGATTGCATCAAATACAACCGCAGCAGGGTCTGATCCCTCACTATGGTGTACTATATCCACATTCGCCCTTTTAGCCCATTCTTGCAGCTGTTCTGTTGCAGCAGCTCTGAAAGTATCCGCTGCAACTAGAAGAACCTTCTTACCTTGGGTTTTGTATTTGTAAGCAAGCTTTCCTATAGTTGTAGTTTTACCAACTCCGTTTACACCTACAACTAATACAATAGTAGGTTCTTTTTTTGGATCAAATGTTTTTTTGGATTCCTCTAATGTTATCATCTTTTTAGCTTCATCGGCTAATAAAGGTATAACAGAATTTGGATCAGTTATCTTTTCGTTTTTTATTCTTTCCCTTAAGTTGTTTATTAAGCTTATTGTAGTGTCTACACCCACGTCAGCAGTTATCAATATGTCTTCTAAGTCTTCGTATAACTCTTCATCAATGGTTAAATATGTTCCTAAAACTTCATTTATCTTGTCTGTAAAGTTGTTTCTGGTTTTTTCTAATCCAGTAAATACTTTTTTAAAAAATCCAAAGAATCCGTCATTATTAGTTTCTTCTTCTATAATTTCTTCTTCAGATTCTTCAATAATCACATCTTCTTGGGTGAAATCATCAATGACTTCCCCATCATAAGTTGCGTCTACAGAAACTTCTTCTACTATCTCAATGTACTTATCATCTTCATAAGTGTCTTCATCATAGGTAATATCTTCAACTATTTCTTCTACATCAATTACTTCTTCTATTATTTCATCCTGGGTAAAGTCTTCTATTATTTCAATTTCTTCAGATATTATTTCAGATTCTTCAGTTGAAATAATATCTTCGTCTTCAAAAACCTCATCAATAATATCATCCTTCTTTTCATTATCTTCAGGATTTAATACATTTTTAAGCCATTTGAACATTTTTTTCATTCCTTTCTCCAAATTTTAATGATATAACTTTGCTCACACCTGCTTCCTCCATCGTTATTCCGTATAAATAGTCGGCAGCTGTCATTGTTGTTTTTCTATGGGTTATTATCGCAAACTGAATATTACTTAAGTTTATTAAATACGATAGGAATCTTTTTATATTGGATTCGTCTAAGGCGGCATCCACCTCGTCTAATAAGCAAAATGGTGCAGGTCTCGTCTCCAATAGTGCAAATAACAAAGCC
Organism: Tissierellia bacterium; assembly: GCA_012513395.1. The sequence continues at coordinate 59,192 of JAAZCH010000009.1, forward strand.
ACTGTTGTCAAAGACCTTTCTCCTCCAGACATAGCATCTAATAATTGTCTTTTTTTGCCAGGGAGTTGAGCAATTATATCTACGCCTGAGTCTTCAAAGCTTTCAGCTTCTTCTAATGCTAACTCAGCTCTCCCTCCGTTAAATAAATATTTAAAAATTCTATTGAAATTATTATTTATTTCTTTAAAGGATTCATTAAATTTCTCTTCCATTGTCATTTCAATTTCTTTCAACAATTCTTTTAATGATTTTTCTGATTGAATTAAGTCCAAGTGTTGGTTTTTAGTAAAAGCATATCTTTCTTCAGCTTCTCTATAAGATGAAATAGCACCTAAATTTACATTCCCTAGATTTCCTATTTCTTGTTTCATATTCTTAATTGCTGTTTTGGTAATCTTAGTTTTGTAGTCATCAAATAGAAGTATTTCAGGCTCTATTGTAAAATTATAACTTTCTTGTATATCTATAATTAGATTATCAATTTTTTCTTTACTATTTTCTAATTGCGTATTAACAAAGTATAACTCTTTTTCTAAATCCAATAGTTTCCCTTTATTTTCATTGATATCTTGCGTTAATGTATTGTAATTCTCAAAAATTAACTTTCTTTTTTTCTGCAATTCTAGATTTACTTTATCAAAACGTCCATTAACTAATATCAATTTAGATAAAGTGCTTTCATCCAATATGTTTTCTTTTTCAAAAACATCAATTTCTTTAGTATAATCCTCTATTTTTTGATTCAATGAACTAATTTCATTTTTAATTTTACTACAATCTTCTTTAAGTCTGGTGATAGTTCTATTAGTAAATCCTATTTCAGAATCTATATTTGCTAATTCCAAATTTGTTTTTGTAATGAACTCTACAACAGAGTCTTTTTTCTTTTGTAGCTCTGAAACTTTTTCGTCTATTAATTGTTTTTTTGATTCTAGTTCTGAAATGGAATTAGAAGAACTTTCTTCTTCGGCAGTTAAATTCTCTATAATTTTTTTAGTTTCTAGAATTTGTAAGTCATAATTTTTTACTTGTTCTTCATATTCTAGTATGTTATTTCTATTACTTTCATTGCTTAACTTTAACTCAATTAATCTGGAGTTTGTTTTCGTCTTTTCCTCATTTAGAGAGGCAACTTTTTCTTTGATAAAGTTTAAGTTATTTTCTACTTCAAGTATTTTAGATCTTTCTATACTTATTTTATTATCAAGGTTTTGAATTGTTACTTTGTGAAAATCCACTTCTTTTTTTAAGCTTTTCAATTCATTCTTTCTATTAAATATATTTCCAGCAGTATTGATATAACCGCCGCTTACGGATCCTCCTGGATTTATGACATCCCCATCTAATGTAACTATTTTTATAGATTGTTTTACACTTTTTGCAATTTTATTTCCATTATCCAAAGAATCTACTATTGCTATATTACCCAATAAGAATTCAAATATTTCTAAATATTTCTTATCAAATTTGATTAAGTTTGATGCAAATTCAATAAATCCAGGATGATTTATTTGAATTTTCTTACGATAATTCTTAATATTATCTAAAGGCAAAAACGTAATTCTACCTAACTTTTCATTTTTTAAAAAATTTATTATCTTCTGAGCAGAAGCAAAGGTATCTACTATAAGGTTTTGAGTATTTCCACCTAATGCTGTACTTATTGCTTTTTCATACTTTTCTTCCACGCCAATTAAATTTGCGACTGTATCGTGGAGTTCTGGAAATGATAAATCCCTCTTATTGACAACTCTAAAAAAATCTCTTATAGACTTATTATAGCCTTCATATGATTGTTCCATGTTAATAAGTGTACTCAGTCTAGCTGATTTACCATTAAGTGCTTCAAAATTTTTACCCTTTTCTTGTACATATTCAGCTGTCTTAGTTTCAATTATATTTTTCCCTTGAAGTTCTAAGTCAATTAACTGGGTGTTTTTGTCTATTTCTGCTTCAATGTCTTTGATACTTTGTTCAAGCTTATTGAGGGAAAAAATCATATCTTCATTGTTTTTTTCAAGTCTTTCAAATTGAGTGTTTATTTTTATTTGAGCGTTTTTTCTCTCGGAATTTAACGAATGCAAAGTATCTCTTTTAATTTGGTTTTTATTAAGTTTATCTTCTTCCAATGCTATTTGTGATAAATATCCGTTGGACTCTTCTTCTAATTTGTTTATATTTTCATCTAATTTATTTTTATCTATATTATATTGTAAAACAACTTCCAAGGATTTGGATCTGTTTAAATTATATTTTTCCAAATCATCTAAAGCTGCGTCTAATTCTGATTTTCTACTGACTATCTCTTCTTCTTTGATTTTCAATCTTGCAGCGTAATCGTTTATATCATCTTTTTTACTTTGAATTTTTTCTCTGTTAATATTTATTTTGTTAGTTAAATCTTTTTCATTTCTAATGTTTTCTATATTTTGTCCTTGAAGCTCTGCTATTTCTAATTCAATTTCATTTAATTGGTCTTCTATATTTTTATAATTGTCTTCATGTTTTGAAATTATTTCAATTAATTTAGATTTACTCTCATTGGCCTCACTGTAATTTTTTTCTAGCTCCAAGTCTACTACTTTAAAATTTCTTATATCTTCGTAATTTTTTGATATCTCAGAAACCTTGATTTTTTCGAATAATTCGTTATATCTTAATGCTATTTTAGATTCTTCTTTTAACGTATCTTTTTGGTTTTTTATCTCTACAAGTAAGTCAGAAATTCTTATTAGATTTTCATTAGTTCTTTTTAATTTTCTTTCGACTTCATTTTTTTGTGATTTATACTTGCTTATCCCTGAAGCTTCTTCAAAAATTACTCTTCTTTCAATAGGCTTACTACTCAGTATTTCATCAATTTTTCCTTGTGAAATTATTGAATAACCATCTCTACCTATACCAGTATCCATAAAAAGTTCTCTTACATCCTTAAGTCTGCAAGAGTTATTATTAATTGAATATTCACTGTCTCCATTTTTATAGAGCTTTCTTTTTATTTGGACTTCGCTATAGTCTACATTCAAAAAATTACTACTATTATCGAATGTAAGAATTACTTCAGCCATCCCTAGTGCTCTTCTTGAACTAGTACCTGAAAAAATTACATCAGACATCTTAGATCCTCTTAATGCAGAATAGCTTTGTTCTCCCAAGGCCCATCTAATAGCATCTGTTATATTACTTTTACCACTTCCATTAGGTCCGACTACACAAGTGATATTGTCATTTAATTCAATTTTAGTTCTTTCGGCAAAGGATTTAAATCCATATAATTCAATGCTCTTTAAGTACATTATTACATCCTTCTACAATTTTTTTAATTTCATCATTTATATTGACGGTAAAAATCGATTTATCATCTTTAATTATTATTGTATTCTCATCCACTTTTTTGTCCATCTCAAATGCAATTTTATTTGTTTTAAATAATTTTTCTATATTGGCTTTGCTAATTCCCTTTTGACCAACCAGTAATGAAATATTCCTTCCAGTAGACGTAATGGAAATTGGATCTATTACATTCGATCCAACAGATTCTAAAATCTTAAATAGTTTATTAGATTCGCATAGTTCTCTAAAAGCATCATGTAACGGTCCTGCGATTACGTCTTTGTCATATCGCAATTCAGGAGCAGATTGTAGCCCGATTCTAATTATTGGGATATTCTTACTTTCGTATAAGAACATAAGATTAGTAACTGTACTTATGGCTTCATCTAGCGTAAGTGGCTCGTATAAGCCTTTATTAAAAAGTTCCTCAAGCTCCGTATCCTTTATAACCAAAGTTGGATAAATTCTAACAAAATCCGGTTTCATAGAAATTATTTTTAAAGCCGTGTCAATGGATTTTTTTTCGTCATCTCCTGGCAATCCCACCATTTGTTGTAATCCAAGAGAAAAATTATTTTTTTTAATTAATTCAGATGATCTATAAACAACTTCACTGGAATGTCCCCTTTTAGAAAGTCGCAATACCTCTTCATCTAGACTTTGAACTCCTAATTCAATTGTATCAACTTCATATTTTTTAAGATACTGTAATATTTCCTCGTTTATAAAATCAGGTCTAGTGGAAATTCTTATTCGATCAATATTGCCTTTGTCTTTTTCATCCTTGGCAATCTCTAACAGTTCAAATTGAATTTTTCTATCAATGGCTGTAAAACTACCTCCATAAAATGCAATTTCTATATCATTAGTACTACTTTTAAATATTTCTTTAAAATAATTTAATTTTTCAATGAATTCATTCTTTTGATAATCAGAAACACCTGTTATCCGTCTTTGATTACAAAATACGCAATCATTTGGGCATCCTAAGTGAGGTACAAAAATAGGAATTATATTAATTTTTGACATGACCTTCAGCCTCTATTCTTTCAAATGCATATTTTGCTGATTCTTGTTCAGCTTTTTTTATAGAGTTTCCTTTACCCATAGATAAAATTTTTCCTTCAATACTTAATCTAGAAGTATATATTCTATCGTGATCAGGTCCAGAGATGTCAATTATTTCATAGTTTGGGTGTGAAAGTTTATTTTTAGTTACATATTCATTTAATAATCCTTTATAGTTTAAGTCATTATTACATAGAATCGATAGAAATTTATCTTCAAAAATGTTCAATACAATTCTATTTGTAGTTTTAAAATCGGAATCTAAAAATAAAGCTCCAACTAATGCTTCAAATGCATCAGCTAAAACTCCAGAATTTTGGTGTATCAACATCTTTTTAGCAGAATTAGAAACTCTCAAATAGTAATCAAGAGAAATATGCATGGCAAATTTATATAGAGATTCTTCGTTAACTAGCTTAGCCCTATTGATAGTGAGCTCTCCTTCTGTTTTAGAATATTCATTTTGGGCCAATAAAAAATTAGAGACGATCAAATCCAAAACAGCATCTCCGATAAACTCTAATTTTTCATTGTCTAAAATATCTGCATATATTAATTCGTTTTTTAACGAACTATGAGTTAAGGCCTCAACGCATAAATTAGGATCCTTAAACTCATAGTTCATAACATTTTTTATATGAGTGTGTATATTTGACTTGAATTCATTATCATTATAAATTTTCAATATAGTCAACTACATCTCCAATAGTTTCTATAGATAGAATTTCGTCTTCAGAAATTTCTATATCAAATTCTTCTTCTATAGTCATTACCAATTCCATTAATTGAATAGAATCAGCATTTAAATCATCAGCAAAAGATGTATCTTCACCAATTTCATCAATATTTACATTAAACTGTTCAGTGATGATTTCAAGTATTTTGTCTTTCATTATTCATTTAACTCCTTTATATCTTTTATCATGGTTTCTATAACTTCATTTTCTACAAAGTTTTTTAATTGTTTAGATGCACCTAAAATTGCTTGCGCATCAGATATTCCATGGGCTTTAAACACTGGTTTATTTAACCCTAATAATGGCGCACCTCCTAGATTTGAATATTGGAAGTGAGCAAATGTCTTGTATAGTAAATCTTTTAAAGCACCTGCTGTTTGCTTATCTTCTATAGTGGCCAAGTTTTCTTTGAATAGGTCCATTATCATAGAAGCAGTGCCTTCATATGTTTTTAAAAATATATTCCCATCAAAACCATCTGCAATAACAACGTCTACCACGCCATAAGGAATTTCTCTAGCTTCTACATTGCCAATAAAATTGATGTATTTATTTTCTGCAAGCAATGTATATGCCTTTTTATATAAATTATTGCCTTTTCCTTCTTCTTTTCCTATATTTAATAGTCCAACTTTAGGTTTTTCGTTACCTAAGGATTTTTCTGAATAAATACTACCCATAATCGCAAATTGGTTTAACAATTCAGGAGTAGTGTCTACGTTTGCTCCTGTATCTACTAATAAAAATGGTTTGGATTTAGTTGGAATCAAAGTCGCAATCGGCGTTCTTTCTACTCCGTCTATTCTTTTAATAATAAAAAGTCCACCTGCCAATAAAGCCCCAGTACTGCCAGCAGAAATTAATCCGTCTCCATTATTCTCGGCTAGATAGTTTAAGCCGACTACTAATGAAGAATCTTTTTTTCTTCTCAGGGCAACAACAGGTTCTTCATCATTTTCAATAATAGTATTTGCATCCAAAATCTCATATTCTTCCACTTTCTCATTCAGGTCATTTAAAATCTTTTCAATAGCTTCGTGATTTCCTGAAAGTATTGGTTCAATATTTAGCTCTTTTTTAGCAAGGACTGCTCCTTTTACTATTTCCAATGGCGCATAATCTCCACCCATTGCGTCGTAAATAATTTTCATAGATACCTCCCTTTTCTAAATTATCATATATTATGAAATATAAAATTGCAAGATAAAATAAAAATGATTGCCATAGATTGGCAACCATTAATATTAAGCTTCTTCAATTATTTGTTTTCCATCATAGTATCCGCATGCTCTGCACACTCTGTGCGGCAGTTTAGGCTCTGAGCAATTAGGACATGTAGTAACAGTAGGTTTGTTTAATCTGTAAGATGAAGCTCTTCTTTTGTTTTTTCTTTGTTTGGATGTTTTTCTCTTTGGTACAGCCATTCCCTACACCTCCTCGTCGATTTGTAAATCTTTTAATACAGAAAATCGCAAATCGCCACTTTCTATTTCACAGTCGCATTCTCCCTTGTTTAAATCTTTACCACATTTAGGGCAAATTCCTAAACATGAATCTTTACAAAGGTTTTTCATGGGAATTGATAGAGTCACAAGTTCTTTTACTAAATCACAAATGTTTATCTTATTTTGTTCCATAAATACGATATCTGAAGTATGTCCAGAATCTTCCACATCTATTTCATTAGTTAGTTTTCCACTATATTCCACATAATCAGTATTTAATACTTCAACTAGACATCGGTCACATGGTTTTTTATACTCATATTCTATGTCTAAGTTTAATATCAACTCTCTATCAGCTTTGCTGATTAGAATATCATAGGATACATCTCCTATAAATTCCAAAGATTGATCAATGCTTCTTATGGAACAGTTTCCTGAATCTTCATAAATTAGTTCACTTTCATTTGCAATGAAATCTGAAATATCAATATACATAATTCCCCTTCTTAACAACGCTCTTAATTATATAATTACAAGCTTACTTTGTCAAGGGATTCTTATTTTGTTAATTGGTACGTATCCCTTGCAATCATTAATTCTTCATTAGTAGGTATTACAAAAACTTTTGCAGTTGAATCATCAGTGCTTACAATTGCTTCGATACCTCTAATGTTATTTTTTTCTTCGTCTATTTTAATTCCAAAAATTTTCAATCCATCGATTATTTGTTTTCTCATATCTGCGCTATTTTCGCCAACACCAGCAGTAAAAGCAATCCCATCGATATAATCAAATTCAGTCATATATTGTCCGATATATTTTATTACTTTGGATGCAAATATATCTAATGCAAGTTGTGCTCTATAGTTTCCTTGGCTAGCTGCATCTTCAAGATCTCTAAAGTCAGACGATATACCTGAAATTCCAAGGACTCCAGATTTTTTATTCATCAAATTATCCATCTCGTCATAAGTAAGATTTTCTTTTTTTCCAATAAATGGAATTATAGCAGGATCTATATCGCCACATCTAGTACCCATTGTTAAACCTTCAAGAGGAGTAAAGCCCATAGAAGTATCTATACATTTTCCATCTTTTACAGCTGAAATACTAGAGCCATTACCTAAATGACATACAATAACATTTGCTGTGTCCTGTCCTAATAGTTCTGCAGCTCTTTCAGATACAAACTTGTGAGATGTTCCATGGAAACCATATCTTCTAATTCTATTATTTTCATAATATTCATATGGTAAAGAATATATAAAGTTTACAGGTTCTAGAGTTTGATGAAATGCTGTATCAAATACACCCACCATAGGAGTATTTGGCATCAATTCCTTGCAAGCTTCTATTCCTTGGATATTAGCAGGATTGTGAAGTGGAGCGAGTTCTGAACTTCTTTCTAGTGCATCCATTACCTCATCATTAATAATTACTGACTGATTGAAATCTTCTGCACCGTGAACTACACGATGTCCAACTGCAGTTATATCGTCCATTGATTTAACTATTCCATGATTTGGGTCGGTCAATGCATCGATTACAAGTTTTATTCCAACTTTATGATTTGGAATATCTGTGTTGATTTCAATTTTTTCTCCGCCAGCAGGTTCGTATTTAACTCTTGAATTTGGAATACCTATTCTTTCAACTAGGCCTTTTGCCTTTACTTCTTCGTTTTGTGGATTGATCACTTGAAATTTAAGTGAAGAGCTACCACAATTAATAACTAATACATTCATTTCTAACTCCTCCATTTGATTTCTTTTAACTTCTATTATAGTATATTATTAAGCAAAATTAGTCAATAAATGAAAAAGGATAAATCATGAAGATTTTTGGTATTGTTTCAGAATTCAACCCATTTCATAATGGTCATAAGTATTTAATAGATCAAGTACAAAATAAACATAACCCTGATTTAATTATTACCGTTTTAAGTTCTGCATTTGTGCAAAGAGGTGAGCCTAATATTCTTTCAAAGTGGCAAAGAGCAGAGATTGCCTGTAAATACGGAAGTAATATCGTATTGGAGTTGCCCTTTGTATTTGCATGTCAAAACGCAGAGGTTTTTGCTAAAGGTGCATTAAAAATACTAAACTCGTGTGGCATCACAGATTTAGCATTTGGTGCAGAAGATGAAAATATAGAAACATTAAAAAGAATATCAAAAATTCTTTTACTTGAAGATGAAAATATAAAATATAATATTAGAAAATTTTTAGATGAAGGTAATTCTTATATAACTTCCAGAAATAAAGCTTATTTAGAAGCAGGTTATTTGAATGGCTCTGACATTGATCTTCTTTCTAAATCTAACAATATACTCGCTGTAGAATATATAAAAGCTGGACTAAAACTAAATCCTAATTTAATTTATAATTCAATTAAAAGACATAAATCATTCCATGATACGACAGATGCAGTTGAAGGATTTACATCTGCATCAAATATTAGGAGACTTTTCATAAGCAAAAGTGAAGTAAAGGAATTTGTTCCGAGTGAAACATATAAACATTTACTAAACAGTAATATTTATTGCGATAAAACACTTTATAACATATTTAAATTTGATGCATTGGATTCAGATTATAATATAAAAAACACTCTTGAATATGAAAAGGGTATAGAAAATAGAATTATTAATTTTTTAGATGATTGTAATTCAATAGAAGATTTGGCAAATTTAGTATCCAATAAAAGAATAACAAAATCTAGAGTGCGTAGAATAATAATAAATTCATTGATAAGAGTAAATAAAAAGCAAATATTCAGTGCATTGGATAATGATAATTACATTAGAGTTCTAGCCCTTGATAATAAAGGAAGAAGTTATATAAAAAATTTAAAAACTAACTACATTACAAATTTTAAAGAAATAAAAAAAGCTTCAACTTCTATACAAAATATTGCAAAAATAGAAGTTAAAGCTTCAAATTTATTCTCAATTATAAATGATGAATCTCTATATAAGGATTTCACTACAAATCCATTCATATTATAATTAATTCTCAGTCATTACTTTGAATTACTAAAGAATAACTGCTAACTTCAACAGTAGCAGTTTTTTCATTGATTTCATTACTAATACATAAACTGTCGTTAAAGGATACTCTTTTATTTTTCAATGGATACTTTACACCCGAGATATTAACTTCTGTATTATCTGATAAAGGTATAACTGAAAGATATTTGTAATGGGTTTTTAGTATTTCTACTTTGCCATTAACAAGCATTACCTCATTATTATCGTCAATAATTTTTCCATTTATTCCGCTATCGAATAATATTTTTAACAAAAAAATATTCGTAATAGTGTGATCTAGTCTCGTACCAGTAGCTCCCAAAATTGTGACTTTATTGGAACCAATTTCAATGGCTTTATTAATTGCTATATGCAAATCAGTAAAATCTTTTTCTTTAGGGAACTGAATGATATCAGGAGTTTTTACTTTGGTAATGTCATATTCAATAGAATCAAAATCTCCAATTAGATAATTGACTTTTACATTTTGCTTAATTAAATAATCATAGCCGCTGTCAGCAGCGATTATATAATCAGCATTTTTAGCTACTTCATTGAAAATATCATCTTTGGGAAACTTACCTCCAGCAACTATAACTGTATTAATCATTTAAAATCCTTAAAAATTCCCTTGCATTTTCTTCAGGTTTTATTCCATCAAAGATAGCAGAACCAACAACTACAGCAGTAGCGCCTGCTTCTATTACCTCTTTTACATTATTTAATTTAATGCCCCCATCTACTTCTAGAATGATATTTTTATTCTTTATCATTTCACTAGTCTGTTTGATTTTTTCAATAATGCTAGGAATGAAACTTTGTCCTCCAAATCCTGGGTTGACACTCATTATTAGGATTAGGTCGATATCATCTAATAAATATTCTAAATTATTTATTGGAGTAGCTGGATTAAGAGAAATTCCTGCTTTTTTTCCAAGTGACTTTATTAGCTGAATTTGTCTATGGACATGGGAAGTAGCTTCAGGGTGAATAGTAATATAATCGCACCCTGCCTTTGCAAAATCTTCGATTAAATTTTCTGGATTGTTTACCATCAAATGCGCATCAAAAGTAAAGTTATATCTTTTACTTATATCAGATATTATTTTAGGGCCAAAGGAAATGTTAGGTACAAAATTACCATCCATTACATCTAGGTGTAAAAATTTCACACCTGCCTTTTCAATGGCATCTAAGTCACTTTGCAAAGCCAAAAAATTTGCTGTCATTATTGATGGCGATAAAATATTCATTATAGAAATTACCTCCTATTGCTTATTTCTTCGTTAAAATACAAATAATTTTGATATCTAAATTCTTTTAATTCTCCATTTCCCAATGCTGTCTTAACAGCACATTGAGGTTCATTTATATGAATACAATTAGAAAATTTACACATGCCAAATTGATCAAATTCAAAATATAGCCTTTCTAGTTCATAAATATCCGAGAGAAAGTCCAAGGCCAATGAACTAAATCCCGGCGTATCTACTATATATGAATCTTTATTATATTCTAAAAGCTCCACGTGTCTCGTGGTATGCTTACCTCTACTAGTTTTTTTACTAACTTGGCCTGTTTCTAATTTTAAGTCTGTTAGATGAGAAATCAATGTTGACTTACCTACTCCACTTGTGCCCATAAAAACAATAGTCTTTTTAGATATCAAATTCTTTATTTCTTCCAAAGATTCTTTGTCATCAAAAGATGTTATGTGGACTTCAAAACCAGCTTCCTCATAATTTTTTGCTAAAAGGCTCGCTCCTGAAGAATCTAAATCTGATTTATTAATAATCAATTTAGGTTCCACGCCGTTATAACGGGATAAAAGTATCATCCTATCAATAAGCTGAGTGTTAAAATTAGGCTCTTTGATGCTTACTATTAACAAAACTTCGTCTACATTTGATACAGGTGGTCTTAAAAATAAATTTTTCCTATCTATGATATCTTTGATGTAAGCTTTATTGTCATCAGTTATTTCAAACTCTACATAGTCTCCCACTGTTGGAGTTAAATTTCTAATTCTAAATAGGGAACTGGCTCTAGATTCATAAATTATGTCCTTGGACTTTACATAGTAAAATCCTCCAATTCCCTTTAAAATTCTACCTTTTTCTATCATGGCTTAGTCTTATCCAAAACTCCATCTATAAATATTTGATATACAGCATTTTCAGAACCAGTAAATGAAATAACTCTTGGTCCTTCAGATGAATAATGTGTATTGCTATATATATTTTCTGATGTATTTCCCTCAATACGCTTTACTGTTATTAAAGCGTGTCCCTTTGATTCAGGAACTTGAAAATCTATATCTACAGTCATTGTACCTGTCCCTACATCTGTAGGAGGAGTAGGTTCAACTGGCGGATTTTGGGGCTGTGGTTGGTCAGGAATGGTTGTAGGTGGCAAATCTGGCTCAGGTTCTTTTTCTTTTATTTCCGGTTCCTTAATAGGATCTGGCGCAACTGCTTTAGTAAGATTTATAACTGTTCCTAGTTCCAATTCTTCGCCAGCATCAAAAGATGCATCAACAATCGTATCAGGTGAGAATCTATCCGTCTTAGATTCAGTAATTTTTCCTACCACTAATCCAACTGCTTCTAAAGCATCTTCAACATGTTTAAGGCTTTGTCCTATAACTTCCGGCATGGGCACGGTTTCCACATCTATTTCTCTACCCACATATATAGTTATTATAGAGCCTTTTTCTAGTTGTGATCCTGAACTAGGTTCTTGCCTTAGAACATTATTAAAATCTTTTTCATCTTCTACATCTTCAAATTTAAGATCATAATCAAAACCATCTAATCGGATTCTTTCTACAGCATCTTCTAAGCTTAAGTCTACATACTTGTTAACCTGGATGGTTTCTTCAGTAGTGGATTCTGAATTTACTGTAACTCTTACGATGTAATTACTCTTTACCATTGTGTTCTTTTCAGGATTTTGATAAATTACATCACCTGGCTCAAAATCATGATTTATGGATTCACCTGAAATTTCAAATCGTAGACCCTCTGCTTCTATAATTCGCTTAGCGTCTTCTACTGGAATTCCGATAATATCTGGTACTTTTATTTCTTTTGCACTACTTCGACCCAAAACTGGAAACTTTGTAAAAACAAAAAATAACAAGCTAGCCACGACTAAAGCTGTTAGAATTCCACCGATAATAGGACCTGCGCCCCCTCCTTTATTTCCACGAGAATTACTTCTTTGTTCGGATCTAGGTTGGTGTGATGTCTCTATACCAGTTCTACGTATTCTTCTTTGGTCATCAACAGATATATTGTTTTCTTTTCTAATTTTATTTATAGGTAGCACCATAGTATCAGACATTTCAAGATCAATTTTCTTTTCTAAAGATTTAAGATCATCAATTACTTCTAGTAAGTTATTATATCTATCTGATGGATTTTTATTTGTCATTTTTAAAATAATTTCATCCATTTGTTTAGGTATATTCGGATTCAAATTAGATGGCAATTTAATTTTTTCATGAACTTGTTTTAATGCTATACTTATTGGATTTTCGCCATCAAAAGGCAATTCACCTGTGAGCATTTCAAACAAAACTATTCCCAAGGAATATATATCGGATCTTTCGTCAGACTTCTCACCTCTTGCTTGTTCAGGAGAAAAATAATGAACTGATCCCATAATGTCTCGCTCAGTAGCAGTATTTCTATTTGCTCCTTGAGCTATACCAAAGTCGGTTACTTTTGGTAAGTTGTCTCTATTAATAATAATATTTTGTGGTTTAATATCTCGATGTATTATTCCATTGTCATGAGCACAAAGAATAGCTTCAGATATTTGTATACCATAATTCAACGTTTCTGAAAGATTTAACTTTCCCTTTTCTATAATTATATCTTTTAAAGTTTTCCCTTTTACTATCTCCATGACTATATAATAATCACTTTGACCTTCTATCTCATCATATCCTACGTCAAATACACCCACAATATTAGGATGATTCAATCTAGCAGCAGAGTGAGATTCTTTTTTGAAATTTTCTACAAAGTCTTCGTCGTCAACAAATTCTTGTCTTAAAATTTTAATTGCTACTTCTCTATCTAATCTATTATCATGAGCTTTATAAACGTTGGCCATCCCACCTCCGCCTATGCGCTCTTGAATTGTATATCTATCGCTTAATGTTTTCCCTATCATCTCATCACCTTAAACTTGAATTATTATCAACGTAATATTATCTTTTCCGCCAGCTTCCAAAGCAATCTCTAAAAGCTTTGCACTAATTTTTGATGGTATCTTATGTTCGTTGATTATATTCAGTATCTCTTCATTTGTTGCCATATCAGTAAGTCCATCTGTACACATTAGTATGTACTCGCCTTTACCATAGTTATATTGAATCAAACTGATATCTATACTAGAATCAGTTCCTATGGCATTTGTAATAATATTTTTTTTTGGATGATTTTGTGCTTCGCTTTGTGTAATTTCACCGAGTTTTAGTAGTCTATTTACTATGGTATCATCTTCAGTTAGCTGTCTAATTTCCCTACTGTTAATTGCATATGTTCTACTATCTCCTACATGGCCAATAAGTATAGAATCATAATATACATATAGTGCAGTTAAAGTAGTGCCCATCCCAGCATATTCATCTGCTGAATTAGACATATTGTAAACTTCATTATTAGCATTGGATATAGCTTTTATCATGTCAGATTCTAATTCGTCTAAATTTTCATAATGATCAATAGATTTGATAGACTTTTTAATTACATCTACAGCCATTTTGCTAGCTATCTCTCCAAAATTGTGTCCTCCGATTCCATCAGCCACAATAAAAAGAGGAAAATTTTCTTCATCAGAGATATAATAGCTATCTTCATTATTATTTCTAACTTTGCCTACATTTGATACAGCATCAAACTTCATCAAGTCCACCTTCTTCTAAGTAGTGTATTTTTAATTGACCACAAGAAGCAGAAATATCACTACCTAATTCTCTTCTTAAAGTCACATTAATATTATTTTTTTCCAATTTATTCTTGAAATGCATTGCCGCATCCTTTGAATTTACCTTATTATATTCATTAATTGGGTTTAAAGCAATTAAATTTACTATATAATTCAATCCTGAAAGATTTTTTTTAATTAATTCAACATCTTCATCTCTGTCATTTTCACCAGGTATTACCGTGTATTCAAAAGAAATTCTATTATTAGTTATTGCTCCATATTCACGAATTGCATCCATCAATGATTGAACATTATATTTCTTATTTACTGGCATAATTTTCCCTCTTATTTCATCATTGAAACTATGAATAGAAATTGCTAGAGTTGCAGGTATTTGAGTATTTGCAAATTCAATAATTTTATCAGCTATGCCACATGTAGAAATCGTCATATTTCTCATGGAGATATTTCTTCCCTTTTCATTATTGAGAATCTTTAACGCCTTTATGACATTTTCATAATTGTCAAAGGGTTCACCACTGCCCATTAAAACAATGTTTTTGATGATAGTATCAAAATGCTTCTCCACAGCATAAACTTGTGTAACTATTTCACTGGAATCCAAATTCCTTGCAAGCCCATTCTTTGTAGATGCGCAAAATGAGCATCCCATTCGACATCCTACTTGGGTAGATATGCACAAAGTATTTCCATGATAATATTCCATTAAAACACCTTCGATAATATTATTGTCATCTAACAAGTAAAGAAGTTTTTTTGTATTATCCATTTTAGACTTAAAAGTTTTTAAAATATTTATTTTTCTAATATCAGATTTTTCAATTAATTTTTTTCTGTCTTCTTTTGGTATTTGTAATATTTTATCAATATTATCAATTCCATTTTTGTGAATTGCCCGAAAGATTTGATCAGCTCTAAATCTTTGTAAACCCAAGGAAGTCACATATTCTTCAAGTTCTTCATAAGTTAGGTTATTTATATGCGTTTTATTCATCTTTTATCATCACCCCTATCGTAAAACCATCCGAATCAAAATCCAATGGAGAAATTTTACTTATTTCTTTTTCCATAGAGAAATTTTTATTTTCCTGTAAAAATTTATATAAAACATCTTCGTTTTCTATCAAGGTAAAAGTACAAGTACTGTAGATAAGTTTCCCCCCTGGCTTTAGATATTCTTTTGCATTGTTTAATATCTTTTGTTGAATTACACTTAATTCCATTAGGTCATCAGATGATTTTGAATATTTAATTTGTGGAAATTTCGACATTAACCCTAAAGCACTACAAGGAACATCTAAAATAATTAAATCATAATCATTTTTTAAATTTTCATTTAAAATAGTCCCATCATTAACTACCAATCTAACATCACTAATGCCTAGTCGTTTAAAGTTTTCATCAATTATTCTTATCTTTTCTTCATTTACATCAGCAGCAATGTAGTTACCTTTGCCTTTTAGTACTTCATAGATATGGGAGATTTTTCCACCTGGAGATGAACATAAATCCAATATGTTTTCGAATTTTGCATTTTCTACAGCCAATTGACCCACTAGTTGGGAGGATTCAGACTGTACGTAAAATAACCCCTCTGTATAAGGGGTTGACTCAAATATACCTCTTGGGTTTTCTATAACTAATCCATCATTTGAAACCTTCGTAAATTCAACTTTAAATCCTAGATTTTCTAATCTGGATTTTAAATCTTCTCTAGATATTTTAAGACTGTTGGCTCTGATAACAAATTTGCTGGGTTCATTAAATTTTATTAAAATTTCTTCCAAGTTTTCTGATTCATATGCTTTTTCAATTTCTTCTATAATCCAAATTGGATAAGAATGCTCAATTGAAAGTCTATCTAAATCAGTTTTGTAATCGATCTCTAAAAACTTTTCTCTATTGCGTATGAAATTTCTCAAACTTCCGTTTACAAATCCTACAGAACCTTTATTTCCATATTTTTTTGCAAGTTTAACACTTTCGTTTACTACTGCTGATTCCGGTATATGTCCCATATATATCAATTGGTATAGGGACATTCTCATAATATTTAGGATATCAATATGGATTTTTGAAAATTTAATTTTAGATAGCTTTTTAATAATATAATCCAATCTCATTATATACCTAATAGTACCGAAGCTAATGCTTTTAATAAATCCATATTCTTGAGGTTCCAGATTTTTTTGGTTTTCTACTAATTCAACTAAATCTTCACCTTTTTGTGATTTTTTAATTATTTCTAATGTTATTTCTCTTTGATTAATCATAAAATCAGGATGCTTTAGCATCCTTTTTATCTTCTCCTTCTTCCAAATAAACTTAATAGTCTCAATAGTTGTGCCAATGCTGTAAGCATAGCAGCTACATAAGTCAAAGCAGCTGCGTTTAACATTTTACTAGATGCCAAAACATCAGATTGCGTCGCACCTACTGATTCTAGCTCTTGTAGAGCCCTTTTGCTAGCATTGTATTCTACGGGTAAAGTCACAACTTGAAATATAAATATTATCAAAAAGAGAGCTATACCTATTTGTCCAAAAAAATTGTCGAAAAACAACCCAAGAAGAATAAAGATATAAGACGCACTTGTTGCAAAGCTTGTAACACCAACTAAAGCATGTCTTATTTTAAGCGGTAAATAACCTTCTTCTAATTGAACTGCATGTCCTGCTTCATGGGCAGCTATTGCTATACTAGCTATAGTAGATCCCCCAAATACATCACTCGACAATGCAATAATTCCCTTTCTAGAATCATAATGATCTGACATAACTCCTTCATGTCTAATTACAGCGATATCCATTATACCGTTATTTTGTAATATTTGTTTTGCTACTTGCTGTCCTGTCATGCCTAACATAGACATTTCCTGCCTATACTTATTATAAGCAGATTGTACTTTTCCTGTTGCTATCATAGAAAAGATTAAAGCAGGAAGCATATATATAAACCACGTTCCATCATAAAACATATTATCACCTTAATTCTGTTAAAGTTATAGTGTTACCTTTTAAATAATCCCTTATACTCATCGGCTTTTTTCCAGGAAATTGAATCATTTTTATCAATAAAATCCCATTCCCACAATTTACTAAAATTCCTTGGTCGTCAACATTTATTATTTCTGAAATATTTTTTCCTTCATTTTTTTCATTGGAATAAATTTCCCCTTCAAGTACTTTAATTCTTTCTCCAAAGTAATTAAATGTAGCTCCAGGTCTAGGATATAATCCATTAATTTTTCCAATTTCAGATTCAACGTCTTCAAAAATTAAATATCCATCTTCTTTACTTATTTTATGGGCATATGTCGCTAAAGATTCTTCTTGAGTTTTCCCAACTATAGTTTTTTCATAATCTTTTTCAATATATTCTGCTAATAAATCTGACCCTAAGATGGACAATTCATCATGCAATTCTGGTAATTTTTTATTATTAATGTTAGTTTCAGCCGTTATATAAACCTCACCTTTATCTAGTCCTGGACCCACTTTCATTATTGAAACACCAGTTGTCTCATCCCTATTCATTATCGCTCTATGGATTGGTGCTGCACCTCTATACTTTGGAAGCAATGATGCATGCACATTTATTATATTTTTTTTAGGTATTTCTAAAATCTCATCTTTAATTATTTGTCCATAAGCGACAACAACTATATAATCTGGATTTAGCGATCTGATTTTATTTATTGATTCCTCACTATTTACATTCTGTGGTTGGTAAATATTTAAATTATTCTCTATAGCATATTCCTTAATAGGACTATAAGTGATTTTATTTCCGCGTCTATTTATCCGATCTGGCTGCGTTACTACTAAGGAGACTGTAAATCTTTCGTTTAATAATTTTAGGGATGGTAAAGCAAAATCTGGGGTACCCATAAATATTATATTAATTTTATTCATATTCTTCCATCTCTTGTAATTTCTGAATTTCAGTAGCCTTGTCAGTGTATAATATTCCATTTAGATGATCGATTTCATGACAAATTGCTCTTGCAAGCAATTCTTCTGCTTCTAGTTCTATTTCAACACCATTCTCATCAGTGTATTTTACATTAACTTTAAAAGGCCTTTCTACCAGTCCAGTGTATCCAGGTACAGATAGACATCCTTCTGGTTTAATTTCTGCTCCATCTTCTAAAACTATAACAGGATTAATCATCTTAATTGGACCATCACCTATATCTACAACTATTGCTCTTCTTAAAACTCCTATCTGAGGTGCTGCTAGACCCACTCCTTCTGCATCGTACATCGTATCGACTAAATCATCTAACAACTCTAAAGTTCTAGGGTTTATATCTTCTATTTCTCTAGATTTTTTCCTAAGAATAGGATCTGAATCTAATCTTATTACTCTTATTGCCATTTGCTCCTCCTAGCTTATCAAATACCCACATAAATCCTTTTAAAATCACTAACGTGTTACCACGTCTATATGGGTTTGGTTTAAATTAACTTTGTATTTATTATTTATAAAAATTTCATAAATAATATTTTTAATAAACTTTTCATGTCTAATAGTAGAATTTAATAATATGCTTATATGATATCGATTATTTAATCTAGAAATCGATAATCTATCTCTGTGGCTTATAATATCCACATACTCTTCTATATTATATTTCTTAATCTCATCTAATAAAATGTCAAAAAAACTTGTTGCAATGTTTATCCCATCATCTAAATCTCTATTTAATATAGTAATTGTATAGTGTCTCCTAAAGGGAGGATAAGCAAAAGCTCTTCTAATTTTTAACTCGTCTTCAAAAAAACTGTTATAGTCGTTATTCTTTGCATGCCTGATGGAATAGTGGTCAGGGTTGTAAGTTTGAATTATTACATTTCCTTGTTCATTACTTCTGCCTGATCTTCCAGATACTTGCATAATTAATTGAAATGTTTTCTCAGCCGCATCATATTCTGGTATATTCAATGATAGGTCTGAAGCCATTATTCCCACTAAATCAATTTCTGGAAAGTCAAAACCTTTAGAAATCATTTGTGTTCCTATAATTATAGATACTTCTTTTTTTAGTATTCTTTCAACATTCTCCTTATAAGTTTCAGCTCTAGATGTAGTATCAGAATCAATCCTCATAACTTGAAAATCTGGAAATAATTTGATGGTTTCTTCTTCTAACTTTTCTGTACCCATTCCAAATTGTCTAATATCTCTACTTCCACAACTAGGACAAATTCTGGGTGCCTTTTCCATATGTCCACAATAATGACATCTTAATAAATTATTTTTTTTATGATAAACCAATGATACATCACATTTATGGCACTTTGAAGTGTATCCACAACTTCTACAGGTAACAAAGGTAGAATACCCTCTTCTATTTAAAAACAACAATACCTGTTTATCTTTATTTAAAGATTCCTTCATACTTGCCATTAAATCAAGGGAGAAAGCTGTTTTATTTCCTGAATTTAGTTCTTCTCTCATATCTGTTATTGTAATCTTCGGCATTTTGATTTCATTAGGTCTTTCTTCAATGACATGTAATTCGTAAATTCCATTCTTGGATTTATAAAAAGTTTCTATAGAAGGTGTTGCAGAACCCAAGACTAATTTAGAGTCTTTGGTTCTTTCTATAATAAATCTAGCTACCTCTCTTACATCATATTTATTATAATTGTCTAATTTATAGCTATCATCATGCTCCTCATCAATAATTATTAATCCTAGGTTTGGCATCTGAGAAAAAATAGCTGATCTTGTACCTAGTAAAATTCGTGCTTTATTCGATTCGATTTTATTTATTTCGGTTAAACGTTTTTTTCGAGTCAATTTGGAGTGTATTATCGCTACCAAATCTCCGAATCGTTCCTTAGTTCTTATTTCCATTTGTGGAGTTAAGCCTATTTCAGGAACAAGAAATATTGCATTTTTCCCACTAGCAAGTGTATCTTCTATTAAATTAAAATACATCTCAGTTTTTCCTGAGCCTGTTACACCTCTAATAAGGAATTTGTTCTCATCCGAGGACTTAATAGCATTTGTAATTTCAGATTGTCTTTGGGTTAAAATTAAATTTGGACTAGATATATCCCTTTCAATATTATCTATTTTTTCAAAAATCTCTTTATTTACAAGTTCATTAAATACATTTCTTTCGTATTCACTAAGTGTAGCCAAATCTTCTGAAGAAAAAAATCCATTTGAATTATATTTTTCAAATATTATCGTCGTTAAATTTATTTGACGCTTTGAATTTTTTCTAATTAACTTCAAGCTTTCATTTAAATCCATGGAAAATTTATAAAATTCTATTTTTTCCCCATGCATTACATTATAGATAATTTTTTTACTAATTAAATCATCTTCTATAAATTTATCTAAAAGTGATAGTTCTCCTTTTGCAACTACATTGTTAGAATTGATTTTATAAACTATTTCTTCTATCTCTCCAGGCACTAAAGCTTCAATTTCATATCGATATGATAAATTACTTATCTTATTGAAGTCACAAATTGTACCGAAAGCCTTAGCGTAAGTTAAAATATAGAATTCTTTCATCCACATTCCTAAAGCCAATCTTGTCTCATCTAAAGGAATAAGTTCTTTTATAACTTGAAATGCATTTTTTACATCCAAATCTTCCTTAGACTCATAGCTTTTTAAAACTAATGCTATTTCTAAGGATCCATTAAAATCTATAATTACAAATTGCCCAACAGTGACATGAAAATCAACACCATAAGTAAACAGTTTGTCTAAATTAATTACATTTTTAAAAATTACTACATCTATAAATCTTCTCATAATAGAAATAAAGCTAGAATTTTTCTAGCTTATCATTTATCGCTCACTATATGGCCTTCGATAATTTCTTCCATAGCAATAGTGACATTGTTTTTGTCATCAGAATCTACATAGACTTCAACATTTTCGTCATTCAATTGTCTTGCTCTTTGCGCTACCATCAACGCTAGTCTGTACTTACTATTATCTACTTTTTTTATTTGTTCAAATGAAGGTATATACAACTTAATCCCACCCCTTTGTTACATTCGCTTTTATATCTTTATGTCTTTTAACTCTCAATCTTTCAGCAGCTATAATATTCTTAATATCAAGAACAGCCTGCTCAACCGTATTATTAACAACGAAATAATCATATTCTCCAACAAAGTCCAATTCTTTGAAAGCATTATTAAATCTAGTATCTATGTCTTCAGGCTTTTCCGTCCCTCTTTTTACGATTCTACTCTTTAGTTCTTCCATATTAGGAGGAAGCAAGAAAATGAATATAGCATTCTTATATTTTTTCTTTATTTGGAGAGCACCTTGGACATCTATTTCCAAAAGCACTATTTCGCCTTTTTTTATTTGTTCAAAAACAAACTTTTTTGGTGTGGCGTAATAATTATTGTGTACTTTAGCATATTCCAGCAGTTCGTCATCTCTGACCATTCTTTCAAATTCCTGTTCATCTACAAAAAAATAATTTTCTCCATCTATTTCTGTAGGCCTTGGTTTTCTAGTCGTTAAGGAAATAGAAAAAATAATATCTTCTGACTCTTCCATTAACGCCGTACTAACAGTACCCTTTCCAGCTCCGCTTGGTCCCGAAAGGACCAGTAAGAAACCCTCTGACATAATTTGCCACCATCCTAAATCTTTTATATGTTTATTCAATATTCTGAACTTGTTCTCTCATTTTTTCTATTATCGACTTCATTTCTATAATAAAGTTTGTAATATCAATACTAGCAGATTTACTTCCAATAGTATTAGTTTCTCTATTCATTTCTTGAATTAAGAAATCTAATTTTTTACCAGATGAAATTTCGTCAGCTAATATTTTTTTAAATAAATCTATATGACTTTTCAATCTTACTATCTCTTCATCAATGGATAGTTTATCTGTATAAAATACTATTTCATTAATTAATCGATCTTCATCAAGCTTCACATCTTCTTGCGTGAGGATCTCTGATATTCTTTCTTTCAAAGAGTTGACATTTGCATTGACAACATCTTTTGCAACTAACTCAATTTCTTTAATAATTATAGATAATTCTTCTAACTTTATATTTAAGTCGTGCTCTATATTATAACCTTCTTGAAGCTTCATTTCAAGGAAATTTGATGAAGCTTTAGTGACACATTCTATACAAGAAGCTACAAATAGCTCATTTTCACTTAAATCTATTCTTTTGCTATTTAATATATCCTTATCATAAGAGAGTAAGTCAAATATTTGAAAATTTTTATCGATTTCTAAATATTCAATTAAATTATTTAAATTGTTTTTGTATAAATCCAATAAAATATAATCTATTTCTAGATTCATATCGTAATTGCCTTTTGATTTTATATCAATAAATACATCAACTTTTCCTCTTTTTGTAGAACTTGTAATTATTTTCTTCAGGTCATCATCTAAAAATAGTAAAGATTTAGGCCCTTTTATCTGAACATCTAAATATCTATTATTAACAGATTTTATATCAACTTTAATATCAAACTCATCATTTATTATCGTATGGGTTCCAAACCCAGTCATGCTTTTTATCATTTTACCGCCTCGCCTATTAATATTTATATTTTACCACATCACAGATTAATAACTACATAATAATTTAAAAAAGCGCCTCGAAGGACGCTTCTTATCATTTAAAATTATTTTCTATTAAGTATTAAATTTAATGCAATTCCTACTATTGCAGCAAAACTCAATCCGCTAATAGAAACACTTTCATTTAATCTAATGCCAATATTTATTCCTAATTTGCCACCGATATAATCACTACCAAGTCCTAAAATTAAAATTGTTCCCATAATAATTATATTTTTCGAGTTAAATTTAACTTTTTCTCTCTGTATTGTCTGAACTCCAATTATTGCAATCATTGAAAAAAGCATCACGGAAATCCCGCCCATTACTGCTGTTGGAATGGATAATAGAACTCCTCCTATTTTACCTATAAAAGATAAAACAATTGCCAAAACTGCAGTCCATCTTAATATTGAAGGGTCATAATTTTTTGTTATTGCCAAGACACCTGTGTTTTCACCATAAGTTGTATTTGCAGGTCCTCCTACAAATCCAGCAAACATTGTTGCTAGTCCATCGCCTAAAAGAGTTCTGTGTAGTCCTGGCTCCTTAATAAAATTTTTCCCTACAACCTGTCCATTAGTAGTAATATCTCCTAAATGCTCCATAAAAACTGCTAAAACAACAGGCGATATTATCGCTATCGCTCCCAAGTCAAACTTAGGAAAACTCAAAGGTGGCACTGATAGTAATGGTGCATTTGCTATAACACTTGTATCAACAAGATTCATGCTTAAGGATAAGGTATATCCTACAAAAACAGCTATAAGAATCGATACTTGGTTTAATATACCTTTACCTTTAAATTTTATTAACAAAGCTGTTCCTAAAGTAACCCCAGCTAATATTAAATTGGTAGTTGCCATCCCTAAAGCTACAGGAAGTAAATTTAATCCAATAACTATAATCATTGGTCCTACAACTTGAGCAGGCAATAGTTTTCTAATTTTTTCAGCCCCAACTTTATAAATGATAGCCGCCATAATTACATAAATTAATCCAGCTATTACCATGCCACCTTGCGCATATGCAAGGTCTCCATTATACATTTCCTTAACCATTATAATTACTGGTATAAAGGCAAAAGATGAACCTAAAAAAGCAGGAACCTTTCCCTTTGTACAAAAATGGAAAATTAAAGTTCCTACACCTGCAGTAAATATAGCCACTGTTGGATTGATACCTGTTAATATTGGTACTAGAACCGTTGCTCCAAACATTGCAATTAAATGTTGAAGAGCAAGTATAAATTTTGTACCATTTCTTAGAATTGCACTACTTTGAACTGTAGACTTGCTTAATACGTGATCACTCATTATTTTCTCCTTTCCAGTCTCTCTGGACTGATTTAAAGTATTTTGATTATATTATCATATTAACTAATAATATTCAAGCCGAAAGCAAATTGATTTTATTTAAAAAAATAATTTAAAATAAAATCTTTGGGTATTAAAATAAAAATAATTATTACAATTTTAGGAGGTATTTATGAAAAAAATATTAGTTTTATTAATTATAATTATGACTTTAAGTGTTGTTGCATGTAATAAAGAAAAAACAACACAAGAACAACCTAGTATTGAAGAACAAAGTACTACTGAAGCTCTTCAATCAGACCCAAATACGGAAAATGATTTAGTATTAAGTTCAGTAGAATTAGCAGAGTACAATGGTAAAGATGGAAAACCAGCTTATATTGCAATAGACGGTATAATTTATGACGTCACTGATTCAAATTTATGGAATGAAGGAGAACATAACGGATTCGAAGCAGGTAAAGATCTTACCACTGAATTAATGGAAAAATCTCCACATAAAGATTCAGTAATAGAAAGATTAAGCCCTGTTGGAACCTTAGAAGACTAATGGGTGATAAATATGAATTATGTATTTTTTGCATGGACTAGTGTACTTTTTCTAACTATAGTTTTGCTACCTTTAATAATGAGTAGATTAAATAAATATGTTCTTAAGACATCTAACAAAACTTATATGAATGTTTTAAAATTTTTTAGAAGTATACACAAACCTTCAGGATTATTATTCGTTATATCATCATATATTCACGGTGGTATGATACTTGGTACTGTATTTAAACTTCATACAGGAACTATATTATTCTTTTTTATTCTAGCAACTGTGATATTTGGAATAATATTTTATAGAATAAAGAAAAAACATTTTCTAAAATATCACCGAATATTAGCACGGGTAACATTTTTTCTATTTGCCCTTCATTTTTTTAAACCTTGGATAATATGATTTGAAAATTCAGGACACCCATTATAAGTGTATGCCCTGACTAATATTTATAAAAAAAAGTACAGTGTAAAATTTTATTTACACTGTACTCTTTTATACTGGCAAGTTCCTATCCTCCCAATTCATCTCTAAATCAGTACTTTTGGCGTTAAAAGGCTTAACTTCTGTGTTCGGTATGGGTACAGGTGTTTCCCTCTTGCTATTCTCACCAGATGCCTTAAACTGCATATCA
>JAAZCH010000421.1 GCA_012513395.1 Tissierellia bacterium
CGTTGAAATGTTCCTTATTTCTAAGAAGTTCAGCCACTTCGATGAGCTTTAACATAGTTTCATCTGGACTTTTAATTATTCCACTAGATAAAAATAAACCTTCGATATAGTTTCGTTTATAGAAATTAATTACTAAATCCGAAATTTCTTTAGGAGTAAACTCCGCTCTCTCTATATGGTTTTCTCTTCGATTTATACAGTATTCGCAAGAATAAATGCATTTATTTGAAAGAAGAATTTTTAAAAGGGAAATACATCTTCCATCTTCAGACCAACTGTGGCAAATACCTGAACTTGCACCATTTCCAAGTCCTCCGTTATTAGATCGAGAAGAACCACTTGAGGAACAACTGACATCATATTTCGCTGCATCTGTAAGTATTCGAAGTTTTTCTTTAACGTCCATAAATCTCATCTCCTCATAAACCATTATAACAAACAAACGTTCTAAAAGAAAGAAAAATTTTCTCGTTGACAATACTACGAATAGTGATATAATGAATTTAATAAATACTACGTTTAGTGATATATTGAGGAGGCGTATATGGCAAGGGACAATTTATCCAGTGGAGCACTGACAGAGACGACACTTTTAGTACTTTTATGTTTGTACAATGAAC
This sequence comes from Tissierellia bacterium, assembly GCA_012513395.1. Next base: position 621 of record JAAZCH010000421.1, read on the forward strand.
TTCATGGTTATGGAATAAAATTAAAAATTGAAGAAAAAACTAAAGGTCGAGTGGAATTGGGCATGGGAACTTTGTATGGCGCTTTAGCTAATTTGGAAGAAAAGAACTGGATTAAAAAAGCATCAGTAGATGGCCGAAGAGTGAATTACATAATAACAGAAGAAGGAAAAATTCAGATAGACAATGAGCAAGTGCGTTTGACGAACTTGCTGGAATTAGTAAATGAAATGAAAGAGGTGCACAATGTATAGAATAAAAATATTTTCAGACCCAGTTAGTTCCATTAGTTCATGGCTAAATTCCATGTCTGCTAAAGGATATAGATTGGTATCAGTAAACAATTTTTTATATAAATTCGAAAAGTCAAAGGAGAGGTACTCCTATTCCACTCAATTTATTGGAGCAAATACTGTAAGAGAAAATAAAGAATATCAAACTTTACTGGAAGATTCTGGATTTAAAACATTTCGAGCACCCCTTAATCAAGGGAATTTGGCTTTTGGGAAAATTCGACTTAGACCCTATGTAAAAGGAAGAAGTAAATTGGCTACTACTTTTGGAGATTTTAACAGAGAAATTTTAATAGTGGAAACGAAAGGAGACATTCCAGAAAAGTTGTTAAGTTCCAATAAAGATATTTCCCATCAATACAAAGTCATAAGAAATGCATATATCCAAGGGTCTCTAGTTATGATAGCATTTATGTTGTTTCTTTTGATAAAGGAAAAAGTATTTGCTCCTTATAAAATTATTGTAGGAACTGTAATTGGCATATTTTTAATGTATAAAGTTATTACAAATCACGTCAATTATAAAAAATATAAAAACTTGTCAGAAATTTTTGAGTAGTTAGGAAAAATATAAAGTAACTATTAATATAAATGTCCAGTGATTTAAGTTGGCTCAGAACAATTGCAAACATTTTATTAAGGTCGGAATATCATTCTATTTCGAGCGTATATGGCCCGCCTGCCCGAGGGTACTCGAAAAAGAATGATATGGAGACCTTTGTGTGGGATAAATGTCCAGTGATTTACGCTGGGCTTTTTATTTGGAAACTTTAAAAAAGTTTTTTATCCTTGCAACTATTCCATCCATTTGATATATTATTTGAGGTCAGAATTAGATGGATATTATATAGAAATTGAGGATATAAATGATTACAGTAAATGAATTGAGTTTGAGCTTTCAAGGTTCCAAG
>JAAZCH010000454.1 GCA_012513395.1 Tissierellia bacterium
ACAAAGACCTCTGATTTGGAGGGTAAAATTGACCTAAGTGGAATTGTGGCGAATACCACATACACACTGAAAGAAATTAAAGCACCTGCCGGATATCAGATTGATCCGACAGAATACACGATTATCGTTGATGCAGACGGTGTTCCGAAAGTACAGGTGGGGGGAGCCGATCTTGGCGCTCCACAGTTCACCGTAACACCTGCTACGGAAACGACGCCGGCTAGTTATCAATTGATCGTAACCGACAAGAAGCTGTCCGTTGAAGATCCTGTGAAAAAAATCAATGGCGAGGATTCTCTAAATCTTTCAACCCTCAGCCAAGATTTTGACTACACGGTGGATGTACCGGTAACTTCTATTGAAGGGATGACGAGCTTTATCATCGAAGATACAGTTCATGACCTATTAGACATCGTACCTGGCAGTGGCAAAGTGACGGCGGACGGAGTAACTGTCAGCACGACGGAGAACTTAACAGTTGAAGGTAAAAAGATTACCTTTAGCTTGACGAGCGGTTTTGATAAGATTGCCGATCGTACCGTAAGACTGAGCTTTAAAGCGAAGATTGCAGCCGGCGTAACGATGGATCAGCTGAAGGCATTTATGGAAGTGCCTGAAAATAATGGCGGAATTCCGAATACAGCCACGCTAAAGATCAACGACAATCCTCAAAACTCAAACACCGTTTATTTGGTGCCGGGAGAGGCCGGAGAGGCTCCAACTCTTGAAAAGAAAGTCAATGGACTTGACCACTATAATCTTAAGGCATCGGATGAGGTGTTTAAGTACAAGATAAGTGTAAAAGTTCCAGAGAATGTTTTGGGATATAATAGTCTTGTAATTAAAGATACTTTAGCAAAAGTGTTAATGATTGATGGTGGTATTACGCTTCGCGCCGTAACCTATGATAGCGAAGACAATAGTGAAGAGACTAGCCAAACGCTGAAAATTGGTACGGACTACACCATGACGAATACCACAAATGCTAATCCGAAAGAGGCCAAAGATGGTGAAATTACTGCTACTTTTGTCGATGGCTATGATTACACCAAACTTGCCGGCAAAACAATAGTTATGGAGTTTAACGGTAAGATAAAACCAGGTGTAACGCTGGAACAACTGAAAGCCTATACCGGTATGAAAGTGCCGAACGAGGCGGTGCTTGAGCATAACAAAGTTGCAGGAGTGAAATCCATAGTTACAATCACTCCGCCGAGCGAACCGACGATTGAGAAAAAAGTCAACGGAGAGGATGCCGTTACCCTTAATGGTACGCAGTTGGCAGCACCGATCACCTATACGGTTGAGGCGACTGTACCGTTTAATACAGTGGGCATGACCAAATTCCAAGTCAGTGATAAAATCAGCGAAATTCTAAACGTCACTACCATGAGTGCATCAGTCACGCCGATTCTTGACGGTGAAGACGGACTGGCATTAATTGGTCTAATCGCTTTGGAGAATAATAATAACCTGATTACAGCAACGATTAACGACAATGAAAATATTGCGAAGTTTGCCGGTAAGACGATTAAATTGTCTATCACTGCGACAATTGATCAAACTAAAGATCTCTCTGCTTATTTAATAGAAGGTAAACTTCCTAACACTGCGGAGATTAAAATCAATGACAAGCCATCAGTTAATGATGATGCAACAATCACACCGGCTCTAGGGAAGGTCAGCATCACAAAAACCCTGGAAGGCGAAACAGCGACCTGGCCGAGCGGTGAAAAAGCGGTATTCAAGCTTGAAAAACAAGTCGGAACCGAATGGATCTTAGTAAAAGATGTCGAGATTACCGGATTTAGTCCAGTAGAAGTGACCGATCTGTTACCGGGCAAATTTAAGTTGACAGAA
>JAAZCH010000422.1 GCA_012513395.1 Tissierellia bacterium
AGTTTATTACAATTATAGAATGAGATTAGATGAAATCAGAGACTTTTTTAATGGGATAAATGTAGAGTTCAAAACTGGAGTGGAGACTTTTGATGAATACTTTAGAAATGCTGTATTAAAAAAAGGAACGATTTTCGAAGACGAAAATGAAGTTAAAAAGCATTTTGACGTCATATGTCTATTAGTGGGTATGCTAGGACAAACCAAAGAGATGATCGAAGAAGACATTAAAAAATCTGAGATTTTTGATAGAGTTTGTATAAATATATTTGTAGATAATTCGACATCGGTAAGATCTGATCCAGAACTAATTGAATGGTTTAAAGAAAAATATGGATATTTGGAAAATGAAGATAAATATGACATACTTTGGAATAATACGGATTTTGGCGTAGGAAGTGAATAATCGATAAATATATTGACGTAAAGAATAAAATTTTAATTTAAAGGTGTTAATTATTAGATTTTTTGGTTTATAAAATATATCGTGGGTATAAAATTATTAGTTAATATCACGGAGGTGCTAATTATGTTAAGAGATTTATATGAAGCTAGGAGAAGAAGAAGATTTAGGGAAGAAGTGGGCAACTTAGTAATAAGTGCATCACTTGCAGCTATGGCTGGAGCTGTTGTGGGAATTTTATTTGCTCCTAAGAGTGGTGAGGAAACACGTGCTGAAATAGCTGAAGGAACAAGAGAAATGGCTGAAAATGTAAAACATGGTGCAAGGGATTTAGCTGACGAAGTTTACATCAGAGGTTTAGAAGCTAAACGAACTGCTAGAGATACTGTAGACAAAATAGCTTACAAAACTGAAAAAGTTATCGCTGATGTCACAGAAGCAGGGGAAGATATATATGAACAAGCTCAGTACAAAGCTCACAAACTAGCGTCAGATGTGAAAGAAAAAGCCGACGAAGTAAAAGAAGCTACCGAAGACTTTATTGATGATATTCAAGAAAAAGCAGAAGAAGTTGAAGATGGCTCTTTAAAATATGGAAGAGATATCGATGATCCGGCAGAAATAACTGAAGCGATGACTGCTGCAGATTTAGATTATGAGGTTTGTGAACCAGTAGATTTGGAGTGTAAAATCCCAGTAGATAGATCAGAAGATAAATAAGACAGGAGCTGATTAAATGATTTCTATTTCCATTATGGATTTGTTAATAGCCATTCTAGCTCTTGCAGGTTTGGTAGTACTCGTGTTCTTTGCTCTATTCTTACAAAACGCACTAAAACTTGTAAAATCGGCAAATGAATTAATCGAAAAAAAGAGAACAGAAATTGATACTGTAATTGACGAAATACCAGTGTTAATTAACAACGCCAATGAGATATCTATGAAAACATCCATGTTGGTGGACGACTTAAACGAAATTGTAATTAAATCCAAAGATGATGTCACAGGAATAGTGGCATCTGTAAATAGAACTATGGATGATGTAAACAGAGTTAGTACAATAGCAACTAATTTAGCTACACAAGTGGAGTATACTGCTGATAATGCAGTACATTCAGTAAACACTTTGACGGACAATATTTTAGATGCATCTAGATTTATAAGTACTAACAAAGACAATATCATCGACTATATTTATATATTCAGAGATTTCGTAGAAGAAATGAAACGAATATTCTTTGGAAGAAGATAAAAATCAAGGAACCTTCTGGTTAATACTAGAAGGTTTTTGTTTGCCCAAATTAATTTTATTAATTACTTAGATTAGTATTATTCTTAAACAATTGTTGCAATTAGAGGAGTTGAAATGTTAATTAAGTTTTTAATTTGCAATAAGTATAAACTTTATAATATAATACTACAAAAGGAGGAGATTGTAATGGCGATGCCGGTAGAATTAATCTATCTTTTTGTTTTACTTATTACTATCGTAATAGTCTTTGTGTTTTATAAAAGACCTATTTACGAAGCGATGTTTGTTGGATTTTTAGTGATGGTCGTGGCATTAGGGCGATTTGACCGGATGTTATTTTATATGATAAAACCTGCTACAAAT
>JAAZCH010000423.1 GCA_012513395.1 Tissierellia bacterium
AAAAAAGGACGCCATTTTATCGTCCTTCTTCATAGAATGATTTTGGTCCAAATTTAATTTCTGAGTCCATTAAAAATGTGTTCTTAGGTGTTCCTTGGTCATCTAGTAAAAGGGTAATAATCTTGGAGATTTCTCCTCTTGTTATTTCCTTCTTAGGATAAATATTTCCATCTGGGAATCCCTCGATGATTTTCATATCCACTAATGCACCAATATATCCTTTAGCACTCGCTTTAATCTCTCTCTTATCTTTGAAATTCTCCGCAGCTCCTATATTGGGGCTGAGTTTAAATACATAGCCTAAGATACCAATAGCTTCTTCACGGGTTATTTCTTTGTTGGGATTAATATTGCCTGTTGTAGGCGTAATGTAGCCTGCCTTGATTCCCTTAGCTACTTCTTCATAAAACCAATCAGTCCTTTTGACATCAGAAAAACTTACTGCATATGTTTTGTTATACCCGGCAAGACGATTGATAACTGCGTAATATTCTGCCCGAGTAATATTGTTGTCAGGCTTAAATGTATCATCTTCGTATCCGTTAATAATGTTTTTCGAATTTAGGACTGTAACGTATTCAGAGGACCAGTGATTCTTTGTATCTCTAAAAGCTAGACTTTCTGAAGTGTTTGAAAAAATAAACACAAGTAACATTATGAAAACCAAAGGCAATCTGTTTTTCGTCATTTTTGCATCACCTTTGTTTATATTCTAGATACATTATACACCAAGAATTAAAAGCTTATTTTACGATATGATTACATTGGAAGTTAAATAGAAGATAGGAGATAGTAATTAGTAAATGCCTACGGCTTAGCTAGGCGAATCAATTCGTCAAACTTTGACGTAGGCAAAATTGCAAACTTTTTTATAAAAATAATTAAGTCAACAACCCTTTAGTGAATACACTCTTTACTACCTAATATCTACTCATTACTATTTATTATCACTGTCCAATTTTCGTTGTCCCAGCTTATTTTTTCGCCCATAGCCTCTGCTATTACTCTTACTGGCACGTAGGTTCTGCCATTTATTACTGTAGGCGCCACGTCTATTTCTGACGTTTTTGCACTTTCTTCCATGACATTTTTTACTTCTTCTTCACTAGGATTAACTCGTCCGAATAGCTTATTTACTTTTTCTAAATCGTAGCTGACTACTACTTTAGAATCCACATTTAATACGAATAGTCCTTGATAACTATTATATCTGTCGCTCCATTTAGAAATAGTAACGGTCACCAGATTCTCGTCCCAGTCCACATCATATCCCAAAGTTTCAGAAATTACTCTTATAGGCACCAAAGTTCTACCATCTTTTAAAAATGGCCTTCCCTCTGTCTCCACATACTCACCATTGATCAAAAGCTTAACTTCCCTTTCTTGCGCCTTTACTCCCATCGGAAATATGTTAATTGTTATTACAAATAATAATATTAAAATTATAAATTTTTTCTTCATCAATTCCTCCAAAAATCTTCTTTATGTATAGTAATTATAACACAATTAGTGATTTATAGTAATTATGAGTAATTAGTAAAAATTTCCAGTCCTCCTACCCTATCATTTCGCGCTAAGAATGATTATTATCACCATTAAAATGGGAAGTTTTTATTTTTAATTTGCATAAAAAATTGGCAAAACATTTCGTCTTGCCAATTCCTTTTATTTTTTTACAAATCCATAGCATCTAGCAGAAAATCCCGGAGCGTCCACTACATTGGGAAATCCCACCAAGATTACAGCCCCCATAGGCGGAAGAAGATGTAAATTCTTCATCAATTCCACCTGGAAAATATCCTGTTCCAAAACGTAAGTCTCCACAGGAAGTCCTCCAGCAGGTACAGAAATGGAAGTCGCATCTGTATCAGAAGCTTCATGACCAATGGCCTTCACCTTACAAGTTTTAATTAGATATTCACAAGCTTCGATAGTCCACCCAGGATAATGGGAAACCCCATCTTCATCTACATTGTCAAAGTTTTCTGTCCTCATAGACCAATCAGTCCTCAGAGCAACAAATGAGCCTTCAGGTATTTTTCCATACTTCTCTTCAAAATCGATGACATCAGCCTTTGTAATGCCATAGTCAGGATCCATTGCAGCCTTGTCTACAATGTCAATAACTACAAGAGGCAAAATGGTATCTTCAATAGGAATCTCGTGAATCTTTCTGCCAGGTTCATAAAAATGACAAGGCGCATCTATGTGGGTTGCATACTGACTGACGATTTTGTATTCCTTGGCTATAAAGTTATGCTCCTTAAAATTGTAAACCACCCTCTCCTCAATCGGATCGAACCCTGCCCAATGAGGTGTCTCCGGCGCTACTGGATGTGACAAGTCATAAATATGGCAACTCTCTTTGAGGTTTTCTAACATATCCCATAATTCATATTTCATAATCTACCCCCCTGATATCTTTTCTATATTTTATCATAAAATAATATATAATATCTGGATTTATTATAGAAACAAAAAATAATTGACTATTTTGTAATAACTGTTTATAATATTATTCCATGCGAGTGTGGCGGAATTGGCAGACGCGCTGTCTTGAGGGGGCAGTGAGTATTTACTCGTGGGGGTTCAACTCCCCCCATTCGCACCAATGCTTACAAGGGTTTTTATAAAACTCTTTTTTTATTGAAAGTACTAAAAAGGTACTAAAAATTTAGAGTCTTTTAAATATCATTTAAACAAATTCGCTCATTTTTATCGTTTGTAATGTCTAATATGTTTTCTATTCGACATATTTAACTATTTTATCCTTACAAAACATTAAATAGATACGAATAATATAATTCCAAATCCTACAGTTAAAATATCTAGATTTTTTCCTGTAGGTTTTTTGTTGTTTTCTATGATAAAATATAATTAAACGTTTTTATATGAGGTGGAGTTATGAGAAGATTTAAAATTTTATTGATTTTGTTGGCTGTCTTAGTTTTAGTTCCTAATAGAATAGTTTTAGCTGAGGGTGAAGATTTTGAGGAACTATTGAATTCTCAAATTGAAATTATTGAGAAAGAGCGTCAAGAGACTTACGCTTCTATTAAATTGCAATTGATTACTCAAGGAAAACTATCTATGTTTGAAATTTTTAAAGCTCAAATCGATCCAGGGTTTGATCACATGATTCAACAGCTAAAAGACTACTATCACAAGGGATATGCTCCCAGTAGCAGCGGAGTTAGAAAGATGGTATTTGAAAGTGATTATGTAAATCCCAAATTTGATCCTAAATACGATGTGTTTTTGACCATTGATAATTTATTCATAAGTAGGAGTGAAGACGTGAAATTCTTCTTGGAAAATATGAGGACTTACGTTCCTCTTAGATTTATAAGCGAGAATTTGGGCTTTGTAGTGGATTATAATGAAGACTCAAAGGAAATAAGTATCAACAACAAGGATTCATCGATTTCTATGAAACTTGGCGAGGATGTTTACACTTTAAACGGAGAAGAAAAAACTATGGATGTGAAGCCTATTATAATTGATGACAAAACTTATGTGCCCATTCGATTTGTTGTGGAAGGATTGGGCTTTGAAGTAGAATGGCATGAAGAATTTAAAGTAGTAAATATTATTACAAAATAACAAAAAGACTCTATACTAAATAGTGTTGATGGATAAAAATTCATTGGCGCTATTTTTAGTTATAGCTAAAAAAGGATAGGCATATCCTACACTATTTTGCAAAGAGCCTTAATTTATAGTATCTTGACTTATATATTTTTAAATTACCTATTTAGAATTAGAGTATTTTTCCCTTAAATATTTAACGGCATCTACATACCCTTGAAACCCTCGGCCTTTAATATTTAGCTCACAATATCTTCCGATGTATGAAACTTGTCTAAAATCTTCTCTAGTTTCGATATTGCTTATATGTACTTCAACGGCGGGAATATTTACTGCTTTTAAAGCATCTAATATTGCCACTGAAGTGTGTGTATAAGCTCCAGCGTTAATTACGATTCCATCTATATTGCCATAAGATTGTTGAATTTTATCCACTAAATCTCCTTCATGATTGCTTTGATAAAACTCAATAAGTTCTGGGTTCGCTCCTGCATTATCTTTAATATAATTTATTAGATCTTCATATGTTTCCTTACCATAAATTTCTGGTTCTCGTATACCTAGCATATTTATATTAGGTCCATTAAGAATCAATATTTTCATTAAAATCCTCCAAAATTATTTCTACAGATTTACTTATTTCTTTATTCTCTATTTCTAAATCACAAAACTTTTGATATTTAGGAAGCCTAATGGATTCCATAGCTTTTAATGAAGTGATTCCTCCTTTAGATAATGGTCTTCCTTTTGTGGATAGTTCTTCTACTTTTCGATTTAAAAAATAAATTCGTCCGTTTTGTTTTAAGAGAAAGTAATTATCATCGTTAAGAACTGCCCCTCCTCCAGTGGAAAGCACAATGCCTGTGCTTTTACCATATTCTAAAATAACTTCTCGTTCTAATTTTCTGAAAATTTCTTCTCCATCTGATTGGAAGATTTCTGGTATTGTTTTTCCTGCTATTTTTTCAATTTCGGTGTCTGTATCGATATGCTCTCTGGATAGCTCTTTTGCTATAATTTTTCCTATTGAACTCTTTCCAGATCCTGGCATTCCAATCAGTACTATATTCTCTGTTGTTTTTCGAAGTTTGTGTATTACTTCTTCTGTAATTTCATCCTTAAGTTTTTTACCTATAAAAATCTCAGATGCTGATTTTGCTTGGGCAATTAACATCGGGAGTCCATCACTGTGCTTTATCCCTATATCTTTAGCTTGGAGAAGTAAAAGTGTACGATGAGGGTTGTATATGACATCGCAAACCCCTTCCAAATGATCATATTCATACAAATTAATTATTTCTTCTAAGTTGTTGGGATACATACCCACTGGCGTGCAGTTGATAATGACTTCTCCATCCCGATGATTTATAAGATCCTTGAAAGGTCTTTCTCCTGATCTGGAAAATTTTAATACTTCCTTTGCATTTAAACTATTGAGGACAGCTTCAACTGTTTGTGAAGTGGCTCCGTCTCCCAATATTATGACTTTTTTATTTTTAACTTCAATAGATGCTCTTTTAAGCTGGTATTGAAATCCTTGGAAGTCTGTATTGTATCCTATTACTTTTCCATCTTTTTTAATTATTGTATTTACAGCACCTATTTTTAATGCAGATTCTTCTATCTCATCACAGTATTGCATAATCGTTTTTTTATAGGGAATTGTAATATTAAAACCCACTACATCTTCTCTTCTAATGAGATCTTCGATTTCATTTTCTTCTTTTCCAAACAATTCATATCTGTAATTTCCAAAGTAGCTGTGAATTTTAGGGGAAAAGCTGTGTTTTAGCGTTTTTCCTAATAGACCATATATCATATAAACTCCTTAAACTTCTGAATAATTTCCTAAAAATACAAAGTCTGGATTTTCTTTTTTCAAAGAAGAAATCAAGCCCATTACTTCTGGCGCCAGCACTGAACCTTCAAAATCGAAATGAAACATAAATTCAAAATCTCTTCCGGATATAGGACTACTTTCAATTTTTGTCAGGTTTAACCCTAAAGCTGCAAACTTGGCAATGATTTTATAAAGTCCTCCTGGTTCATGGGATGCTGTCAAAATTACGGAAATTTTATTTGCCCCAGGATAAATTTCTAAATCTTTAGAAATGCAGATAAAGCGCGTGTAATTGTTATCGCTATTTTGTATTCCATCTTCGATTATTTCCAAACTATATATATCTGCACATTGACGAGACGATATAGCTGCCAGATCCATCCTATTAGATTCAGCGACAGTTTTTGCAGCAATAGCTGTATTGAGTACTGGTTTTATCTCCACATTATCGAGTTTTTTTAAATAATTACTGCATTGCTCTAGTGCTTGGCTGTGGGAAATTATCTCTTTGATATCTTCTTTTTTCACACCTTTTTTGCCCACCAAAACATGATTAATAAATAATCGATAACTGGAAATAATCGAAAACTTTTTCTTCTCCATCAACCTATAGACTTCTTTAACAGAGCCATTAGAGCTATTTTCTATTGGTAAAATTCCATAATCACACAATCCTTGCTCCACTGCATCAAAAACTGATTCAAAGGTTTGGAAGTATAATATATTACCCATGGGGAATAATTTGTCCGAGGCTTGTTGGGAATACGATCCTTCTGTTCCTTGTACAGCTATTGTGCCAGTTTTCGGAAGTAATTTGGGAGTATTTTTAATAGCTTCTTCAATCTGTTTTTCAAATTCTTGGGAACCCAACAAAAATTTCGATTGATAAGATTTGCTTAAATCAAATAGAGTGGAGTATAGAAGCCTTGCATAAGATGCAAATTCTCCAGAATTTTTAGTAATTCGATTTAGTATTTCCCTTTCTCTACTTTTATTTGTAATGCTAAGGCCTTCTTGATTCTTTGCTTTGGCTACCTCATAAGAAAGTTCCATTCTGTTTACGAAACACTTTAAAATTTCATCGTCAATTTTATCGATTTTCTCCCTTATTTCTGTTAATTCCATTTTCCTTCACCTACCATTTCATCTAACAATATTATAGCCAGTGCAGCCTCTAGGACTGGTACTGCGCGAATCGCTATACAAGGATCGTGCCTGCCTTGGATTGTAAGCTTTACATTTTCTTTTTTGGAAATACTAAAGGAATCTTGCTCTACTCCTATAGAAGCCGTTGGCTTCATTCCAACTTTGAAAATGATGGGCATGCCGTTGGAAATCCCGCCGTTAATTCCTCCTGCGTGATTTGTAAGAGTTTTTACAACTCCTCCTTCAATTGATATTGGATCATTATGCTGGGATCCTAGCATCTTAGTTCCCTCAAATCCAGTACCAAATTCAATCCCCCTTACTCCTGGTATTCCAAATACTAATTTGGCAATTCTATTTTCCAAACCTTCAAATATAGGATTTCCTAAACCTCCTGGAACTCCAATAGCTGCACATTCAATAACTCCACCTACAGAGTCTAAATTCTTCTTCAAATTTAATATTAATTCTTCCATTTTCGAACCTGCTTCATTGTCAATAACGGGAAGTTTTTTCTCACCTGGTGATAATAATTCTTTTAATTCTATATGAGCAGGGTTCCATTTTTTATCTTCAATTTTTCCTACGGACGATAAATGAGCTCCAATATGAATATTTTTTCTAGATAAAATTTGTTTAGCTATTCCACCAGCTACACAAAGAGGAGCTGTCAATCTGCCTGAGAAATGACCCCCACCTCGCATATCTACATAATCTCCATACTTTAAATGGGAGGTGTAATCTGCATGGGAAGGGCGGGGAACGTCCTTTAGATTAGAATAATCTTTAGATCGTTGGTCCTTGTTTTGAATAATAGCAGCGAGAGGACTTCCTGTAATCCTATTATTATAAACTCCTGATAGAAATTCAGGTAGGTCTTCTTCAATTCTACCTGTCGTTAAATTACTTAAACCAGGAGCTCTCCTTTTTAAAAATACATTTAGCTCATCCATATCGATAAATTCTCCCGAAGGAAGACCATCTATAACCACACCTATGGCTTTTCCGTGGGATTCACCAAATATTGAAATTTTTATATTCTTACCGATTGTGGATGACATCGACTGTACCTCCTAGGGATTTAAAGTCTTCGTAGAATTTAGGATAAGATTTATTAACAGCTTCTCCTTTGTTAATAATCACTTCTTTCTCGCAACATATAGACGCTATACTGGCAGCCATAGCTATTCTATGATCTCCAAAGCTGGAAGTTTCGCCCCCAATCAGCTTTCCGCCCTTAATAATCAAACCATCTTTTGTTTCTTCTGCATTTCCTCCTAAATCTTTGATCATTTGTGCTGTAGTCTTTAGTCGATCTGTTTCCTTATAGCGAAGTCTTTCTCCATTGTAGAAAACTGACTCCCCTGTGCTAACTGAAGCGAGAACGGCTAAAATGGGTAAGAGATCTGGAATTTCTGATAAATCAACACTTATTCCACGCAATTCTCTCTTTCTCACCTCTATCACACCTTCACGCTTAACATCAGCACCCATTTCTTCTAATATATCTAAAATTTTAGAATCCGATTGTAGCGTATCCCTTCTTAATCCCTTTAACTTTATAGGACCACATAATGCCCCTGCAGCAAGGTAAAACGCAGCATTTGAATAATCACCTTCCACGTCTATTGTTCCAGGGCTTTTATAAAATCCTTTCTTGACGCTGAAAATATTATTTCTTCGTTCTACATCAATTCCAAAACGCTCCATAGTTTCTATTGTCATTTCTACATAAGCTGAGGATTCTAAGGAGTTCGTTAAATGAATTTCCACATCTTTATCCATCAAAGGTGCTGCTAGCAAAATTCCAGAAATATATTGAGAACTAATGTTACCAGGCAAGGTAAATAAATTCCCTCTTAATAATCCCTTTGTCTTAAAGGGTAAGTTTTCACTGGAAAATGTAGTTCCATTTTCTTCCATTGCATTTTGCAAATCCTTTAAAGGTCTTTCGGGAAGTCTACCTTCTCCTGTAAAGTAGGCATTTTCTATCAAAGCCGCAGTCACTGGAAGTAGAAAGCGCAAGGTGGATCCACTTTCTTTTGGGTTGATAATCACTTCTTTAGGTACTTCCTTTATGGGAGTTACTATAAGCTGATTGTGTTCTTTTTTAATATCAGCTCCGAGAGATTTCATGCACTCTATAGTCGCTTCAATATCCTCAGAAGTATTATTTATATTTATTATAGTTTTTTCATCAGCTAAACTAGCACAAATTAATATTCTGTGGCCATCGGATTTAGAAGAAAGAATCTCTAATTCTCCTTTTAGTTGATTTCCTTTTATTTTTACTATCATATTATTCCATCCCCTTTTCCAAATAGTATTTGAAGCTATTAATCGGAATTTTGTTAAGTCTACATTTGCCAATTTCTTTTATTTCCACTATGGTGATTTCTTCTCCAATACACTTTTTATCTGATTCGATATGATTTAGCAATTCCTCTACGGAATAATTGCATTGAGTTGGAAGTCCATTTTTCTGAATTACTTCAATAATTTTTTTCATATCATTTTTATCTAAAATGCTAAGCTTTTCGCAGGCTCTTGCCATCATGGCAGTTCCAATAGATACTCCATGGCCATGGCTAATTTTGAAATTACTGGCCTTTTCTATAGCATGACCTATAGTATGACCTAAGTTCAAAATTTGCCTTTCTTCTTTTTCCAGTTCGTCTGCTTCAACTACTCTAGCTTTGTGTTCTATGCACTTTTCAATAATATTTGAAAGCCTCTCATCCTTTTTATCTAAAGGGATTTGAAACTCATCAAATAATTCTCTATCAAACAAAATTCCGTATTTTATAGATTCTGCAACCCCATCTTGGAAATACTTTTCTTCCATTGTAGATAATAGATCCGGATCACATAAAACAGCTTTTGGCTGATTAAATATGCCCACAAGGTTTTTACCCTTTTTTAAATTCACAGCTGTTTTTCCTCCCACAGAAGAATCGACTGCTGCCAACAAAGTAGTCGGAACCTGAATATATTCTATTCCTCTTAAAAAAGTTCCTGCTACAAAGCCTGATATATCTCCAACAACTCCACCACCAAAAGCAAGAACAGTATCTTTTCTTTGGATATTATTTTCTGCCATAAATTCCACTATCTCGCTATAAACTTTTAGAGATTTACTTTCTTCCCCTGGAGAAATTATATACATTTCCCATTTAATTCCATTTTTATTCATTTGGTCTAATAAATCAGATCCATAATAAGAATGTACATTTTCATCAGTTATTATCATCACTTTTCCTTTTATAAAAGGTTTTAATGATTTCCTTAATTTTTTGAACATCCCTTTTTCAATTATAACTGGATAATTGGGATTTGTTTTTATGTGAATAACACCCATGGATTATCTCCTTTTGTCTTCCATTTGTTTTTTTGCCATGCATCCAGAGTGAAGCATATCTTTTAATTTTTCTTCCTCTTCCCTTTCAATGGCATCTGCATATCTTTCTAGGTGGCTGCTAATTCTTCGGATTTCTTTGCATAAATTATCTTTATTTGCAAAAAATAGTTCAGCCCACATATCTTTGTCTAATGTTGCAACTCGTGTCAAATCCTTTAAACTATCTGCAGAAAATCCAAATTCCTCATCATTTGTGGGAGATTGAACATAGGAATTCGATACGATATGAGCAAGTTGTGAAGTATATGCAATTATGCGATCATGGTCAATACTATTTGTATAAACTATATTTTTAAATCCAATATCTCGAAATAAGCTCTCCAAATTCGAACCAATTCCTTTTGAGGTCTCATTTTCCACAAAAATCATAGAAGAATCTTTGAAGAGTTGGGAAAAAGAGTTCTCATAACCGCCTCTTTCCCTGCCTGCCATGGGATGTCCTCCCAAGTATGGAAATTTAAATTCCTTTGCAATGGGAAGTAACTCCCTTTCCACAACTCTTTTTACTCCACAAAAATCCAAAACTATTCCTTTAATATTCTCTTTGTTTTCTTTAACAAAGTCGATTGCAACGTTATAATTTACTGCTAGTACTATTAGTTCGCAGTCTTTAATATTTTTTTGATTCAATTCCTCCTGTATAACTCCATCTAATAGTGCATTCTTCATGGCGTTTTTGTCAGAATCAAATCCTAATACATCATGGGAGGTTTTTTCATTTATAGCCTTTGCAAAACTACCTCCCATTAAACCTAGTCCTAAAACTCCTATCTTCATTTATGACAAGCCTGCCATCACTTCATGAAGTTTGAACACTTTATTAGCAACGCGCTCAAAGGTTTCAGGTCTTAGGGATTGAGGTCCATCGCATAAAGCATGTTCCGGATCATTATGAACTTCAATAATAATTCCATGGGCTCCCACAGCAGTAGCTGCCATGGACAAAGGCTCTACAAAACGGCTAATACCTGCTGCATGACTAGGATCTATGATGACAGGAAGATGAGTCTCTTCTTTTAGTAAAGGCACTGCTGAAATATCTAATGTGTTTCGAGTCATAGTTTCGAAGGTTCTTATACCTCTTTCACAAAGAATAACATTTCTATTTCCTCCTGCCATAATGTATTCTGCACTCATAATGAGTTCTTGATAAGTGGCAGAAAGACCTCTTTTTAATAAAACTGGCTTATTAATTTTTCCTAGTCTTTTTAACAGTTCGTAATTTTGCATATTTCTAGCCCCAACTTGTATAATGTCAACATCAGCACATAATTCCAGCTGAGATGATTCCATTATTTCTGTGACAATTGGAAGACCTGTTTCTTTTTTTGCAGCTAATAATAATTCAATCCCTTTTTCTCCCATTCCTTGGAACGCATAAGGAGATGTACGCGGTTTGAATGCACCGCCTCTTAAGATTTTCGCTCCAGATTTTTTAACTGCCCTTGCTACTTCTATAATTTGCTCCTCTGATTCCACAGAACACGGTCCAGCAATTAAAGTGAAATTATCTCCTCCAATTTTAGTTCCATTTTCCAATGTAATTATCGTATCTTCTGGATGAAATCTTCGATTAGCCTCCTTGTAGGGTTCTTGAATTCTCTTAATATCCTCGACGATTTCCAGCGCTTGTATAAGACTAGAATCAATTTTAGTAGTATCACCTACTAATCCTAAAATAATAATATTTTCTCCAACTGTTGGGCGAACGTCCACACCTTGTGTCTCCAACCATGCTATAAGTCTAGATAGTTGTTCTTTATCTGGGTTTGGTTTTAATTTGATAATCATAATTTTCTCCTCTTAAATTTTTCTAAAAAAATAAAGCTCCCAAAACGCTGTTTTGGGAGCTTACAATAGACTTCATTCATACAAATTTAAACAATCATCTCAGAATAATTTATATGTCTATTCATACAACCCAAAAAAGCTTTACCGTAAAAGAAAGTAAAGTAAAAGCTAAAATAAAATTGTACAAAAGACATAAGTTTTTTCATTACAAGTTTTCTCCTTGTTTCTAAGAATAGAGCTATTATAACATAAATATTAAACTCTACAAGAGGGATTAACGCCAAGTTTAATGGTATTTTATAATTTATTCTCCAATTTTATGAATCAAATGGGCATTTTTCAATATTTAACAATGGGTAAAATTATTTAAATAGTTTTAATAATTATGTAAATTAATTCCTCTTTTGCAATTAAACAAAATTTCCAAAGATTTAATTGTATTTACGAAAACATCACTTACTTATATATTTACATCCAATGTTTTACAAAATAATAAAAAAACGGCAAGGAAAAAATAAATTTCCTTTGCCGATTTGTTTTTTACGCTAGCAATCCTCCGTCGATTGCGTACTGAGATCCTGTGATGAAGCTTGCGTCATCACTACCTAGGAATAACACAAGTCTAGCTATTTCTTCTGCCTTTCCGTATCTTCCCATTAGTACTAATGCTCCATCTACTGCTAAGTTATAAATGCTAATATTATTATGATTAGTTTTATATTCTAGCTAGGACTTCTTCTCCCATTTCCTTGCAGCCTATTTTTTCTTTTCCTGCTGCTATATCTCCCGTTCTAAATCCTGCTGCTAGAGTTTTTTCTACAGCTTCTTCGATGGCTTTTGCTTCTGTTTCTAGATTGAAGCTGTATCTTAGCATCATGGCAGCTGAAAGAATCATGGCTAAGGGATTTGCTAAATTTTGTCCAGCTATGTCTGGTGCAGATCCGTGAATGGGTTCGTAAAGATGTGGTCCGTTATCTCCTAGACTAGCTGATGGCAACATTCCTATGGAGCCTGTGATTTGGGAAATTTCGTCAGACAAAATGTCTCCGAATATATTATTAGTCAAAATTACGTCGAATTGGCGTGGGTCTCTTACGACTTGCATCGCTGCGTTGTCGATATACAAGTGCTCTAGCTTTACTTCAGGATAATCTTTGTGAACTTCTTCCACAACTGCTCTCCAAAGTTTTGACGAATCTAAGACATTTGCCTTGTCTACGCTAGTTACCTTTTTATTTCTTTTCATAGCCGATTCAAAAGCAATTTTTGCAATTCTTCTGATCTCTCCTTCGTTATACTTTTCCATATCGTAAGCTGTTCTCAGTCCATCTTCTTCATAAGTTTTTCGCTCGCCAAAATAAATTCCACCCACCAGTTCACGCACTACCAAGATGTCGATACCGTCTCCTAAAATTTCATTTTTAAGAGGAGATGCATCTCTTAGTTCCTTGTAGATTATAGCTGGGCGCAAATTTGCATAGACTTGTAATTCTTTTCTGAGTTTCAAAAGTCCTTGTTCTGGGCGAAGTTTCGGCTCAATTGTATCCCATTTCCAACCGCCTACTGCTCCTAAAAGTATTCCGTCTGATGACTTTGCAATTTCAATGGCTTCATCGGTAACCGGAACTCCGTGTGCGTCGATGCTAGCTCCACCTAGTAGAATATTTTCATAAGTAAATTCGTGTCCGTATTTTTCTCCGATTTTATCCAGTACCTTCGTAGCGATACCTGCTATCTCAGGTCCAATTCCATCCCCTGCTGCTAAAGCGATTTTGTAATCCATATTTTCCTCCCTAGTATTCATATTATTTCAATTATACATTAATTCAGCAACTTTTACATTGAATATAATCACCCTAGTGATAAAATATGACTATACAAGGAGGGATTTATTTTGAAGAAAATTGGATTAGAAACATTATTAGAATATAAATTTATATCAAATTTGAGATTTGAAGAGGAAAAAAACTTACTGGGTTTTGTAGTTAAAAATCCCAATGAAGAGGATAACAAATACGATTCATATATTTACACTTACGATTTAAGTACTGACAAAGTGAAGAAAATGACATCTCTTGGTGAAGAATCTAGCTTTGAGTTTGTAGATGGAGATATAATTTTTAGTGGCGCAAGAGAAAAATCCGACAAGGATTTAAAAGAAAAAGGTTTTAAATTCACTAGCTATTACAAATTGCCAACATCTGGCGGCGAGGCTGAAAAATTATTTCGTTTGCCACTCAGCGTGAAAGATTACAAAGTCTTAGATGATAATACTTGGATAATTCTAGGAACTATAAACGAAAAACTTCCTAATTTAATGGAAATAGAAAAATTGGAAGGCGAAGAAAGACAAAAAGCTATCAGTGATGGAGCTAAAAAAATTGAATTTGAAAAAGGATTCGAAAGACTTTCTGAAATACCATTTTGGTTCGACGGGGGAGGATTTACAGACGGAGATCGCTCTGGACTTTATAAATACAATTTACAATCTGGCGAGTTAATAAAGCTAACTGACGATAAGAAAATAGTGAGTTCTTTTGAGATTGTAGGCGATAAAATTTATTACATCTACTACGATTTTACAGGCGTTATGGAAATCGAAGATAGATTAGCTAAATATGACCTCTCTCAAGAAAAGGACGAGGAATTATTTTACGAAAAAGAATATAAAATATACTATGCAAATGAATTGGACGGCGAAGTATTTGTAATCGGCGTCGATATGAAAAAAATCGGAATCAACACTAATCCAGATTTTTATATCCTAAAAGACGGAAAGCTAAAATCCATCACCCCTAAAGATTTTGACTACTCCATCTGTTCAGCAGTGAATTCAGATGTTCGCCATGGCGGCAGCAAAACTTTAGTGAAGAAAGAAGATAGAATTTACTTCACTTCTACCCAAAATGTGGACACGTTTTTATTTAGCATAGGAAAAGATGGAGATTTAAAAAAAGAAATTGACCTTCCTGGAAGTATAGATGGATTCCAAGTAGGGGACGATGAATTTTATTTAGTGGCGATGCGCGGCGACAATTTGCAAGAAGTTTATAAAAATTCTGGCAAAGATGAGGTAAAACTCACGTCTTTTAATGACGATATCTTAAAGGAATATGAAATTTCAACTCCTGAATATGTATCTGTGGAATGTGGAGACTTTGAACTTGATGGATACATTATGAAACCTATCGGATTTGAAGAAGGTAAAAAATACAAAACCATTTTACAAATCCATGGGGGGCCTAAAACTGCATACGGTTCGGTATTCTTCTCAGAGATGCAGTATCTAACTGCACTTGGATACGTAGTGATTTATACTAACCCACGAGGTTCAGATGGACGTGGCAATGAATTTTCTGACATTAGAGGAAAATACGGCTCTATCGACTATGAAGATTTGATGCACTTCACAAAGGAAATGGCAAAACGATTTGACTTCATCGACGAAGAACACATGGGCGTAACTGGCGGATCTTATGGAGGTTACATGACTAACTGGATTGTTGGACATACGGATTATTTCAAAGCAGCAGTGACCCAAAGAAGTATCTCCAACTGGATTTCCAAATTCGCTACTACAGACATTGGATATTATTTCGTAAAAGACCAAGTAGCAGCAACACCTTGGGATAATTTTGAACAACTTTGGGATAATTCACCTTTGAAATACGCAGATAAGGTAAAAACTCCAACGCTTATTTTGCATTCTGAACAAGACTTAAGATGCGACATCGACCAAGGATATCAATTCTTCACTGCATTAAAATATCACGGAGTAGAAACAGAAATGCTCATGATAAGAGGAGAAAGCCACGGCCTATCCAGAGACGGCAGACCGAAACAAAGAATGGAAAGACTAAAAGCAATGGCGGGATGGTTTGAGAAATATCTATAAGCACCTTCGGTGCAGTTAACAATTGACAGTTTACAGTTAACAGTTGGCTACGCCTTTGTTGGGCGGATAGAATATGCCTTGCTGTAGGGGTCGTACTCTGTACGACCCGGGAAAATTTGAGTTCCATCTCGAATTTTCCAAATGTCTATTAACGTACAATGCACAACGTACAGTGGCTACGCCTTTGTTAAGCGGATAGAATGTGTTTAGAGTTCTGTTTTGTTTGAATTTTTCATTACATCAACGGGACGCGTGGGAACATGTCCCTACACAATACAAAAGCCTGACGAAAAAATCGTCAGGCTTATTTCAATCTTTCAAATAGGGCGTAGCCCACTGTACACTGTGCGTTGTACACTGTTTGGCTTTAAGCGACATGCAATGTCGCGGCTACGATTTGCTTAACAATGCGAAGCCACTGTACACTGTACTTTGTAAACTGTACACTTTTAATAATCGTCTGGATTTCCCCCTGCTTGTCTTATGCAGTCTCTGGCTCCTTGGATTATTCCTTTGCTCGTTGATGTAGCTCCGGATACTGCATCTACTTTTGCAGATTGATCCTGGAGTACTTTGTATGGTAGATCTGTCATGGCTCTTTTGGAAATTTGGCTGGTTTCGTTGTGCTCTGTTATTTCAAATCCTGTTATTCTACCATTTTTTACAGTCATTTTTACCGTTATACTTCCTACAAATCCTGGATTTGTAGATGTGTAAACTCCATCTTTCAAATCGTCGTTTGCATATCCTTCGTAATAATTGGGATTGGGTACTTCTGTCGCCACCACGTCTTGGGGCTTTTCATTTCCTATATTGGTCACTAGTATCACAAGGGCTATTGCCAAAGTTCCTAGGAGCAATATTAATCTTCTTCTTTTCTTCATTTTCATACTCCTTCAAACCTCTGGCTTACGCCTGCTAATTTATCTATAATTTCCAAGTGATATGGACATCTAGTCATGCAGTCTCCGCACTCGATACATTCTGATGCTTTAACCAAGGCATTTTCATATCTAGTTTTTGCCCATTCTACTAAATTGTACTTAGTCAAGTATAAGTCCAATGTAAATAACCCAGGTATATCAATTCCCACTGTACAAGGTGCGCAGTATTGGCATCTTCTACAGAAGTCATTTCCTAAGCTTTCTGCTTCTTCCATTAATTCTTTTCGTTCTTCTTCACTTAAAGGTCTGAAGTTTTTTCCAACTTCAGAATTTTTCATAATTTCGTCAATACTGAACATCCCAGGTATTGCAACTGTGAGATTTTCATTTTCTAGTATATATCTTAAGGATTCTTCTCCTTTGTTAAACAAAACTCCACCAGCTATTGGCTTCATAGCTATGGTTCCTATGTCTAGTTTTTTTGCTTTTTCTAGAAGTGGGAGTCCTTGGTACTCCACTGCATTTACTGGAAATTGCATAGTTGCAAACTCTCCACTATCCAGTGCAATATCCATTAAATCAGCACTATGGCTGGTTATTCCTATTTCTTTGATGTAGCCTTTTTGTTTCATTTCTTTAAAAAATTTCATAGCTCCATCTTCGGACATAACAATATCGTAGTCCGCCTTTTTCGCTAGATTATGAAATTGATAAAGGTCGATGGTCTCTATTCCTAAGTTTTTATAACTGGTTTCGAAATCTGCCTTTGCTGCTTCATATGTTCTGCCCATGGTTTTCGTGGCTACGTATACTTCGTCTCTATTAATTTGTTTTAGTGCATTTCCTATAAGTTCTTCGCTTATCGTATATCCTCTTGCTGTATCTATAAAGTTAATGCCTTGATCTAAGGCTGTTTTAATCAATTTATTTGCTTCTTCTTGAGTACATTGTTGGATGGGAATTCCTCCCAATCCTATAATCGAGACCTCAAAATTCGTTTTTCCAAGTCTTCTGGTTCTCACATTTTCACCTACTAAAAATTGTCACGATTGTGGTGTGCTTCCTACTATATATATTAACTGATGTTTTGAAGTTTTACAAC
>JAAZCH010000056.1 GCA_012513395.1 Tissierellia bacterium
CTTGGAGAAAATATAATGGGTTCTGATTTTTCCTTTGATTTGGAAATAAGACTAGGAGCAGGAGCATTTGTTTGTGGTGAAGGTACTGCATTAATTCAATCCATAGAAGGTAAACGTGGGATGCCCCAAGCGAAAGTATATAGAACAAACGAAAGAGGACTTTACGACAAGCCTACAGTTTTAAATAACGTAGAAACTATTGCAAATATCCCACATATCATAAATAAAGGTGCTGATTGGTTCAAGTCCATAGGAACAAAAGACTCACCAGGCACGAAAGTTTTTGCCTTGGTAGGAAAAGTTCAAAATGCAGGACTAGTGGAAGTTCCCATGGGAATGACTATAAATCAAATCGTAAATGACATCGGTGGTGGCGCAATCGAAGGTCACACTACTAAGTCTGTACAAACAGGTGGACCATCAGGTGGCTGTATTCCTGTGGAATTATTTGACACTCCAGTAGATTTCATTTCATTAGAAAAAATCGGCTCAATTATGGGGTCTGGTGGTATGGTAGTTATGGATGAAACGGACTGTATGGTGGATATCGCAAAATTCTTTATGAAATTTACCGTTGATGAATCCTGTGGAAAATGCACACCTTGTAGAATTGGAAATATGAGAGTGCTAGAACTACTAGAAAAAATCACTTCCGGCAAAGGTGAAATGGAAGATTTAATTAAGCTAGAAGATTTATGCGAAGTAATAACAGAGTCAAGTCTTTGTGGTTTAGGAAAAACTGCTACAACACCAGTAATTAGTTCTATGCACTATTTTATGGATGAATATTTAGATCATATTCAAAATCACAAATGCCAAGCTTCTGTCTGTAAAGAGCTATTAGATTATATAATTAATGAAAGATGTGTAGGTTGTGGAATTTGTACAAGAAATTGTCCTACTAATGCTATTACAGGAGAAAAAAGAAAAGTTCACTCAATAGATTTAGAAAAATGCATAAAATGTAATGCATGCTACGAAGTTTGTCCTGTTAGTGCAGTGGAGATAAGATAAGGGATGGATAAAATGATAAATTTAAAAATAAATGGAAAACCTGTAGAAATTGAAGCTGGCTCTACCATTTTAGACGCGGCAAAAAAAGTTAATGTGAAAATCCCTACTCTATGCCATTTGGATTTACACAACTTGGGATTTGTAAATAGAGATGCTAATTGTAGAGTATGTCTTGTGGAATCAGGAAAATGGGGGAATTTAGTACCTGCTTGTAATACTTTGGTTAAAGAAGGAATGGAGATTCGTACTGATACCCTAAAAGTTATTAAGTCCAGACGTACTAATATCGAGCTTCTATTATCAGATCACCCTAAGGATTGTTTGGTATGTAGAAGTAATGGAGTATGTGAGTTACAAGATTTAGCAGCAGATTCTAATATAAAACAAATCAGATACACAGGCATTTTAAACACTCACGATATAGATGATAGCAGTAGATCCATAGTTAGGGATCCTAATAAATGTATACTGTGCAAGAGATGCGAAACCATGTGCATGGAGGTTCAAACTGTTGGAACTTTGACTGATATAGGTAGGGGATTTCATACAGTTGTAGGAACCCAATATGAAAGACCAATATACGAAACCAATTGTACTTTCTGTGGTCAATGTATAGCAGTTTGTCCTACGGGAGCTTTAGTGGAAACTAATTGTGTGAATAAAATTTACAACGCTTTATATGATCCTGAAAAAATTACAGTAGTTCAAACAGCTCCTGCAGTTAGAGTAGCTCTAGGCGAAGAATTCGGTATGGAACCTGGAACTATAGTAACTGGAAAGATGGTAACAGCTCTTAAGGCCATGGGATTTGACTACGTGTTCGATACTAACTTCGCAGCAGATTTGACTACTATAGAAGAAGCTTATGAATTCGTGGAAAGATTTAAAAACAAAGAAAATCTTCCTATTTTGACAAGTTGTTGCCCAAGTTGGGTCAAGTTTATCGAGCATAACTTCGCTGATATGTTCCATATACCTTCTACTTGTAAATCGCCCCATGAGATGTTCGGCTCTATTACGAAAACCTATTTCGCAGAAAAGATGGGCATTGATCCAAAAAATATAGAAGTAGTTTCCATAATGCCATGTGTTGCAAAAAAATATGAATCCGCTAGACCTGAATTAGGAATAGATAATAACATAAGTGATGTAGACAGAGTATTAACTACAAGAGAATTAGCTCATATGATTAAAGATTTCTCCATAGACTTCGCTGGATTAGAAGATACGGAATTTGACAATCCTATGGGAGAATCCTCAGGAGCTGCAGCAATTTACGGAGCATCTGGTGGAGTATCTACATCTGCTCTTAGAACTGCATATAAAATGCTAACGGGCGAAGAGCTTGAAACTTTAGAATTCACAGACCTCCAAGGACTTGAAGGAATCAAAGAAGCTGAAGTTGATATTGCTGGAGAAACTGTTAGAATAGCGGTAGCAAGCGGATTAGGAAATGCTAGAAAACTACTGACAGACATAAGAAAAGGCGTAAAAGAATATCATATAATTGAAATAATGGCGTGCCCAGGGGGATGTATTGACGGAGGCGGTCAGCCATATCTACAAGGAGATATAGGAATCTTAGAAAAAAGAATGAAAGCTATCCAAAATGTAGATAGAAATAAAAAAGTAAGACTAGCTCACGAAAATGAATCCATAAAACAAATATATGACGAGTATCTAGGAAAACCAGGTGGAGATAAAGCACATAAACTTCTTCATACTCATCTGGTATTTAGAGAAAAAATGTAAAAACTAAAGTCCGACGAAATGTCGGACTTTTTAATGCTGAAAATATGGACAAGATTTTCTTTTGCACTGTTCATTGTTTGCATTAAATGTACAAATAATTTCTTCAGGAAGTTCCAAAGATATATTGTAGTTTTCTTCTACAAATTTTGTAGCGGCTATTACTGCAGTAAAGGAATTTCTCTTACAGCATCTAGGTCCGCCAATATCAGCTATATTATTCAAAGCAGTTGCAGTGATTTTATTAACGTCTTTCCAAGACTTAGTACTTAACGGAGTCGCCTTGGTTACAATGCTTAAAAACATTCCAACACTTACAGCAGCGCCACAACAACCCCAAAGTCCACAAGAACCACCAGGATATTCTTTTCCCCTAGACTCCATTTCAATTAAAGACTCTTGGAGATCAATCTCACCACCTGAATTATAAAAAGCAGTTAGCATTGCTGCTCCTACCATAACATGGTGTTCAGGACCATGCATATAAATATATGGCAATCTCATAATTTCTTGTAATATAAAGATTGGGTTTTTTGAATTTGAATTCATACAATATTCTAGTATAGATTTTATTCCTTTTTCACTGTGACATTCATCACATACAAAGTGATTGTCTTTACATTTAGCATAACTAGAAAATTCTTGATGACAATAAATACATTCCAGCAATTCCTCTTTCTCTAAATATTGTATAGATTCTCCACAAACCAAACATTCCCCTTGATTTCCCATTTTAATAAACCACCTTTTCCAAACATGTAAATAATATTTTTATAATCCAAAACTTTTTTCTGATATTTCTAATCCCAACATTCTACAAAATTGAATCCCAAATCTCACAAAATAAAAGGAAACTGATGTCACTATATTTTATTAAATTCTCTTTAAGAAAAAATACTCTTCATAATTATCTTTTTCGTTACGATAATATCCAACTTGTTCATAACCTAGAGACAAATAGAAATCCTTTCCTTGAAAATCAAAGGTATCTAATCGTATTGTGTTTGCTCC
>JAAZCH010000424.1 GCA_012513395.1 Tissierellia bacterium
GGGATGATTGTCAGTTATTTTGTTTCTCAAAAACTTAGCGAGCCCATTTTGGAACTTAACGAAATTGCAAAAGAACTGGCGACAGGAAAATACGACATCAATTTCCCAACTTCAGGGGTCTATGAGGTAGACGAGCTTTCCAAGACTTTGAACTATGCGACAAAGGAGCTATCAAAGATGGACGAGATGCGAGTGTCCATAGTCGCCAATGTCTCCCACGACTTGAAAACCCCATTAACTGTAATCAAATCTTATTCTGAGATGATAAAGGATATAAGTGGCGGGAACAAAGAGATGCGAGATAATCATCTAGACATTATTATTTCTGAAGCAGATAGACTGACTGAGATGGTAAATAGCATACTAGATATTTCCAAATTGGAAATGCAGATGGACGATTTGAAGATGGAAGAGTTAAGCTTAAGAGAGCTTACTGAAAATTTAATTTATAGATTGGATATTTTACGTACGAGACAAAACTACGAGTTTATAATCGAAGGAAATTCTGAAGGAGTTATAAACGGCGATAGGTCCATGATGAATCAAGTGTTGTACAATTTCGCATCCAATGCAGTAAGTTTTGTAGGACCGGACAAAAAGATAATATTTAGAATAGAAGAAGACGATGAGAATATAACTTATTCCATAATAGATCACGGTAGAGGCATACCCGATTCGGAAAAAGAAAAAATTTGGGAAAGATACTACACCGACCATCACAATCACGTGAGAAACGTAGTGGGTACAGGCATAGGACTTCACATAGTACGAGTAATTCTTCAAAAACATAATTTTAAATTCGGAGTAGATTCTGAACTAGGAAAGGGCTCTAGATTTTACTTTATAGCACCTAAAGCCAATAATTAATTTAATTTGTGGATATAAATTTTATTTTGGGTATATGAATATATGTAAAAGATTTTAAACTATGAACTGGAGGATTTAAATTATGAAACTTAGCGAAAAATTAAATGCGGAATTTAACAGACAAATTCAAATGGAGTATGAATCAGCGTACAAATACAACGGCATGAGACTTTATTTCAAAAGCTTAGGTATCCCAGGAGCTACTCACTGGATGACACTACAAACTCACGAAGAAATCTCTCACGCAGAAGACTTCATTAGCTTCGTTCTAGATGTAGACGGAGAAATAGAAGCTCAAGGACTGGCAGAACAACCAACAGAATACAAATCCATTCTAGATGTTTTTGAACAAGGATTAGAACACGAAAAAGAAATTTCAGCTAGTATCATCAGCATTCTAGATTTAGCTATCGAAGAAAAGAACTACGCAGCAGAAAACTTCCTAAGAACTTACGTAGACGAGCAAGTAGAAGAAGAAGACCACTTCAGAGGCGTAATCGATATGGTTAAAATGGCAGGAGACGATCCAGCAGCTCTATTTAAAGTGGATGGAATCTTAGGAAAAAGAGAATAAGAAACCAGAGTACAGTTTACAGAGTACAGTGTACAGTGGGCTACGCCCTTTGTAGGGGACGAATTCACAAAGCTAAGAGTTTTTTAATATTTACAAAATGGGATATATTTTGTTTAACAATTAATGCAAAACAACGGAGATACGTCCCGTGTTTTCCAAAGAAAATGTTAGATTTCTTCTATGTAAACTATTAACGAAAAATATTTATGCAAATTAAAATAACGCCAAGTTCAAATTTTTGAACTTGGCGTTATTTATTTTATAAATATATACCAGCAAAAGGCGTAGCCAACTGTTAACTGTCAACTTTTAACTGTTCACTGGTTTCCATCATTTACCAGTTCTATAGCTTGTTTTCCTGTAATATGTTCTATGGTCATTTCTATCATATGGAATCTATCGAAAGTGGAATTTATCTCATCATAGGATTCCTCTTTCATTTCTGGAAAATATCTATCGGAGAGAATCGAAATGGTCTTTCGTTTTTCCTCTTCATCTTCAATTACCCTAGCTCTTCCAAAGGCGATTACGCTCATAAAGTAACTGGTGAATTTTTCTGCTACTAGATTATCTTGTAGAATTACTGTAAATGAAACCTTGTCGTTATTTTTAATGGCGTCTAGTTTATGTCCCGATGTCGCCGTGTGAAAATATAATTTTCCGTCATGATACACGTAACTCAATGGCACACCATAAGGATACCCATCATCACCGTGAACTGATAAAACGCCAGACGAACCCCTATTTAATGCATCCTTTGCAAAATCCGTATCGAGCAATTGTCTTACCCTTCTCATTTTTCTAAACATAATTCCCTCCTAATAAATGATGTCGTCAATAAATCTAAACCAATTATAACATTAGACAAATTCAATACAACCGAAAAAGGCGTAGCCACTGTATGTTCTACCTTTCATGTTGTAAACTGAACCGCAGCTCAACTTTTAACTTTTCACTCTTAACTTTTAACTGAATTCATACGTCTTCCCATTTAATTCTCTCTCTAACTTCTATATATGAAGTTATCAATGCTCCACCTAGTAAAAGTGTAAACACCAATAAATAAAACCACAACATCAAAACCATTATAGAACCTAAAGCTCCGTACATGGCATTGTTTTGGTTTAAGTTTTTTATATAAAAGGAAAACAAACTAGACCCGATTATCCACCCCAAAGTTACAAAAACAGCGCCTAAGAAAGCTTCTTTTATTTTAATCTTTTTTCTTTTCCTAAAATTAGGCAGAAGCTTATAAATTATCGTCAAAAATATTAAAAGATAAATTACCGGAGCGAAGTTTTTCACAAAATTCCACAAGAAAAGACTATCCAATTTAAATCCAAATAGAAAATCCACGAACATAACTATGGGATCTCCACTTATAAAAAATACAAAAAATATTACCAAAGATATCAACAAAGCCAAAGTAAAAAGCATGGAGTATCCAATAAATATTCCCTTAGCCACGATACCCTCTCGTTCCTCCACGCCGAAAATCAAATGGAAGGTTTCGATAAGTCTTTGGGAAGCTTTTGAAGAAGAAAAAAGTGTAGCCAAACCACCGACTATGGCGAAGGTGGAGTCATTTGTAGAATCCAAATATTTTAATATCGGCTCAGCGATTATCCGAGCATCTTCATAAACCTTCTCCAAAATTCCAATTACTGAATCTATATTACCAGCTAAAAAATAAGAAAGCAAACTGAAAGTCAAAACCAAAAATGGCCCGATAGAAAGGAGAAGATAATAAGTAATCATAGCACTCCTATCAGGTAAATTAAACTTTTCATTTTTTTCAATTAAATTTAAAAGGATTTGAATAATTTTATTGTCAGAATTTTTAATTTTTTCCATTAAAATCACTCCTAATACGTATAATATAGCCAGTTACTTACAATAATAATCATTTTACTATGACATATAGCAAATGGATAGAATTAACAGAAGCAATATCAATCTAACCGATTAAAGCAAAACCAACTATTAACTTTAAACTGTCAGCTGTATTTTATTGACATTTCCTCCTTATAATTGTATCATTACTAAAAGATTTGTAAGAATTTTTAGTTTATTACAAAAAAAGGGAGGACTTTAATGAAAAAGTACAATGTAGCAGTAATGGGTGCAACAGGACTGGTGGGCGGAACTATCTTAAATATATTGGAAGAGAGAAATTTCCCCATTGAAAACTTATACTTATTTTCGTCCAAGAAATCAGCTGGTCAAAAAATCGAATTTGCTGGTAATACTTATGAAGTAGAAGAATTGACAGAAGCTGCTTTCGACAAGGACATCGATATTGCAATGTTTGCAGCAGGCGGTGCTACTAGTACGAAGTACGCTCCTCTAGCAGCGCAAAAAGGCATCAAGGTAGTAGACAACAGTAGTGCATTTAGAATGGACGAGGATGTTCCTCTAGTAGTTCCAGAAATCAACGGAGATAAGGTTCTAGAAGGAAATGGAATCGTAGCTAATCCAAATTGCTCCACTATCCAATCCGTACTGCCTTTGAAACCCCTTCAAGATGCTTTTGGAATCAAAAGAGTAATTTATTCATCTTACCAAAGCGTTTCCGGTTCAGGAATGGGCGGACTAAAAGATTTGGAAGAGGGCAATGTAGAATTTTATCCATACCAAATCCAATACAATCTTCTACCTCACATAGATGACTTCTTAGAAAATGGATACACCAAAGAAGAAATGAAGATGATAAACGAAACTCACAAAATTCTAGACGATTATGATATTAAAGTAACTGCAACTACAGTAAGAGTTCCTGTAAA
>JAAZCH010000425.1 GCA_012513395.1 Tissierellia bacterium
ATGCATATCCCTACATTAAGTCTATGTGATTAGAGTTACCAAGTAAACACAAAATAACAAATAACCACAAGGGTTTTTGCTATGCCTGCTGTGCCAAAAATCCTTGTGGTTTTGTAGCTATGCTGTATAATAATTTATTTTTATCATATGATAATAGTAGAATAACGTAGTCCTCAAAGGGCTTAGGCTAGTCAACTAGAGCTTACAAGCTCCCACTTCTATAAGTGGTGGGTAGTTGACAAACACATATCAACACTTTCCATTATACTATATTTATTTAGTTGTGTCGCATTTTTAGAAGTAAGCGAATTAATAGCAGCTACTAAAGACGATTTGTCTGCGGTAACTAGATTATCCAGTCCGCCATGTTTATAATTAGAATGAAATTCGTTATCAGTGATCACTTATTATCCCTTCTTCCGTAAAGTTATTTTACGAATAGATGCTTCCCAGGTCACATTGTATCCGAAGTTTTCTGCTAAAAAGCGTAGGGGTACTAAAGTACGGCTGGTTTTAGCGTTGATAATTACAGGCTGATCTAGAAATACTTCTTTACCATCAACCAACGCGAAATCCTTGTCCACCCATAATTCTATCACCTCAGCGGATTTAGGCGGAGTCATTATATCAACGCCACTCCAAGTTTCCAACCAATAAGGTATTCCGGAATCCAACATTCTCCCATTGAAGAAATCATAAGGAATCCACAAATAACCATGATCGCCGTATTCTTCTCCGTGGCTGTTCAGAACTAAAATGTATCCCTTGTGGTATTGGACGGTTCCAATGTAAGATTTTGATTTACCAGTTCTCTCATCGTCCCATCCTACAGCGCACATACAATGCGCACCTAGATATCTACCATCCGGCATCTGCAAGTTGCCATCCTGAGATACATCGAAGAAGTTTTCAGTTACGAGTATAGCGAAAGGCAGCGCCCCGTCGCGCATCATAGCGCTCTTAAATTCATCTAAGGTAGTTACCTGAGCGTACGCTTGGTTTCTGAAAGTAAGCGCCTCATCTTTAGCATCCTGTGAAGGTTCCGGCAACTTGAATACGTCTTTTAGTTTATTATAAGGATGTTTAGCTTCTGTGCAAACACCTAAATTAGTAATAACCTTCATGGCAGAACGTATATCGGTTCCTTCGATACCAGGGAAGGAGTCTATTTTCTTAGCTTCTGTGTATATAAACAAAGGAGATAATCTAGGCGCTAAATCAGGGTTATCTACGAACTCTCTTTCCTCTTTATGCGCAGCAACACCGTGTCCTACGCAAGTACCAAAAGGACCTTGATCTCTTACCGGATGTTTGAATCTATCTTTAAGTATATACTGTTTAGGGAATTTTTGTTCCGTACCCACAATTTTAGCATAATGCCAATCTCTTCTATCTACAGGACTTTGTAAAGCTCCGAATTTTCTCATTGTTATCCTCCTTTATAGCGTAGTATTAGTCTACTGTGTAGCTATTGCTGTAATTATTTCAGCCTTTTCCTCTGCTGTTAGCGCTGGATATTCAGTCAAAATATCTTCCGCTGTTCGTCTTTCCTCTACCATGCGACGACTTACAACCCGGACAAACAGATTTCTTTTCCAGCTTGGCATTACACAGCACCTCCCAATATGGCGGCGATTGCCATTTCTACATCGTCCAGTCTGCGTTTAGTTTCTTCAAACTCAGTAATCGGGGCAGTTGATATTGGCTCAAATTTTTCTTCCGACCACTGGCCGTTTTCATATTTGCGCCACAGTAAGTCTACGTTCATCTCCGTGATAGGTATCATGTTGTTGGCGGTTATTTCACCGGATAGTTGACTAACACCAGTGCAAATATTATGTTCATTAAGCTGAGCATAAAAGTACATTTTAATATTCCTCCTTTTTAATTAAAGGTGATAATATACCAAGAGAAAAGAAAATTAGTGTAATTTGACGCATTTATGCCTACAACATAAGTTACGTTTATATACCCTTGCCCCAATTCATAATAGCCACGAGCGTCTCTATATGAATTATCGTACCCCGACCTAAAACTACAAAGAAGTATTGACCTAGAAGTATCGACGCTGCTTATAGGTATATGAAAAGAATCGCTCATGTATGTGTATTTTGTAGGAATTGACAAACCCCGTTGAATAGTTACGCCTGTTTCAAATTCAACAACATAAGCTCTATATCTCACCGGACTACCGCCAAATGTCCTTTCAATTTTTAATGTAGTGGAATCAGATAAACTAGCACACAACGAAGCATTCCCTGGGTTTACATAATACTCTGTACTTGTGTATGCGGCGGTAAGCATGACAACGGAATTAGTAACATTAACTGCTGAAATTGTATGAGTATTTGTTGTAGTATTTCCACCTATTGATGACTCTATTGTTTGTATAGATTTTACCTTAGCTCCGCCAGTAACGGCACTTCCATAGACACCAAGAATACTTGCTCCAGTAATTATATTTGCTGGTAATAAATTGGGTTCGTTGTATTCTACTTTTGTATTAATGTCACCAGGGTAATATCCTAAAGGTGGTGAAAATTGTATTGTAGTGCCATCTGTAGTTACATAATTTGCACCAACTCTAGTTCCACTTCTATTAGGCATTGTTCCAACGATTTCGCCAGCATCCGTAGTTGCAGTTTTACCAGAGAGAAGGTCGGATGCTGTGGCGTTACCAGATGCCCCTTCACCCTGTAATATAAAATTTACGCCATTCCACCTAACCGTATAAATTGCGTCCTTTGTAAGGGTTGTAAATAAATTCCCATTGGATTTTAAAATAGGCTTTTCACCTGCTAATCCTGCAAGGGCCAATTTTATACCTGATGCTATAGTTTGATTATTAAAGATGTTTTTAAATGAGAAACAAGCACCAATCGGAACAGCACTCCAACTTGAGTATGTTACTGGTAAAGTTATTTGTAATATTCCAGTACCCGTAGAACCTGTATCTCCTGCATAATATGGATGTTGTGTGTAGTCTGTCAAATGTGCAGTAAAATCATCTGTATCATCCCATTTGTTATTAAATACTGTATTACCAGTACCACCCCCGATTACTACCGCCTTACCCATGCAGTTATTTGAGGATATAAGGTTGTAGTTGTTGCCTGTGCCGTATAAAAATATTGTGTATTGGGATGTAGTATAATTTTCTGGTGTGCCTGTGCCACGAATACAAGTATTGCCTGTTACCGTGTTGTTACTAGATGTAAATAGGTAGATGCCAGTAGTATTGTTGTTGCAAGTGTTGCCTGTTACCGTGTTATTGTTACTAGATGAAGATAGATAGATGCCATAGCTGTTGTTGTAGCAAGTGTTGCCTGTTACCATATTGTTACTAGATGAATATAGGCGAATGCCGTTGCTGTTGCTGTTACAAGTGTTGCCTGTTACCGTGTTATTG
>JAAZCH010000426.1 GCA_012513395.1 Tissierellia bacterium
CCATTATTAATTAAGACCTGTTAGAAATTTTCTAGCAGGTTTTTTTAGTTCAATACATATTTTAAAACATTGAAAATACATTAAATTAAGATTATACTAAAATAATATTAAACGTTTTAATTAAGAACAAAATTAATCAAGGGGGAATAATGTGAAAACCATTTATACAAACGGAAAGATTTATACTTTAAATGATAAAAGAGATATATTCAATACCATAGTTGTGGAAGATGGAAAGATAGTAGATCTTTATAATGTTGAAGAAAAACTTGAAGGCGAAAATATCTTGGATCTAGAGGGAAAAGTGGTTTATCCGGGATTTAATGATTCCCATATGCATTTGGGATATTATGGATACTACGCATCTCAAGTTGACCTTGCAGGAACAAAATCCAAAAAAGAAGCACTGGAAAGAATCTCGAAATACATTGAAGAAAATGAAATAAAAGAAGGACAATGGGTTTTAGGCTGGGGCTGGAATCACGATTATTTTGAAGATGATAAAAGCTTTTTGAACAGATTTGACTTAGATCAAGTTACTACTGATATGCCAATAGCAGTATCCAGAGCTTGCGGACATGTTTTGAGCGTTAACTCAAAAGCTTTAGAAATTGCAAGTATTGGAAATAATCCTGTGCAAATTGAAGGTGGACAAATAGACATTGACGAAGATAATAATCCCATTGGAGTTTTTAGAGAAAATGCTTCAATAGAAGTAAGAAAACATATTCCTAGACGCACCCTAGACCAAGTTAAAGAATCCATTCTAGGAGCAATACAAGAGATGAACAGCTGGGGCTTGACCTCTATTCACTCAGATGATTTGAGTTCAGTTGCAGGATATGATTATAAGGAAATATTAGAATTATTTAGAAAAATGGCTGAAAATGGAGAATTGAATATAAGAATATATGAACAATGCCGACTAAAAGCAGAAGAGCTAGATGAGTTTTTTGAAGCTGGAAATACTACAGGAGTTGGGAATGACTTTTTCAAAATTGGTTCATTAAAGTTATTCTTAGATGGGTCTTTAGGAGCTAGAACTGCGGCTTTGAGAGAACCATATTCAGATGCTCCTGAAGAATACGGAATAATTACAGCCTCTGAAGAAGAAATAGATGAAATGGTAGGTAAGGCCTTTGAACACAATATGCAAGTAGCAGCCCATGGAATCGGAGATAGAGCGATAGAGACTGCTATAAAATGTATGAGTAAAAATAGAAGAGATGACCTTAGAAATGGCGTAATTCATTGTCAAATTACAGATAGTGATATGCTAAAATCCTTTAAAGAAAATGAAATACTCGTATATGTGCAACCTATATTTTTAGATTATGACAGAAATATAGTGTGGGATAGAGTAGGAGATAGAACTTACACTTCTTATAATTGGAAGACACTAGTAGACTTAGGAGTTCACGTTAGTTTCGGAACGGACTCTCCCGTAGAATACTTTAATCCATTTCATAATATTTACGAAGCGGTAACTAGAAAGGATTTAAACGGACTTCCCGAAGAAGGATTTTTAATAGCCCAAGCCCTTAGTGTTGATGAATCTCTAAGATCATATACCTACGAAAGTGCTTATGCATCCTTTGAAGAAGATGTGAAAGGTACATTGGAAGTGGGAAAATTTGCAGACTTTATTGTACTAAATGAAGATTTGTATAAAATAGATCCGATGAAAATAAAAGATTTAACGGTAGAAAAAACATTTGTAAATGGGAAAGAAGTTTATAGTAAAAATAAAAAAAACATTGAATATTAGCTCTTTTCTAAGGGCTAATAAATTTGGTAAAAAATAATTAAAATAATCCTTGACAAGAGTATAATAATTTTGTTAATATATACAAGCTGTCCCAAACGGGGAGACATTGATGTAAAATTCTTTTTAAGAATATATTAAGAAAATGTCTTGACAAGATTAAAATAGTTTG
The DNA here is from genome assembly GCA_012513395.1 of Tissierellia bacterium. The sequence continues at coordinate 1,938 of JAAZCH010000426.1, forward strand.
ATAGAATAATCAAGCTAACCTTTTAGAAGGGACGGCAATGAACCAATGAAATTGAATATAGTGTGAGAACGAATTAAAAAAAACACACAAGCAAAATACGGAAAACTAAGTCAGTTTAAGTAATGAGCTTATGGAAAAACTTAAAATTTTAATTGAGAGTTTGATCCTGGCTCAGGACGAACGCTGGCGGCGTGCCTAACACATGCAAGTCGAGCGATGAAA
>JAAZCH010000427.1 GCA_012513395.1 Tissierellia bacterium
AACAGAAGCCAAGTTAAGAAGGATTAAAGAAATCGAAACACTTCTTACTATTCCTGAGGAATCCTTAGCAGATGCTATAGCTCCTCGTATAGTAAATGAAGCTATGGTTAAAGCTAGTATTTCAGAATTTAGGGAAGCTGTTAATCTATTAAGTGAAAAAGTTGACCTAATGAAGAATAAACTTTTAGATCCCGAAGCAGGAATAGATGATGAGATGTCTTTATTGGTACAAGATATCAATGAAATATCAGCAAGAATTTCTGAAATAGAAAAACAAGTTAGAACAATAATTGCTGGAGATTACATTCCAGTAGGACCAGTTGTTTCAAAGGATGTATTAATTTCTGAACTAAATACTCTTCGTGAAGAAACAAAGTTTATTGTACCTAATATAGACTTAGAAGAAGTGGAAAAAAGCGAGAAAAGAATTCTTGAACTTGAGAAATTGATAGCTGATATTGAATCTAAAGAGGAGACTTTCGTAGGGGAAACAGAACTTTATAATGATGCGGTTATAGTAAAAGATCCTATTTTAAGTAGTGTTAAAGGGAATGTATTGATAGGAACTTATACTACTGACGAAAATGGTTTAATAGTAATTGGTGATTTGGAAGCTGGAGATTATTACTTTAAGGAAATCGAAGCACCAAAATACTATAATATCATCGGTGAAGGATTGTATAAATTCTCTGTTCCTCCATCTGAAAATTCAAGCGTACCAGTCGTGTTAACTGTTATGAATGATCCTATTCCAACGGAAAAAATTTCTGTTAGAGTAGACAAAGTGTGGGTCGATGAGGAAGATGTACAAAATCGACCAACTATAACCATAAGGTTAATGGACGGAGAAAATATAGTAAGACAGATACAATTGCCTAATGGTGAAACTTCCTATACTTTCGAAGGACTTGAAAAATACAGAGAAGATAGAGTAACAGAAATAAATTATACGGTTATTGAAGATACAGTACCGGGTTACAAGACGCCTGAAGTTACTGGCAATATGGAAAGCGGATTTATCATCACTAACACTAAGATGGAAAAACCTCAACCTGAGCCTTTAACCGGTATCATAAAGGGTAAGAAAACTTGGATTAACGACACTGAAAGTGATCGACCAGAATATATAACTGTAAACTTATACAGAAATGGTGATTTGGTCGAAAGTAAGGTAGTTACAAGTGTAGATGAATGGTCCTATGATTTTGGTGAAAGGATACTCAAAGATTCAGATGGAACTATATATCAATATACTGTGGAAGAAGATGTTCCTAATGGCTACCAAGCCACATACAGTGGATATAATATCGCTAATACTAAGAAACCTACACCTCCTAGTGAAGAGCTGATTCATATAAAAGGAGAAAAAACTTGGGTAGGAGATAGTAGTATTGATAGACCTGAATCAATAACTGTAATATTATTCAGAGACGAGCAAGAATTGGTAAGGAAAATGGTAGATTGGCAAAATGGATGGAAGTATGATTTTGGAACCTATGTTTTGGTCGAAAGAGACGGTTCGAGACATAGTTACAGGGTGGAAGAAGTAGTACCACGTGGATATAGTGTAGGCTATGATGGATTCAATATAATAAACACATATGTTGATATACCACCAGTGATACCGCCTGTAACTCCTCCAGTGACTCCGCCTATAACGCCACCGGTGACACCACCTGATACTCCAACTGAGATAATACAAGAACCACCGAATCCAATTGATGTAATTGTAGAAAAACCAGAAGAACCGGTATTTGAACCTCCTGTGACACCTGAAGAAACTACAACTACACCTGAACCTTCAAAACCACCAATAGATCCGATAGCTTCAAATCCGAAGACATTGGTAGAAGGATATTTATTGCACGTTGTAAGCATAATCGTATTAGCCTTATTATTTATTTATTCTGATATAAGGCGTAGAAAAGCTAAATAAAGCAATAAACGCACGTCAAAATGATGTGCGTTTTGCTTTACTCCCTTTAAAAAAAGTTTTGCTTACTGTAAAATATATCCAAGATATTAGGAGGTTTTATGAAAAAAAAAATAAGAATATTTATTTCAATACTATTGACTCTATGTATAGCTTTAATATCAATTTCATGTGCAAGGGAAGTTGAAACCCCAAATCTTTCAAATGAAAAACTAGAAAACAATCAACTTGATATCCTTAATTTTTCAGCTGAGGATTTGAAAACGGGGGAGATTTTAGGAAAAGAAATACTAGAAAAAATAAACATAATTACAATTTGGCAAACAGAATGTCCACCATGTAAAATTGAGGCGGAAGGAATAGAGGATATATACAAAAATTATCCTGACATTAATTTTATGGGGATATGTTTTGAAGATGATTCTGATGAAGTGTTAAAAACCATGGAAGAATGGGGAATATCATATAAAAATTATAAGATGACGAATGATTTTGCTAAATCTTTGGAAGATAAAGTAACAAGAACGCCTACTATGTTTTTTGTAGACAAAGATGGCAAGGAGTTAATATCCATGGAAGAAGGATTGGAGTTTCCAGAAGCTACACCTGAGGACGTTTCTGAGTTTTTAGAAGAAGTAATTAAAGGATTGGAAAATAAATAATAATATGCAGAAAAAATTATGGTTAATGATTGAAATTTTATTAGGAATCGCCCTTTTAGTTTTATTGATTTGGTTTGGAATTAGAAAAATTGAGGATTATAGATACATTAAAGCTCAAAATGAATTTAAAAATTCAATGAGCATTGTGGAATTAGATTCGGATTTGGATGAGGAAAATATTATTCCTATTGAAGAAGTAGAAGAGAACAAGGAATTAGAAGAAAAACTACAAGAAGCTGCCAAAGCCAAAGTAGAGGAGTTAAAAGCCGAGTATCCATCTATAGTTGGAATAATCGAGATTCCAAAGACGGAGATATTATATCCAATTGTTCAAGGAAATGACAATCAATTTTACCTAGATCATGATAAAGAAGGGAATTACCACGCTTTTGGAGAAGTGTTTTTAGACAGTAGAAATACCTCGAGTTTTACCGATAAGAATTCAGTGGTTTACGGACATAATGTCAGATCGGCTAAAACTATTTTTAACGAGCTATTACAATATGAAAATGAGGATTTTTTTAATAATCATAAAGAAATTCGAATTTATACTCAAGAAGGACTTAAAACTTATGAGGTTATTTCAGTGTTTAAAGCTAAACCTGAAGAACCATATAGGGAAA
>JAAZCH010000446.1 GCA_012513395.1 Tissierellia bacterium
ACTATCTGTTGCAGTCGTCTTTAGTGTTGGTGGCAAAAGATCATTAGTAATAGTGCCTAAGTCTACATACCCACGCTCAATTGATGTTTCTTCATCGTGTGAGATTCTAAATTCTAGTCCTTTGATTAGCTCGCACCCTTCATTGGTCTTACATGGAAGCTCATCTAAGATATATGTGTCATAAGGAAGTGCTCCTCTTTGATCTTCTACCTTAGCAATATTTCCATGTCCATCATCACCAAACCAGATACCATCATCTGCTGTTTTTCCTGCATTAGTATTGTTAGAGTGAAGTGCCCACTTACTAGAAGTGCTAGCCTGACCGTTAATATCTGTTACGATAATGTGGCTTTCTCCTGTAGTCTTACTTGTAATCTTAAAAGGAACATTTGCCATTCTCATGAGAGAACCATCCTTTACTTTTACAAACTTGACATCTCCTCTTTTTACTTCATTAGCAAAAGGCTTAGATAAATCATACTTAAAGTAGTCTCCATCGTTTTCAATTTTAAAGGTTCTTGCATCTGTTTCTGTTAGCTTATATCCTTCTCCTACTGAAATCTCTTTGATGGTGTATTTTCCATAAGGAAGAGTATTAGAATCTGTCTTTGCAATTCCATCTTCTCCCTCTACTGTGATTGTCTTTACCACCTCATTAGGGGCATAGTCCTTGCCATCTACTCTTACTGAGTTTTCACTGACATTTTTAATCTCAAAGCTTGTACCCTTAAGTGTTGCACTGCCAAGTGGGTGCTCTTTCATTGTGCCCTTTGTTACCTTTTGAACTTCAACTCCACCTCTAATTGGTGTTTCTTCCGAATCAAAGGTTACATAGGTATTAACAATAGGTGTATCTCTTCCATCTTCAGTAATCTTTACAATTTGTGGCTTTGAGTTTACTGTGTATCCTTCTGGAGCAGTAACCTCTGTGATTAGAACTGAGCCAAGTGGACACTGTGGTGCACCGTCTACTAGGTATAGTGGAGAACTTCTATCTGCTAGGAAGTTGCTATCGTTATTAAATAGAATTCTTCCCTTGCTATTAGTTTTAAAATACCAAGTGGCTTCAGCCGTTCCTGATGCTTCATAATTAGTGAAGTATTCCATCTTGTAAATAGCGCCTGCAAGAGTTCCATTTCCTTGTGGCACAGTCTTTCCAGTTTCCTTATCTATCTTGTTTAAGACGATATTAACTGGGTCAGTAGATGGCTGGTCCTCAAAGGTTACTATCTTGTTATCGTTAGGAGATAGCGTTACTGTCTTTGAAATTGGTTTACCATTTCCATCTAGATTTGAATATCCCTTTGGAGCAACCGACTCAATTATTTTGTATGTTCCTTCTTCTAGAACTACGGGGTCTGTACTACCATCTGCCTTTGCGGTCAAGGTTGCAACCTTAGTACTTCCATCGTAGACATCGAACTTGGCACCTTCAAACGAGTAGCAATTATTTCCACTTGTAATGCTAGGATTTGTACTAGTCTTTTGAATCTTTACTGTGCCGCTTGGTGTTACATATCCTACTACCATGTCCTGGCAAGCAGGGACTCTTGTATAGATGCATTTAAACTTATCTGGAACAGCATCATTATACTTACCAGAATGTGCCTTCATTGCATTAGCAAGTGCTTTTGCCTTTGCCCAAATTGCTGGATCTGTATCATCTTTTACTTTGTGACCTCCCCAGCCTGCGCAATCATCATTAAATCCATCATATGCATAAGATACTGCTAGATGTGCAATGGCACTATCAGCTTTGAAGTCTCCAGTATAGTATCCACTACTTTTAATACCTTGAGCATTATTCTTGTATCCTTCATAAGTTGGTGAATAATATAGGGTATTTCGAATTGAATTCCACACATCTGTTGCGGTATTATCTGAACCACGAATCGTTGTAATTGTAATAGTTCCGCCTCCTGTACCATTAGGTGACGGAAGATGCGGCTGCATACAATACATATTTCTAACTCCAAGACCATCCTTTAAATCCGTATTCTTCAGGTTTGTATAACCTGCACTACCAGAGCCATACCATATTGTTCCATACTGAGTATATGTGATTGTATCGCCTTCATGAATAGTTGCTGATGACAATGCGCTTACTTTAGTCGGAGTCAATATTCCTACTAACATACATAGAATCATCAGAATACTTATTGTCTTACTTTTATCTTTATTCTTTCTCTTTGTAAATTCCATCTTTACCTCACTTTCTAGGTTTACTTTTGGACAAAAGAAAAAGCCGATTAGTTTTACTAACCGCCTTGTCTTAATCTAATTTAATTTTTACTTTATTTAGTTGCTCCGCAGCTGCACTTATATCCAGAGATATATTGCTCTGTGGTTGTGCCTACTAGCACATTTCTTGTCTCACTATGAG
>JAAZCH010000057.1 GCA_012513395.1 Tissierellia bacterium
CTGAACGTCTTATAAAAGAATTTGAAGTCAAAACTGACTCCAGAAATACTCCTGTGCGTATGCTTTCGGGTGGTAATATCCAAAAAGTAGTAGCTGCCAGAGAGATGGATTTGGACATGGATCTTTTGATTGCTGACCAACCCACTAGGGGAATTGACGTAGGAACGGCTGCCCTTATTCGTGAAAAAATCGTAGAAAAAAGAAATAATGGCGTAGGAGTCTTGGTAGTAAGTGCAGATATTGGCGAAGTAATGGAACTATCTGACAGCTTAATAGTATTTTACGATGGCAAAATCTCTGCTTATTTCAAAGACGCATCGCAGGTTACAGAAGAAGAATTAGGACTATATATGTTAGGTCTTAAGTTTATGAATGAAGAAGAACTGAAAGGAGCGATATCATGACGGATAAAGTTAATAGCGAAGTTAGAGACGTCAGACGAGAAATTCGTAAGATAGAATCTCGATTTGAAATTTTAAGGACAATTTTAACACTATTGATTTCTTTAGCAATAATTATTGTCATAATCGCCTTAGTTAGTGACAACCCATTGGATGCAGTTAAAACTCTTTTGACTGGACCATTGACTAGCATGAGAAGATTTTCAAATGTTATTGAGCTTATGATACCACTTAGCTTTACAGGTCTTGCTCTTACTGTAGTTTTTACAACGAAAAGATATAACTTATCTGCCAACAGTGCTTTTTATATGGGAGCGATGATGGCGACGATTGTAGGAATTTTTTCTCCTCTACCACCTTTTTTGACTGTAATTGTTGCGTTAATTGCAGGTTTTCTTGCAGGAGCAGTTATTGGAGGAGTGCCGGCAGTACTAAGCGAGAAATATAGAGCCAATGTACTAGTAATTTCTTTGATGCTCAATTATTTAGTTGGATTTTTTGTAAAATATTTATTCAATTATGTAGTTAGAGATCCAGGCAGATCTAGTCAAGAATCATATCCTTTACCTGAAGGAGTTAATTTAGGGACATTGATTCCAAAAACTCGAATTCACTTTGGACTATTTATAATGTTGGCTGTGGTAATAATTGCATATTATGTATTTTATAAAACTAAATGGGGATACACCCTTAGGACAGTAGGATCCAATGAAAAATTTGCGAAATACACTGGAATTGAAGTATCTAAGGTAGTAATTCTAGCTCAGATTATAGGAACTGGTATTGCTGGTTTAGGTGGCAGTGTAGAAATGTTGGGAATATATTCGTCCTTCATGTGGAACGAAGCACCGGGTTTTGGATTTGATGGGGTAATAATTGCCACATTAGCTAGACAAAATCCTAGGTCCATTCCATTTGCTGCATTTTTTCTAGCCTATGTAAGAACTGGAGCAGATATTTTGAATAGAACATCCAATGTTCCTGCAGAGATTATATCTATAGTACAAGCGACTATAATTCTTCTAATTGCAGCTCAGTCCTTCTTGAGTACATGGAAAGAAAAAGAAATAGTAAAAGTTTCCCAAGTTGAAACAAAGGTTAAGGAGGTAGAAGCATGAACGCAGTTATAAGTCTATTTGGAAACCCAAGCTTTTGGTTTGGTGTAGTTAGATCTACAACTCCCTTACTTCTAGCAGCCTTAGCAGCTTTAATCGCAGCGAGATCTGGAATAACTAATATGGCCATTGAAGGTATAATGCTTTTCTCTGCTCTGTTTGCAGTTATGGCATCTTATTGGTCAGGTAGTGCGTGGATTGGATTATTAGTAGCATTATTGATAGGCATTGGCTTGAGTTTATCACTTGCATATTTCAAATTAAAAATGGATACAGATGAAGTATTAGTAGCTATTGCCTTGAATCTATTGGCTGAAGGGGCGACTATCTTCTTACTATTTATTTTTACAGGAGAAAAAGCTACTTCTGCTTCTATAGGAAGCAAAATTTTGCCTAATATTAATATACCTTTGATTCAGGACCTTCCATTTATTGGAAAGGTATTATCTGGACATAGCGTTTTGGTATATATTTCTTTTGCGTTAATATTTGTTTTGAATTATTTATTATTTAAAACTCCTCTTGGTTTGAGAATCAGATCTGTAGGATCAAATCCTCACGCAGCAGAGTCAGTAGGTATTTCAGTAAATAAAACTAAGTATATTGCCCTTGGGATTTCTGGATTTTTAGCAGGAATGGCAGGAGCGTATATGTCCATGGGATATATGAAATTCTTCGTAAGGGGAATGGTAGCAGGTAGAGGATTTGTAGGATTGGCAGCTAATAACGTAGGTGGCAGACATCCTATAGGAGCATTTTTAGCTAGTGCACTATTTGGCGTATTCGAATCACTCGCTAACAATTTACAATCTATTGTCACTATTCCAGTAGAATTTATTCAAATGATTCCATATATCACAACAATATTAGCATACACATTCTTCTCATACAGAAGAATGACAGAAAGACAAAGAAAAGCGAAAAAATTAGCAACAAGTAATAATTAGAAAGTAATTATTAGATAGTAATTAGTAATTAATAAATTTGCCTACGGTTAAGATTGACAAATTGAATTTGTCGAAACTTGCCGCAGGCATCTACTATCTACTAATTACTATCTTCTATCTATTATCTGGGAGGAAGTAATTGGGGAATAAAAAAATTGGTGCGACTGCAGTTTCCTATTTCACGATGTTTATTGAGGGGGGACTTAATAATGTAGTTGGAGCTTTGATGGTCTTGCTGACTATTAGACTAGCAAGGGAACCTGGGGATATTGCCATTTTAGCTTCGGCTCGAGGAATAGGAACTGTACTCACCCTTTACGCAAGCGGATTGATATCTGATAAAAAAGGACGAAAAATAGTTATTGTAGCCGGTGGAATATTGTATATCATATTTAATATCGGGATGATGACAACGTCCAGTTATTATATGGCAATGATTTACTCATTTATTGGTGGACTGGCTTTCGGACTTATGGATGCTCCTGGTTTTAGCATTTTGTTTGACGCTTATGGAGATAAAAGTGGACCTTATGTAAGTATGGTACAAGTTTTCTTCGGAGGCGGTGGAATGTTTACGTCATTTTTGGCGGTGTTGCTCATGAGTAAAGGTTTAAGTTACAATTACTTATTTGCAATATATTTAGGAATTACAGTGTTTACAACTGTACTTGCCCTATTAATAAAATTCCCACCACAAGCGAGCGCGAAGACTGGTGAAGATTTTAGTTTGCAGATATTTGAAAATCCACCGGAAATTAAAAGAGAAGGCGTATTTGTTTTAGTTCTTTCTCTATTTTTTAATCTAGCAAATTATACTTTTTTGACTTGGCTACCTCTTTATGTACAAACTAGCAAAGCAATCCTTCCATCAGATGCGGTACAATCCTTAACTTATTATCTACTTGGCACTGTGATAGGTTCCTTTGTGTTTTCCTTGGTGCTTCGTAGAGTTCATTTCACACGTTTATTATTATTTAATCCATTTCTAGCTATTGTTTCTTTATTGCTATTAATTTATACAAAAAATTTGATTTGGATTTATTCTTGTTCATTTTTTATAGGATTTTTCTTGGCAAATTATTATTCAATGGCTGTAAGTATAGGAGGAGAATTTTTCCCGACACAATCCGGTGGATTTACTGGAATGTTAGGAACGGCGGGTTCGATTGGAAGCACAATAGTTGCATCAGTCACCGGAATAGTTGTGAAAAATTTTGGAGTAATGCATATTATGTGGATTTCAATTTTTGCACTTACAGTTATTGTGATAATGGGAGTGAAATTTAGAAAAATTTATTTTGGTTTAGGAAAGAAAGTTTTTAGTTTATAATTTTAGGAGGAAATATGGAAAAAATTTGTACAATATTTGATTGCGATCCAGGAGTGGATGACGCTTTTGCAATTGTATATTTAAAAAATTCAGAAAAATTTGATGTGAAATTACTTGCAAGCGTTGCAGGAAATGTAGAGGTTGAATACACTACTAGAAATCTCAGAGGATTAGTGAAAGCTCTGGACTGGGATGTGGAAGTATGTGAAGGCGCTGCTATGCCAATTATGGGCAGACAAGTTTTAGCGGGAGAAATTCACGGTAAAACGGGACTAGGTGGATATGAGTTCGAAGATGATGAGTTGGCAGAACTTAGTAAAAGAAATGCTTTTGATGCCATGGTGGATGTCTTGGAAAATAACGACAAGACACTTATTATCGCAGTGGGACCTTTAACGAATATCGCTTTACTGTTATTGGGCAGACCTGATTTGAAAGAAAAGATTTCAGAAATCACCATTATGGGCGGAGGTTTGGAGAAAGGAAATACCACTGCTGCTGCAGAATTTAACATTATAGCTGATCCAGAAGCTGCTGAGATAGTATTTAAAAGTGGCGTCAAAGTGAATATGGCTGGATTGGATGTTACTGAAAAGGGAGATTACAATTGGGACATCCATAATATTTTAAAAGCGTCAAATTTAAAGATTACAGATATTTTAACAGAAATAATGCTGGCTTCTTTTAAGAGAATTGAAGAAAAAAGAGGCAGCAAAATAAGTCTTCATGACGTAGTGGCTGTTATGTATCATACTGATCCCGAAATATTTACTGGCAAGGACTATCATGTGGTGGTGGAAACAGAAGGTGTATATACTAGGGGGCAAACTCTTGCAGATAGACGAAGCTTTAGTACAACTGAAAAAAACGCCCATGTGATTTTAGATTTGGATGAAGAAAAGTTTCGAGAAAGATTGATAGAGGTGCTAACAAAATGACAAAAAAAATTCCGGTAATTATAGATTGTGATCCAGGTGTAGATGATGCGTTAGCCCTTATGCTTGCAAATGCAAAAGAAGAACTGGACATTAAAGCAATTACTACAGTAGCTGGTAACGTGGGCATAGAATACACGACAAAAAATGCCAGACTAGTAGCAGGACTTTTGGAAATGGATACTGTAATAGCTAGAGGAGCAGGAAGTGCACTTTTGGTTCCGCAAATTGTAGCATCCAATACCCACGGCGAAGATGGTTTTGGTGGCGTAGGGGAATTATTTAATGAAAATGATTTGGCCGAGCTTTCAGAAAAAAATGCTGTGGAAACTATTGCTGAAACTTTAAGAGAGTCAGAAGAAAAAGTTACCATAATAGCAGTAGGACCCTTAACTAACATAGCTACGGTATTTTTAATTTATCCAGAGTTAAAAGAAAAGGTAGAAGTTCTAAGTATTATGGGCGGAAGCACTACGGTAGGAAACAGAACTGCAAAAGGTGAGTTTAACTTTTTAGTAGATCCTCATGCCGCACATATAGTTATGAATCTAGGTATTCCCATTATCCTTGCTGGATTAAATGTAACTTTAAAAGATGCTTATGTAGTTGATGAAGATGTGGAAAAAATGCGAGCAATAAATACTAGAGTCTCCAATGTAGCTACAGAAATTCTAATAGCCTATAAAAATGAAGACCCAGCTCTCCACGATCCAGTATCAGTTTTAGCAATTACCAATCCAGAAATAATGGTAATGGAAGATATGTATGTGAACGTTGAACCAAGTGGATTATTCAGTGGCGGTATGTCATTTACTGATGAAAGGCCTCATAGAAAGCCACCAAATAATTGCAAAGTAATTGTAAGTATAGATAGAGAAAAATTTATAGACGAGCTATTAGCTGCATTTTAAAAATGTGGATAATGTGGATAACATGGTGTAATGTAGGAAGCAGCAAAGACAGAGCCTGTGTATATTAAGAAAAATTAATAAATAGTTTCAACTATAAAAACAGAAAAACAAATCAACATAAACGGCTAAATCTATGGGTTTAGTCGTTTTGTTTTTTGAAATAAATTTAAAAAACTTCATCAAAATTTACTAAAGAGAAGTATAATATTTAAATTATTTTACGTTTTGGTATTGACAAAAATAAAAACAGTTATCCACAGTTGGTGTCTTTGCAGGGAATTATATTAATAAATAATTATTCTTTGGTTAAATTCATACACTTTAGGCTATCAATTGAATATAAATTTGTAGGAGGATATGATAACGGTTGGCGTAGAAATAGATATGGTAGTAACTGACAGTTTGGCAGCTTTGTCAGAGTATGAAGAAATATTTGATGTGGAAAGACTTGAAGTCACTGAATTTCCGCAGGGATCCAACGAAGCTATATTTACGATTTATGGCACTAGATTTCACCTATTAGATGAAAATCCAGAGTATTTTTTAGTAGCTCCAGGAGAAAATTCCAATAACTCTTTTTGGTTCAATGTCTTGGTAGAAGATATAGAAGACGTATTTAAAAAAGCGAAATCAAAAAACTGGACGGTGCTTCAAGAAGTAATTAAACTAGAGGAAATGGGTGTCTCCAATGCAATCTTAAAGGACAACTTTGGGTATATGTGGATGCTCCACGAACTTCATAAAGTTGTCAGTTTCGAAGAAAGAGTTGAAATGTTTAAAGAAAAAATGGGAAAATAATTTCAAAGAAAAATCGCATAGCAATATGTGATTTTTTAATTGAAAATCATAACTTGAGAAATCTTGACAAAGTTGAGCCTTTAGAATAGTCTATAATTAATTAAAATAAATAATAACGGTAGGCAAAATGATTAAAAAATTATTTATCCTAAGTACTAAAGCAGGAAATGGAAACTTTGCAGATTTTAAAAATAAAATTATAGATACTTATACAAAACACAATCGTTTAGATGAATTAGAAATTGTTCTCACTGAAGATAAAGAACATGGTAAGAAAGCTGCATTGGAATTTTCTAAAAGGAACTATTCAAATAAAATTGTGATAGCATGCGGCGGGGACGGAACTATAGGTGAAATAGCAGGAGTTTTAGCAAAAAGCGATACAGCTTTGGGACTTATTCCCATGGGAACTGGAAATGATTTTTCAAAAAACTTTGACTATTCAAATTTTCAAATAGAAGATACATTCGAACCTGAAATTAGACCTATTGACATAATAGACATTAACGGAGAAAAATGTATAAACGTAATGAGCATAGGATTTGACACTCATATTTTGAAGCGAACCTATGATTTTTTAAATCTTTATCCCAAACTAGGTAAAAAAGCATTTATCCTCGCAATAATCCAATCCCTTTTAAATATCAAAAATGAAAAATTGGAATATGATTTGATTACTGTAACTGGAAAGAATTTGAAAGTATCTGGGGAATATATCATCTCAGCTTTATGTAATGGAGGATATTATGGTTCAGGATTTAACCCATCACCTACAGCATTAATAGATGATGGGGTATTAAATTTAGTAGCTATTAAAAAACTTCCATACCTATCTATAATTCCATTAATTTTCAAATACAAAAAGGGAACTCATATTACCCACGAAAATGTAGAAGAATATGAAGTGGTTTCTGGAAAAATTAAAACTCCTCAGGGTGCAATTGCAAATATGGACGGAGAAATTTTTCAATTTAAAGAAATTGATTTTAAAGTAATAAAAAACGGAATTTTATGGGCATACCTTGCTAAGTAATCTTTTATTATTTGGAAACTAATTACATCAAATCCCGATTTCTATAAGCAATAAATCCAATTCCACTTAATATTATAAATATCCCTAACAAAATCCAGGTACTTGTAAATTCTAATTCTTCCATTGGATATTGGATCACGTTCCCAAAAGGAGTAGCCTTAGCTAAAACTTCTGGAAGATCTAAAATTTTTCCAAAATAGACAGCCACGACGATATAACCTAAGTATAAATAATTTAGCCATGTCAATCTAGGAAGCACTCCGATTAAAAACACAGATATACTTAACATAACTAGTATCGCAGGTACATACATCATCGCTGAGATTAAAAAAGTTTTAAAACTAGGAAGAGTTTCTAGAAAATATCTTCCCACACCATAAAATCCTATAGCAGTGGAAAATTGAAACACTATAGTCATTAAAATAGCAATAACAAAGAAGGAACCGAGGTATTTATATCGAGAAACTGGCTTTGCTAGAATTTCTTCTGCTAATTGCACCTTTTCTTCAGATGTAGCTTTGTGAAGGAATGTTAGAACTGGAATTGTTGAAATTATAGCCATAATCACCATAAGAAGAGATATGAATTGTTCAGTTAAAGAAAATTCACTATCTATAATAAACATTTCCCTTATCATCTCTGAAGAGTCAATATAACCTTCCAAGTCCCCAAAGACAGAAGCATACATACCAGCAAAGATTAAAATCACAAAAGTCCAAATTAATACTGGATTTCTAAGCAACCTAAATGCAAATGTGCCTACGCTCCTTAAGAAAGGACTAGCTTTTTTTCTTCCAGCTTTTTGTGGAATAATTCCACTTCCCAAATCCCTATTCCTCCCAATTGCAAAAGCCAAGCCCATAATCACAAAATACTCAATAAATATTATTCCCAAAGGATAAAAATAATCGTTGACAAAATTTTCGGTTTTTAAAATCAGACCTAGGGGAGAGACGATAGAAAGCACATCGATATACATATCTCCCACAGCTCTCAAAGCATAGAAGAAAAACAAGGTGAAAAAACTAAGGCCTACTGCAGTCCTATTGCTTATAGTTATTTGGGAATAAAAAAGTGTGATTCCAGCAAATAAATTCCCAATTACAAAAAGACTTGCTCCAAATACAAAAGATCCTAGGAATGACATCTCTCCTGGTAAAATTATATAAAATCCTATAGCAGTTAGGACTCCAATTAATAAATTTGAAATAAATGCTAAAATCATAACAGCACTCATATTGGAAAACTTTCCTATAGGTAATGACTGTATAAATTCTAATCTCCCATCTTCTTCATCAGCCCTAGTATGAGTGGAGATTAAAAATATATTCATAGTGGCGATTATCAATACAGAAAATAGCAACATATAATTAGCATACATAGATCCAGTTGTATAATAATCATTCACAAATACAGGCCCAATAAATGCAATCATCACTGGGTTTTTCATAGTATCTATTAAGACTTTCATATCTGAAGAAGTAGAAATGATATTTTCAAATACTGGAACAAGTGCCACTAAAAACAAGCTGAAGGCTAAAATCCAAATCAGCTGCCTAATCCTTTCTCTTCTAATGATGAACTTTAAAATCTCAGAAGTGTTATAAAATAAGTCTTTCATATTAACTCCTCTTTTCATAATGAGTCATGAACAATTCTTCTAAAGTAGGGTGACTGGCTTCTAGACTTATTATTTCATAATTTGAAAGATAGCTCATAACTTCTCCCAAATCTTCTCCTATTACGTTAAATTCCATAACTCCATTGGAAATTTTATAATCGTGAATTAATCTATTGGTATCCATATCCGTAATGAGTTTTTTAGTTTGTACTTTAATTTTGGACATAGTCAAATGCTTAATATCTTGTATCAATCCAGTTTCAATAATTTTGCCTTGGCGAATAATGCTTACTGTATCGCATATTTTTTCTACTTCGGACAAAATGTGAGAAGAAAGTAAGACGCTTTTGCCTTGGGATTTAATGCGACTTAATTCATTTTGAAAAATGCTTTCCATCAAAGGATCCAATCCCGTAGTAGGCTCATCAAATATATACAAATCCACATCTGAAGCCAAAGCAGCTATCAATGCAACTTTTTGGCGATTGCCCTTTGAGTAGGTTCTACATTTTTTTCTAGGGTCTAAATTAAACTTTTCAATCAATTCATCTCGAAATTTTTTATTATTTTGTTTTTGCAATCTCATAAACAGGTCAATTACTTCTCCACCAGTGAGATTAGGCCATAAGTTCACATCCCCAGGGACATAGGAAAGGTTTTTATGTATTTCCACAGCATCCCTCCAAGGATCCATGCCCAAAACACTAGCAAATCCATCCCCTTTAATGCTACCTAGCAATATTCTAATGGTAGTAGTCTTGCCGGCACCATTGGGACCGATAAAACCCAGAATCTCTCCGGGATTTAAAATCAAATCCACACCCTCTAGTGCCTTTACTTTGCCAAAATTCTTTTTTAAATCTTTGGTTTGAATAATCATGGCTCACCTCTAAATTTTGTTATTATAGCAAGTATACTAAAACATAATTATCGCGGCAATAGTTTAAATAAATATATTTTACAGTTAATAAAAGGTATAATTAAGGGCATATAGAGAAAAAGGAGGCTTTGCAATGATTGAAAAAGAAATAATATTAAAATTAGCAAAAGACCATGACAGTTTTTATTTATATGACGAAAATGAAATATTAAAATCCATTGAGAGATTAAAAAATAGTTTTAAAGGCGTAGATTTCCTTTACTCATTAAAAGCGAATCCAAATCTTCGAATTCTAGATTCTATTTTTTCGCAAAATATAGGTGCTGATGCTGCGTCCCTAGAAGAAGTGAAATTAAGTCACGAAAGAGAAGTTTCCAAAAGGGATTTACAATACTCAGCTCCAGGAAAAAGTGAAAAAGATATTCGGGAATCCATCGAGATTGCCACAATTATCGCAGATAGCTTCCACGAGATAGAATTAATATCTAAGGTGGCTCAAGATATGAAAATCACTGCCAAGATAGGAATAAGGATAAATCCTAACTTCACCTTTCACTCAGATGTGGGAATTCCCAGTAAGTTTGGAATAGACGAAGATCAGATATTTGAAAATTTAGAAAAAATAAAACTCACACCCAATGTAGAAGTCACAGGGATTCATGTCCATTCAAAAAGCCAAGAATTAGCAGAAGATATTATAGAACTCTATCACAAAAATGTTTTGGACTTAGCTTTGAGATTCCAAAGTGCATTGGGAAGAAAGCTAGAATTTATTAATATGGGCTCAGGTATCGGGATTCCATATAATCAAGAGGATTCTCCAGTGGAAGTAGAAAAAATTGGAAGAGCTTTCCATAATAATTTGGAAGAGATAAAAGAGAAACTAAAACCGATAAAAATCTATATAGAAACTGGAAGATATTTAGTAGGAAAAGCGGGAATTTATGTTACAAAGGTGAGAGACAAGAAGAAATCCCATGGCAAGACCTATATTATATTAAATAATACCTTAAATGGATTCTATAGACCTTCTATTTCCCAAATGATTAGCAATTATACTTTGGAAGATTATCCTGTAGCCACTGAACCATTATTTACATCTTTTAATTCATCCCAAATAGGAATATTAAAAAGTGAGGAATTAAGAGAAGAAGTCACTTTAATGGGAAATCTATGTACTGCAGCAGATGTAGTAGCTCATGATGTGAACCTTCCAAAGCTAGAAATAGGAGATGTTGTTATAATGAATAATGCCGGCAGCTATTCCCATGCCTTGACACCCCTTCAATTCGCTTCAATGGAAAAACCAAAGGAAATTTTTTTAGAAAAAACAGGAAAAACTATAGAGACAAAAGAGAAAACAATAAAATATTAGTGAGAGGATTATATGACAAAAAAATTATTAGTATATAATATGCCAGATGAAATGCTTTCAAAAATAGAAAGCTTAAAAGAAAAGCACAAATTTGAAATCATAACAGCAACTGACGACGACTTGGGACAAAATGTAGGATATCTTATAGGAGAGAGAAAGAAAATAGAATATCCGTCGACTCATGAACCGGTGGACATAAATTTTTTAATGATTCACAAATTTGAAGACGAAGAATTAAATGAACTTTTGAAGGATTTAAAAGAAAATGAACTCCATCTTCCCAATAAATGCATCTCCACAGAGATGAACCAAACTTGGCATCTACACAAACTCTTAGCAGAGAACAAAGAAGAATCAGAAATTATGCCAGTGCTTCACAGGCTGTATTCAGTTAGAAATATGGCGATACAATTAATCAAAGAAGGAGTAGTCAACCCAGAACTAGAAAATGGAATCAATTCTATAAACGAAATGCTAGAAGCAGGAGATTTACAAAAAGAAGAAGTAATAAAAAAATACAACGAAATGGCAAAACTTGTCAATTCACATATGGCTTAGAATAAAACGTTTGAAGAATAATTACGAAAAAATATTCGATTCTTCAGACGTTTTTTTATTTAAAAAAATTGTAAAAAAGTTCTTCTTGTCACCCTACGGGTGACATACTTTTATTAAAGCCTGTAATATAATCTAAATAGATAGAAAAAATTGAAGGAGAGGGATGGATATGAACAAGAAAATACTATTGGTTTTGACATTACTTTTGATACTATTATCAGGATGTAATAATAAAGCAGCAAAAACAAAAAACACAACGGAAACCGAAACACCAATATCACAATCAAATGAAAATAATAATACTGATGTATCTGAAGAAGAAGTAGAGGTTTACATAGGATATCCAGAGGGAGAAGTATCTGATAGAAAAGTATTGTACGATGAAGAGGGTATAAAAATTGAACTTATAAATGTAGTGTATGATGAAGATTCTGCAGATGTATGTATAGATTTTGAGAACCTAACTGGAGAAAGTCTTGCCGTAACCCTAACTAAGCTCGAAATTAACGGTTTTCACAAAGAACCTTATGGAAACTATACGATACCCCATAAAGCAAAAGCTAGATTTTGTGAATATATCTTTTTCAATGACCTAGAATATATGGGGTTTAAAAACATTTCAGAAATTATAGTTGGATTTTCTGCAGATGAAATTGAAAGCGAAAGTGATAGAAACTATATTATCGAAGACTTGTTAATAGAGACAAACCTGCCCCATGAAGATTCAAAGAAACTAGGTTCTAATAGTTTTTCTGTAGTAGAAGGTGACGGAATAGTTGTAACAGGTACAGGATGGGAAGGAAATCAAGATGAGTCTTATTTTGGACTATACATAAAAAATCAGACTGAAAATAAATTGGGTTTTGCCGTAGAAGATGTAATGATAAATGGCTATGTCTTAAATAGCTATATATATTGCAACTTGCCAGAGGATTCAGGAGGATTTACCAGCATGAATTTTAGTTCGTATGAGCTGGAAAAAATAGGAGTAAAAAGTGTCGATGATATAAAAAATTTTAAATTTGTAATTTATGGTTACGGTATTCCAGATTACGAAGAAGTTTTTAGATCAGGAAGAATATCGATTGATTTTTAAATAAAATGGCAGAATGAGAACCCCAAGGTGGTGACGAGATTGGCAAAAGTTGTATTAGCGATGAGACAAAAAATTCTTCAAAATCCAATGAAAGAAAAAATACAAGGAGATACAGGCTTTGAAGTATTGTCTGTTGACGACTTGGATTTAGTTGTGGACGTATGTTGCGGTAATAAAGCAGATGTGTTGTTGTTAGAAGTAGCTAACAAATCCCCGGGGCATATTGATGAAGGGATAAAAATTAGAAAACAGTTGCAAAAACGATGTCCAAACTGCAAAGTAATATTTTTATGTGATTCCAAAAATGCAGATATGGGTGATAGAGTAGTGGAGTTAAAAAAAGCAGGAGTGATAGATGCATTCGTTTACTCCAACACAAGTTTTGACTTCCTCGCTGCGATAATTAAATCGCTAGTAATATAATGGGAGGCAAGTTATGAGTGATTATAAAGAAATTAAACCGAATCCAGAAAATGTTCAAGAAGACTTGGACACTAATGCTAAATTCGAAGGAGTATATTTTATGCCGGGAAGTTCGAATTATGTTCCAACAGAAGGCATGAAAGTATATATGGTAGAAATTAAAAGCGTAGAGGAAGTTTCTCCGCCACAAGTAGAGCAACCTGTATCATCACCTAAGGAAGATTTTGAAGATACAATTATTATGGATGCACCAATCCAAGAAGAGTATATCCCTGAGTCGCCAAAATATGAGGAACCATATCAACAACCTACATATCAAGATAAGGTTTACGAACCACCGACTCAACCAGAACAACCAAGATATGAAGAACAACAAGGTTCATATCAAGCGACACCTACGTATCAAGAACAACCACAATACAATCAACAACAAAGTCAAGGTGGAGGTTCCGGTGAACAAGGTTCATATCAAACACCACCATCATATGGAGAGCAACAAAATTATAACCAACAATCTTATTCTGGTGGAGGCGGAGGAGGAAAATCTGGTGGCGGCATTCCTAAATTTGCTATTATCGGCGCGGGTGTAGTTGTAATTGCATTACTTGCATTTTTCTTCTTAAGAGAAAAAGGTGGAGATAAGCCTGGCACAAGTAATATAGCAGGGGAATGGACAGTATTTGCATTCCAACAAGATGAAGACATAGCTACTTTTGCCCGAGATGATAAAAGCGGAATAGTTTTGATATTTGAAGACGATAAGACTATGAAGATTATCAACGAAGGAAATGAACAAACAGGTACTTGGTCTCAAGAAGGAAATAAAATTGACGCAGACCTAGGAGAAATTAGTTCCTTTGTAGGCGAACTTGATGGAGAAATATTCATCATGGACGCAAAAGGATTTGGACAGTTTTATTTCAATAAAATGGGCTCTACAATTTCTGCAAGAGAAAAAGAACTCACTGACAAATCTATACTTCATGGTACATATGCTGAATTACTCGGCACCTCTGAAGAATGGGAAGAAGAATTAGAAGAAGTGGCAGAAGAGCCTAAAGAAAAAGAAGGGCCAAAAGTTACTGAAGAAAAACCAGCAATGAGTGGACCGGTTAGCAAACCTGCTGGTGAAATAGATACCAAAGAAGATCTCATAGGAGATTGGGTAGGCGTGGTTTCAGAAATGGGACACTATGGATCTAAGTATGAAGGATCCGAGATGGTAGTATACGATTTAATCGCCGAAATAGATACAGATAGCACAGGAAAATATTACTTTGAAGCGTATTTCTTAGATGATACTGAAAGCCCACTTGTATCAGCATATATTGAATTTAAAGACGACCATTTCACTGGTGACATTGGAGAAGAAGACGCGTGGATAGCAGACCACTGGTTGAGCCCAGAAGAAAATGGATTACTATATGCAAAATTTGACGATCCGACGACTTTATATATTCAATATGACTACGAAGACTATGAAGAAGATAATGCAGGATATCACTTGTCCTTCTATTTTAGAAAAGTAGGAGAAAGTTGGAATGAACTTCCATTTAAGCCAGAATCTGCAAAGTAAAATGAGGAGGCAATTATGAAAAAGTTATTGTTGGTATTTCTTAGTATTTTCTTACTACTGACTGTTGCATGTGGTGACAAAGGTGAAAAACCTCCTGAAAAAGAAGAAGTTAAAGTTGCAGAAGAAGTAACAGAAGAAACTAAAGAAGAATTTGCTCCAGAAGATTATTACAAGTCAGTCTTTTGGAAAGCAGTAATTCCAAAAGACTGGGAAAAGAACGAGGAAAAATCTTCAGACGATGACAAGACGATAGTGTTTAATGGAAGTAATGGAGAACAAATAGCAAAAATTTATATTTCAGTTGGAGGGTCTCCAAAGGATATCCGAAAAGAATTAGAAAAACTAGAATTAAGCGAAACGGATTTTATTGATAAAAATGTCGAAAACGGAATTTATATCGGTGAAGAGTATGGAATACTATTTCCTAGTTATAGTAATTTAAAGGCTATGGCGAGGAATATTCCAAAAGAAACCAATATAGAAATACAATTTGCAGGAGATAAATTATCAGCTGAAGCGGAAAATTTGCTTAAGAGTTTCGTATTACTAACAGAAGATACAGGACATACTGATCCGCCATACGCCCATGAAGGAGAAGAGTTTGCACCGACGACTGGAGAAATAAGCATTGGAGATTATAAATTTAGTGCAGAATATATAAAACTAGATCCTGTAATTCCTACTTACGAAACCTTTAAGACATTTGGTGCACAAAATGGAAATTACTTTTATTTGGTAAAAAATGATGAGCTTTATATTTACGATATGAATGACAGTATGAAGCTAGTAAAGACAGAAAAATTGCCAAATGAGTATTCGGCAATTGTAGCATCTCCTAATGGCAAAACCTATGTAACAGAACCATATAAAGACAGTTTTATTCTTGAAGGATTAGAAGTTGAAAAGACTGCTCTAGATATTAAAAATAAATTGACTCTGCACCCTAGTGGTACATGGGGAATAGAACATAATTTTAGCATCGACGATATTAACAAAGTTACTATTAATGATGATGGAACTATGACTAGCGAACCCATTGCATTTGTAGGAGCAG
The DNA here is from genome assembly GCA_012513395.1 of Tissierellia bacterium. The sequence goes on from JAAZCH010000057.1 coordinate 16,054, forward strand.
ATGGAAATCCAGTACAAAAAATGGCGGCCAATTTATTTATACTAGAGGAAAAAATTGCAATACCAGGTGGTACAGAAGGAGAAGATAGTGTTTATGCTCTAGGAATTTACAACACAGATGGAACCCTAGATGTATTACTTAAAAACAAGGACGACAAAAATCTAGGATCTATTACAGGAATTATAGAAGGAGCGAACACGTATTTTGCAGCAGATGCAAATATGAGAGCCTTCTATCTATGGGATAAGACAGGAAACTTCTTAGGAGAAGTTGAAGATAGCGATATACTAGGTACGAATTATCCTTGGATGGCAAAATTCTTCAAAGGCATGGATGGAAATACTTATCTAGTAGGAACAGAAGAAAGACCAGACAAATCATCAAATGAAGTAATAGTTTACAAAATAAATACCAATCTATAGGAGGATAATATGAAATATTCAATCGAAGGCGGCGCATTGCCAGTAGTAAGAATTTATTTAGAACCAGGTGAATCTATGATAAGTGAAGCAGGGGGAAGAACATGGGCAAGAGGGAATATCCTCACAGAATCCACATCAGAAGGAGGAGCGAAAAAAGCTCTAGGTAGAATGTTTTCAGGAGAAAGTTTATTTATGAGTAAATACACAGCCCAAGGACCTGCAGAAATAGCATTTGCATCTAGCTTTCCAGGAAAAATTCTAGCAGTAGAATTAGGCGAAGGAAGAAGCATAATAGCACAAAGAAAAGCATTTATGTGCGGAACTTACGGTGTACAATTGTCAGCCCATATCCAAAAAAAATTGGGCGCAGGACTAGCAGGCGGAGAAGGATTTATTATGCAAAAGATTACAGGCCCTGGAATTGCATTTTTGGAAATTGACGGATACTGTGTAGAATACGATTTGCAACCAGGAGAGAGAATGGTTTTGGACACAGGAGTATTGGCGGCTATGGACGAAACGGTAAACATGGAAGTGGAAATGGTTAAAGGTATGAAAAATGTATTTCTAGGTGGAGAAGGTCTATTCGATACATTTGTGACTGGACCAGGAAGAGTGTATTTACAAACTATGACCATAGAAAATATTGCAAAATTAATAATACCATTTATTCCAACTAAAAATTGAGAAAGGATAAGAATATGAAAAAATATTTGACGATTATTTTAATAATAGCTTTGGTTTTGCTAACAGCTTGTGGTGGCGGAGATTCTAAACCAAAAGAAGAATCTAAACCAGAGCCTAGCAAATTCATCGGCACTTGGCTAACCATAGCTTATATAGATGAAGATGGAACCATGGCATTTGAAAGAGGATATGACGATATAATAAAAGTAATCTTTAACGAAGACGGAACCTACATTTTTGACCCAGAAGATCCCATCGAAGGAGATTGGGTAGACGAAGGAGACAAACTCGTAATGGATAAGGGCACCGGAGATGAAGAAGCTTATGAATACATTGACGGATTATTGAAATTTGAAATGACTGATGGTTATGGATATTTTGCGCTAGAAGGTAGTCCAGTAGGAGAGACAGAAAAGAAAATATACGAAGAAGCATACTTATTGTATCATCCAGACGGAACTAGCACAGAACGATAGATTATACGACCAAGGGTGAGGTCCTCCATAAAATGGAAAGTATTTTTAATAGCTTCATTTCATTATTTTCTTTCTCACCCTATAATATACAACAGGCCAAATTATGTGTAGAAATTCTTAAGGAAGTGATGAAATGAAGCGAAAATTTTTTTATAATAATAAGCACAATCAGTGCAGTTAAAAGTTAAAAGTGTAAAGTGAAAAGTTGTTACCTACGACTAAGTGTGGCAAATCGAAACCGCCAATGTAGTCCCGCGGCGTAAGCCGATTGAGCCATTAATGTGTTTACAATTGCTATTGTATTTTACATATTGATGGTGTCAGTAGAAAATTAATTCCCTACGCCTACGGCCAAATATGAAAAATTTACAATCCTGTGTTTGGCGAAATCAAATTCGCCGACACTGGATTTATTTTTTTGAAATAAATCTAATTATCCAAAAATAAATTTGCTCTTGTCACCCTACGGGTGACATACTTTTTGTAAGCCTTGTGATATGCTGATTACAGAGGACGATTTTTAGAGAAAATCGATATTTTGGTAGGAGTTTTAGAAAATTTAATAAAAATCGACAAATAGTAAAAAATTAAAAAGGAGAGAAGAAAATGAAAACGATTAAAAAAATAACAGCCATAACATTATTGTTTATATTGTTTTTAGGGCTTATAGAAGGAGTAGCACTTGTTAAAGCAAGTGGTACTGAGTATAGTATAACAGTTCATGGAGGAAAGGCGACCCCTTCATCCTCTGTTGCTGGGGGAAAAGTTAAACTTTCCGCAAATCCACCTGAAGAAGGTCAAGTTTTTTCTCATTGGGACGTAAAAGAAGACCTAAAAAAATTTATTGCTAATTTACAATATGAGGGTTCGGGATTAACAATGCCAAATGAAGATATGGAGATTACTGCAATTTATAAACCAGCCTATAATATAGTTGTTAATGAAGGAAAAGTATTGACGCGAAATGATATACCAATTACTTTTGCTATAGCTGCTGAATGAGATCATATTGTAATATTAGCATCAGACAAATCAGCAGAAGGTCTAGGATTTAGTGAATGGAAAATAGAAAAGGGAAATGTCACATTAGACCAAAAAACTAAAGCAAGGACACATTTCTATATGCCAGCTGAAGACGTACAAATAGATGCTAACTATGATGGAGGTTATACAGTTAAAGTAAATGGTGGTAAATCTAATGTGTCAATGGCTGCTTCAGGAGCTAGAGTAGAGCTAACAGTACCAAATGATGACCCAGAAGGAAAAGTATTTAGAGGTTGGGAGGTTATTAGTGGTGGAGTGACGATAGAAGATCCCACATCAAAGGTAACATATTTTACTATGAAGAATGCAAATGTAGAAATAACTGCAAATTTACTAGAGACACATGAAATAACAATAGAAAATGGAAAAGCAACACCTGAAAGTGCTGCAAAAGGAGACACTGTAACAATAACAGCAAATCCTCCAGAAGGTAAAGTATTTAAAAACTGGGTAGGCAGTGATGGAGTTGTATTTGAAAATGTAAATAATAAAGAAACTACATTTATAATGCCAGATAAACCAGTAGAAATAAAAGCAGAATTTACTGATTTATATAAAATAACGGTAAATAATGGTAGAGCAGAGCCGGAATATGCATTGCCAGGTTGGAATGTAAAAATATTTGCTAAAGAGCCTTCAGAAGGGCAAGGATTTAAAGAGTGGAAAATTAATAGTGAAGGCATAACATTAGATGATAGGCAAACTGCCATTACATTTTTTGAGATGTCAGCAAAAGATGTGGAAGTAACTGCTAATTTCGAAAAAGGTTATAAAATTGTGGTCAATAATGGATATGCAGTCCCAGAATCTTACGCAGCTGAAGGTGCAAAAGTTTTGATTTATGCTACACCTGCAGAAGGCGAGATATTTATGAACTGGGAAATTCTAGGTACTGATGTAGAGTTAGAAGGTCCAGAAGAAAGTTTTAAATCCTTTATTATGCCAGCAGGAGAAGTGGAAATAACGGCAATTATTAAAAAGATGGATTTAGCAGCGGTCACCTATAATGCTAACGGTGGAACAGGTAAAACGTACTTTGAATATACTGAGATAGGTAAATCCTATACACTTTTAGATTGTAAATTCACACCACCTAAAAATAAAGTATTTAAAGCATGGCTGGTAGGTTCGAAAGAGTACAAACCAGGAAGTAAAATTGTTATAAGCGAAAAAAACACAGAAGCAAAGGCAATTTGGATTGATAAAAAAGAAGAAGCTAAACCACCAGTAATAGAAAAAACATACCAAATCCATGTCTACGGCGGATCAGCAAATAAAAGATCAGCCAAAGCAGGAGAAATTATAACTATCACTGCAAAAGAAAAAGACTTTATAAGATGGGAAGGAAACGTCACACTAGATGACAGATACGATTACGAAACCACCTTCACCATGCCAGCAAAAGACGTAGAAATAGACGCAATTTACAGAGAAACACCACACTATCCACACTACCCAGAATACCCAATATGGGGATGGGGATATGAATACAACAAACCAAGTACACCAATAGTAACACCAACACCAGAAACAAAAATAAATCTACAAGCCAAACTAACAATAGGCTCCAAAATCCTAGAAAAAACTTTAAACGGATCCAAAACAGAAATCAAAATGGACATAGCACCATTTACAAAAGACGGCAGAACTATGGTACCAATAAGATACGCAGCAGAAGCCCTAGGATTTAACGTAGAATGGGATTTAGCAACCTGGACAGTAACTCTAAAAGACAAATACAATACAGTAAAAATTTCAGTAAACACAAACCAAATCATAGTAAACGGAAACGTATATGAATCAGACGTCAAACCAATCCTAGAAAAAGGCAGAACTATGCTTCCAATAGGAAACGTAGCCAGAGCGCTAGGATTAAAAGACGGAGTAGATGTAATTTGGAATGAGAAAACTCAAGAAGTAATTATTAAAAGAGAGATAGTTGTTAAGTAGAAGAAATCGTAGCCGTCGCATTGTATGCGACTTAAAGCCAAGGACCTTCACTCGTTAAGCATTTAAACGTACAATGCACAACGAACAACGTACAGTGTCTATGGCTACCTTTAGCTTGTAATAATCCCGTGTATAACGAATTAAATCTTTGCACGGGATTTTTATATGACAAAATTTTAATTTCCATGTATAATATATTTATATATTTAAACTAAATAAGAAATTGTATAATATAGTATATCAATCTGAGGGACGGTATGAAAATTTGGAGATTACATATGAGAAAATTCATAATTTTTTCAATAGCTCTAATTTTTATATTGTCTTTTTTTGTTCCTAATGTTCTTGCTCAGTCTGAAATGGGAGGCATTTATTATTATTCCAATAGGTGGGTAAGATCTGAACAGGTTCTTAAAAATATATTTGTAGATTATAACATTATTCCTATGGAATCTGATCCCTTTGATTATTTAAATAATGGTGCAAAAGCCGTAGAGGTTATGGATTCAGAATATGGTTTTATTAAAGACAATTATTATAGTTATCCACTTTATAAGCTCACTCCGATAATTGCAATAAATAGAGATAAGACAAATATAAATATAGAAACTTGGTCCGATTTAACCAAGTACGATGTAACTGTGGGTATGGAAGAATACACAGAATATTCAATTCTAGGAATGAATCAAGGACTAGATAAGAATAAAAGTAATTTTGATAAAAGTACAAAATTACTCAAAGAAATTAAAGCAAATGGAAATTTAATTTTCTTGCCTAAAAAGGATTTTTCTATATCAGATATCCCAGATGTAGTTATTTTATATGATAATCATGCGAAAATTTTAAATTCTATGGGTGCGAATTTGGAAGTTGTTATTCCCACTGAAGGCACGGTATCTTTTGGATATTCGCTATTTTCAAATGAACCTCTGGATTTAAACGGTGAAATACTTTTTGAGGAATTGGAAAAAAATGGATTCAATACTAGTTTTTCAAATGAAGAAGATAATATTACAAAAATAAATTCTAGCATCTATATGGACATCATTAGGGCCGAAAGTATGGTCAATAGAGAGTTAATAAAGCCATTTAGGCCACTTAGAACGAATAAATTTGAAAATGCCATCACCTATGTTTTGCTTTTCTTAATTATTGGGATCTTGAGTGCATATTTTTATTTTAGAATTACTACAGAGGATTTAAGAAATTATATATTTTTTGTGTTCTCTCTTCTTTGTTTTTGGATAATTGTTAGAATGAGTAGGCTATTATTATCGAATAGAGAAATTGTGCACAGATACGCATGGTACTTGTATTATGTGGCAATGATCTACATTCCTATGTTATTTGTTTGGATTTCTTTTAGCGTGGAGGAGAGACTTGAGGAGAGGAAATTTTCTGTTTATAGAAAAATCTCATTCATATATTCTACTATATTATTGGTATTTGTATTGACCAATGATTTACATAATTTAGTTTTTAAATTTCACACTGGAAATGATGATTATAGTTTTAATTACGTTATGATAGTTATTCTTTTAAATTATGTCGTTTCTATTTTTATCTCCTTTGGAGTTTTAATCAAAAAAGCTATTTCAATGCCTAAGCGTAGACAATTGATAATCCCTTCGATATTTGTTTTATCTTTATTAGTTTATATAATAATTTTTAATGTATATCTAAACAACAAAATTGCCGTTGAGCTGACTAAAACAGTGACTCTTATTATAGTTTTGCTTACTGTCTTTTCTATGAGGTTTGGACTAATTCCTATAAATCGTATGCATATTCCAATTTTTCAAAAATCCAGAATTTCTTTAGAAATAAGAGATAAGACTGAAAAAACATTGATAAAATCTGATGCAGGTAAAGATTTTGAAGTTTTTTTGATGAAGCGAAAGCCTATTCAAGGTGGCTTTGCTGTATGGTATGAGGATCTTACATTTCTCAACAAACTTTTAAGCAAAGAGGAAGAATTAAATGAAAAATTAGAGGAAAATGTTGAGATATTAAAAAGACGCTACGAGGTGGAAAAACAGCTAGAAGCGCTGTCCAAAAAAGAACAGCTACAAAAGACGGTGGAAGTTGCAATTCAAGAAGACTTAGAACAATTGGATAAAGAAATAAAACTACTGGAAAATTTAGACAAAGAGGAGAGAAAGTTTAGGTTGACGGTTTTGGCTTTAGATCTAGTGAGATTAAAATACATTTCAAATCTACTAATTATATCTCTTACTAATAATGTAATAGAAGTGGAGGATATGTTAATCTATCTTAATTCTTTAAGCAAAATAGTCAATAATATAGGAATTGATTGCAATATTTATAATCATGGAAAAGGAAATATTACATTTACTGCGGCGAATAAGATGCTCAATTGGTTTGTAGAGTCTTTAATAAATGGGATTGGCAGCGAGAAAGAAATCAGTTGTGTCACATATTTCGACGAAGATAAGTCCACAATGATGCTATATACAGACAGGGATAAAATAGATTTTAATCCTTTTCTTCCTAAATCAAAAGGAGTGAATAAACCGAACATTCCAGCTGAAGAAGTAATAATTCAAGAAAATGAATTTATGTATAAAGGTACTATGAAGATAAGTCGGGTGATTATATGATTTATTATTTGCCAAATAATATTAGATTATTTGCATATGTATTGATGTTACTGGGTTTACTTTTACAAAGCCAATTAGTTGTGGTAGAAAAATTTCGAATGAGTTCTGCTTTTGATAAACTAAAGGAAATAGTATTTTTAATTATACAACTGTTACTTGTGACTTTAGCTACGTATAATTTGAGTAATATGAATAATCTTGGCATTGCATATTATTTTAAATATTCTGTAATAACATATCCTATATTTATGACAATATTTATAAGAACTATATTTATAGGTATAGATACTTTGAAAAAAGTAAATGAAGAAATAACTCCATTTTCTATTTTAGAATCTCTCGACAATTTGGACTCAGGATTGACAGTTTATGAAACTGATGGACAAATTATACTGAATAACAAAAAAATGAAAGAAGTAATTAACGCTTTATTTCCTAAAGTTTATAAAAATGGGAACAGACTGTGGGAAGATATTAATAATTATCCAAGTAAAGTCAAAAATGAAAAAAATATTGTAATGATTAAAAGTGAAGGGACAATATACGAATTTTCTATTAATTCTATTCATATCAAAGGTAAAACTTATAAAGAGTTATTAGCATCAGATGTTACAAAGATATATAATCAGTTGGCAATAATAGAAAAAGAGAACAAAGAATTAGATGAGTCTTACAAAGAAGTAGATAAGATGATAGAAGAAATTAACGAGATTGTAGATATGGAAGAAAAAATTCGACTCAAAGTTTACTTACACGACTCCTTGGGATACCAGTTTACACTGATGAGAAGTTTAGTCGACAATTATGATAAATACGATGGGAATCTAGAATTAATAAGACCTTTAGAAATTTTAGAAAATTTAAAAAAAGATCCAGAAAAATCGCCAAAAGAAACTTTAAATGAAATCAGAGAATTTTTTAAAAATATAGGAATTAAAATAAAAGTAGTTACAGAAACAATTTTACCAAAAGATATTGCAAATGTATTTTCTCTTATAGCTATAGAAGGGATAACAAACGGAATCATACACGGCGATGCCAAAAATTTTTTAATAAATTACTATGAAGAAGGGGAGTATTACGTTATAAAAATAGAAAATGATGGCATATCATCGGAAGGTAAAATTATCGAAGGTGGAGGCCTAAAAGGTATGAGGTTTAGGCTAAAACCCTATGGTGGGATTTTAGAAATCCAAAGCAAAAAACCATTTACCATTTTTGCAAAAATAAAAAAGAATACTAACCACTTAGTAGACAGTAATCAATAGAGGCCTACGGCTATTCCAAGACAAATTCAATTTGTCTAACAGAACCGTGGGTCCTCTATTATTTATTACTTTTTATCTATTACCCAGTAGTTATTCTTCTGGTATAAAGAAATCATTTGCTAACATAAATTTCATCAATTCTCTTGCGTTATCTACGCCTACTTTTGTAAAAAGTCTAGATGTAATAGTCTTTACTGAGTTGGGACTAATGTCTAAAAATTCTGCAATTTCGATGCGGGTCATGCAGTTACAACATATCAATCTTGCGACTTCTTTTTCCCTATTGGAAAGTGCGATTTCTAATTTAGAAAATTGCTTAGATCCCTCATCTTCTTCTGGCCAAATATTTTCACCTGCCATAGTCATTTCCACTACATTATATAAGTTTTCAATCGTATCAGATTTATATAAAAAGCTATCAATTTTTCCCAAATGAGCTTCAGATATGAAGTTCGCTTCAGGTATTCCTGTCATAAGAATGACCTTAATATGGGGGTACATTCGTTTAATATTCGTGCCTGCAACAATTCCGCCATAATTTCCATCGTCGGTACAAATATCTAATAACGCTACATCTATTCCCAATTCATGACATATAGAAGGAGCGAAACTAGCATCTGTAATAGACCCTACAACTTTGTATTTTCCGCTCTCATTAAAATACTCAGTTAAGAGTTCTTTAAGGAAATTGTCATTTTCAACTATCAACATTTTATACATAATGATCAACCCCTTTATAAAAGTCAAACTTTTCACTTTAAGTTTAATATATAATTCAAATTTATGCAATAATTGTACTCATATAAAAAACAATAATTTAACTTTGTCACCCATAGGGTGACATACATTTTATTGACTTCATGATAAACTATATATAGATACAAGTTAACGAAAAAATTACTACATACCTCTTTAGATATTCTTCCTCAAATATCTAAATTAAATGTTGAATTGAAAGGGAAAACCAACTTCCCTATTTAGGTTTTCCCAATCGATTCAACTAATAATGAAACGAATAATATCCGTATAAAATCCATAAAAATAACTAAATATTTATGAAATAAATTAATTTATAAATATTTAACACTCTCTTGGACGCTATGTACAAGTAAATAAGCCATAATAAGAACGCTGCGATAAAAATAAATGAAAAATATTTACAAAATCTTTTACTAAATACTTTTCATTTATTTTTTTTCTGTTATAATGTTTTTAAAGAAGGGGGATAAAGGTGGATAAAAACTCAAAGAAAACGTTTTCTATATTAGAAATTGATAAAGAGATAATATATCTTGAAGAAATGGCAAAAAACGGCTCGATTTTAGTTTCAGTAAATGAAGATGGCCATGTTTTTGAAGAAAGAGAACCCCAAGATGTTTCGGTAGTAATAGAATACTGGATTGATAAACCTGAAAGCAGTTATTTTTATGAAATCCAAGGATTATCTTTGGTAGCATCATATAAGGGTTCAAAGGGTTACTGGAATTATTTCATGGGTCCACGAAATGAAAATATTAATAAACGCAAAGACAATTATTCAGATTATATTGTAATGTTATCAAAGCGTTATGAAATATTTTGGACCATAATCCCCATGACCGTAGCAATATTCGCAATATATATGTACATCAACACTAATAATCCAATATTTTTCTTATTAGTGATAGCGCCTATAATTATTTTTATCTATTTAAAGGATATAAAAAAGAAGATTGATGACAAAAAGAAACTTTAAAATTTGAAAGGAGGGATTTGATGGCTACAATTAAAGATATTGCAAAACTTTCCGGATTTTCCCCTGCGACTATTTCGCGAGTATTAAATGATGATAAAACCATAACTGTAAAGGACGATACTAGAGAAAAGATTTTAAATGCGGCTATTGAACTAGGTTATGCTCCCAAGGGTAAGTTAAAGGACAAGGAAGTGGTAATAGGAATAGTACAGTGGATTTCAGCTGATGCTGAAATTGAGGATCCTTATTACTATGCACTTAGACTAAGCGTAGAGAGTAAGCTTATGAAGGAAAATATTCACATAAGAAGATTCTACAAGGAAAATATCCAAGATATTTTTAGAGTACAAGATTTAGATGGACTAATTTGTCTAGGTAAGTTTTCTGCAGAACAGGCAGAAGAATTTAATGAATTATTTACTAGGTTGATTTTCGTAGATGACGACCCTGATGAAAGTAAATATCATAGTATTATCAGTGACTTAGAAGGAGCTACAACTGATGTAATTGATTATTTAAAATCTATGGGGCATAAACGTATAGGGTTTATTGGTGGAAGAGAGAGATCTGGTAAAAACAATACACTTTTTTTAGATATTAGAGAAGTTACTTATGAAAAGATTATGAATGAAGACGAGGATTTAATATATGATCCTAAATTTAAAAAGGTCCGAGACTTCGACGGCATTACAGGTTATGATCTTATGAATTCAATCTTAAAGGAACCTGATTATCCCAAGGCATTTATATGTGCCAGTGACTCCATAGCAATAGGAGCGTTAAGAGCTTTGGGCGAACATAATCTAATCAATACCCAATCTATCTCATTGGTAGGATTTAATGATATATCCATGTCGAAATTTACTAATCCTCCATTGTCTACAGTAAAGATTAACACGAAATTGATGGGAGAGCTAGCTAGTACGCTAATGGTATATTTATTAGAAAATGAGGTGATTGCACCGATAAAGACCATATGCAAGACTCAATTTACAAAAAGAGAATCTGTGTACGAAATAAATATTTAGTAATATTTAGTAAATATTCACAAAATATTTATGAATATAATATGAAAACGATTGACCGAAACGTTTTCTAAAGGTAAACTAAAGGTAAATTTATAGTAAATGAAAGGTGGAGTACAATGAAAAAAGCATTAAGTTTAGTATTAGCTCTAGTATTAGTATTAGGACTAGTAGCGTGTGGCGACAAGCCAGCAGAAAAACCGGCTGATAAACCATCTGAAACGGCAGAAAAGACTGCTGAAAAGACAGAAGAAGCTACAGCACCAGCTGCAGGGGAAACTGTAAAAGTAGGGGTAGCAATTTATCGTTTCGAAGATAACTTCATGACTCTTTACAGAGAAGAACTTCAAAGATACTTTGAAGAACTAGGAGCAGCTTCAGGAGTAAAATACGAACTTGACATCCAAGACGGAAAACAAGACCAAGCTACTCAAACAGAACAAATCAACAACTTTATCGCTCAAGGTAAAGACGTAATGATTCTAAACCTAGTTGACAAAACAGCAGCTAACGCAGTTATTAACCTAGCTAAGAATGCAGATATTCCAATAGTATTCATCAACAGAGAACCAGAAACTGAAGATATGAAAATTTGGCCAGGAAAAACAACTTACGTAGGCGCTGACGCGACTCAATCAGGTACTTTCCAAGGTGAAATCATAGCTGATACAGCTAACAAAGCTGACTTCAATGGCGATGGCAAAATTTCTTATATCATGTTACAAGGTGACCCTCAAAACGTTGACGCTCAACAAAGAACAGAATATTCAATTAAAGCTGTTGTTGACGCAGGACTTACACCAGATCCATTGGCAGAACCATACCAAGCTAACTGGGACAGTGCAAAGGGACAAGAATTTACAGCTAACGCATTGGCACAATTTGGTGACAATCTAGAAGTAGTATTTGCTAACAACGACGGAATGGCAATGGGTGCTATCCAATCTATTAAAGCAGCAGGAAGAAAAGTTGGAGAAGACATTTACCTAGTAGGTGTTGACGCTATACCTGAAGCTATCCAAGCACTTAAAGATGGAGATTTAACTGGTACAGTACTAAATGACCACTTTAACCAATCACACGTAGCAGCAAATGTTGCACTTGAACTTCTTGAAGGCAAAGATGTACAAAACTATTACTGGGTTGACTATGTAAAAGTAATGTCAGAAGCTGACGCAGAACTTAAAGATGCAGAACCAAGACTAGAAACAGTTGAAGAAGCAGAAGCACGTTACGCTGAGAGAGCAAAATAATATCATTTTATTCAAGTGTGCTCTAGAGCACACTTGAATTTATTTTAAAGGCGGATGAGATATGAGCGAATATATATTGGAAATGAAAGGGATAAGCAAATCTTTCCCAGGAGTAAAAGCTTTAGATAATGTCCAATTAAACGTTCGACCTGGAACTGTTCATGCGTTGATGGGAGAAAATGGGGCAGGTAAATCCACTCTTATGAAGATACTTTATGGTATGTATTTCAAAGATGCAGGTACTATTAAACTTGATGGAGTAGATGTAGAGTTAAACACGCCAAAGGAAGCAATGGATCTTGGAGTTTCTATGATTCATCAAGAATTGCAACCCATTCCTATGATGACAATTGGGGAGAACATATTTTTAGGAAGTTACCCCACAGGGGGCTTTAATTTAATCAATCACGACAAAATGTATAAGGATACAAAAGAATACCTAGATGCAGTAGCTTTAAAGATCGATCCGAGAACACTGCTAGATGAGCTTACTGTTTCTCAAATGCAATCAGTGGAGATTGCAAAGGCTTTATCAAAACATTCTAAAATAATGATAATGGATGAGCCGACTTCGTCACTGACTTCTTCTGAAGTTAGAGTTCTCTTTGGAATTATTAGAGACTTGGCAAAAAAGGGCATGGCAATAATTTATATTTCACATAAAATGGATGAAATACTAGAAATTTCAGATGATATTACTATTATGCGTGACGGGCAATATGTGGGGACATGGCCTGCGTCAGAGATGACTACAGATTTGATAATCAAACACATGGTAGGTAGGGAACTAAAAAGTCTTTATCCTCAAAAGACTAATGTAGTCCAAGAGGAAGTGGTTTTAAAAGTAGAAGATTTCACTTCTCCAAATCCATTGAGTTTTAAAGGATGTAATTTTGAACTCAAAAGAGGAGAGATTCTAGGAGTCGGAGGATTAGTTGGGGCGCAACGTACTGAACTATTCGAAGCTATTTACGGTATTAGAGATCACGTAGATGGCAAAACACAAAAAGACGGAAAAGATATTGTAATTAATAGTCCGAAAGATGCAATTAGAAACGGAATTGCACTTTTGACTGAAGATAGAAGAGCCACAGGAATTTTTGGAGTATTGTCAGTAAGAGACAACACTGCAATAGCTTCCTTAAACAATTACGTTGGTAGTAATCGTTTAATAAATCAAACTAAAGTAGATAGATTAGTTGAAGAGAGTATTAAAAGACTAAGCATTAAAACTCCTGGATTGGAAACCCAAATAAAATCACTATCCGGAGGGAATCAACAAAAAGTAATTATTTCCAGATGGCTAGCAAATAATCCAGATATACTAATTCTAGATGAGCCGACTCGTGGAATAGACGTAGGAGCGAAGTATGAAATTTACCAAATAATGAATGACCTAGCAGCTGAAGGTAAATCAATAATTATGATTTCCTCAGAGATGGGTGAGTTATTAGGGGTTTCAGATAGGATAATGGTTATGTGTGAAGGTAGAATCTCAGGATTTTTAAATGGCGGTTCTGATACGACTCAAGAAGACGTCATGAGCCTCGCAACCAAGTATATGTAGGGAGTTTATTATGGAAAATAAAAAACAATTTAATTTAACGGAATTTTTAACAGACTATGCCTTATTTATAGTAGTTGCCATCATGATAGTATTTACAGGAGCTACGAGGGCAAACTTCATTTCATTAAACAACTTCTCTAACTTAATGGCTAACGTTTCAGTTAGGTTTATAATCGCATTGGGCGTAGCAGGTTGTTTAATAATTAAAGGAACTGACCTTTCAGCAGGACGTATTGTTGGATTATCAGCCCTTATCACAGGTACACTTGTACAAAAACCAGATTATGTATCTAAGTTTTTTCCAAACGTTCCTGACTTGCCAATATTTGTTCCACTATTATTAGTTTTAGTGGTATGCGCAATATTTGGTTTAATTAACGGTATGATAATAGCATACTTACACGTACCTCCATTCTTGGCGACATTAGGTACACAAATAATGATCTACGGAATCAATATGATTTATTCCCAAAACAAACCTATTGGGGTTTTCAAAGATTCCTTCATTAAAATAGGCCAAGGAAAGATATTCGGATTTTTGCCATACTTGGCTATTGTGGCCGCACTTATGGGCGTAATCATGTTTGTTTTATTCAATAAGACACGACACGGAAAATATATGTATGCAATAGGTGGAAACGAAGCAGCAGCAGAAGTTTCAGGTGTAAACGTTCAAATTTCAAAAATCAGAATCTATGCATTGGCAGGATTGATGTACGGTTTAGCAGGATTTTTACTAACAGCTAAGACTGGTTCAGTTGGACCAGGTGCTGGACAAGGATATGAACTTGAAGCCATTGCATCTGCTACTATTGGTGGAGTTTCTACTGCAGGTGGACAAGGAACTGTACCAGGAATACTTTTAGGAGTATTTATATTTGAATTATTGAAAATCAGTTTGTCATTCTTGGGAGTTTCTCCAGACATGACCAACGTAATCCAAGGTATTGTAATAATTATAGCAGTAGCTCTAGACGTAAGAAGAACACTCGTCAAGAGATAACATTTACATTGGGGTAGGAGATGGATTTGCCTTACGCAGTGCGTCTCCTACTTTTTTAAACGAGGGAGGAAATTAGCTTTGATAAAACACGAATTGCATTTCAATATGGATGCATATGTATTGGAAAATGATTTTTTAAAGGTTAAAATTTTAAAAGAATTTGGTGGAAAAATCGCATCAATTTATCATAAGAAGTTAGATTACGAAGTACTATTCCAACCCACAAAAAAATCCTATGAAATACCGAAACAGGGTGATGTATTTTCTGATTACGATACATCGGGTATAGACGAAATGCTTCCAACGATAGATGAATGTTATTATCCTAATTCATATAAGAAATTAAATGACCATGGAGATATCTGGGCGCAAAGCTGGAGATATGAAGAAGACGGAGATATTTTAATCTCCAAAGTAAGATGCGATAGTATCAAATTGGATTTTGAAAGAAAAATTCATTTGGATAACGAAATAATAAAAATGGATTACAAATTGTACAATCCGACAGAGCAAGAATTACATTATCTATGGGCATTTCATGGGCTTATGAACTTTGATGAGTCAACTGAATTAGAATTTTTTACAAATTCAGAAATAGAAAATGTAATTGATGGCAAGGAATATGAATTTGATTATCTAAAATTAGGAGAATATCCTGATGGAGGATCATACAAATTTTACTTTAAAGATGAAATTAACGATGGTAGAGCGAAAATTCTACACAGAGATAAGAATGTATCAATAGAATATGAATATGATACTGATATAAATAAATTTCTAGGAGTTTGGATAACAAAGGGAGGTTTTAAAGGCGAATACAATATAGCCATAGAACCTGCTAGTGGTTATTTTGACTCCTTGGAACTAGCATATAAAAATGATAAGGTTTCCAAAATAGATTCTAAGGAAACAAAAGAGTGGCACTTGAATTTAGAAATAAAAAAGTGGAGGTAATTTATGGCAGAACTGAGATATAATCCTCTTTTAAATGATTGGGTTATGGTTAGCGCAGATAGATCTAAAAGGCCTGATATGCCAAAGGACTTTTGTCCATTTTGTCCAGGTTCAGGAAAAGTCCCTGAAGATTATGACGTATTAAAATATGATAACGACTTTCCAATTCTTTCTCCGAATCCTCCGGAACCAGATGATATTGGAAGTGAGTTATACAAGACGGCGAAATCCTATGGAAAATGCGAAGTGATTTTATATTCGCCAGAGCATAACGGAAAATTTTACGAATTAGAACTAGAGCATATAAAAAAGTTGGTAAATCTTTGGAAAGAGAGATTTATTGAACTCAAAAAGGATGATGGAGTAAAATATATATTTCCCTTTGAAAATAAGGGAGCTGAAGTGGGAACTACTATGCCTCATCCCCATGGACAAATCTATGCTTATTCCAAAATGCCTTTGAGGCTAAGATTGGAACTTGAAAATTCTAAAAATTATTTTGAAGAGAATGGGAAAAACATTTTTGACCAAATGATTGAAGATGAAAAGGAATTTGAAGAGAGAGTCATTTTTGAAAATGATAGTTTTCTGGTGTTCATTCCATTTTTTGCAGCTTATCCCTTTGGAGTTAATGTAGTAGCGAAAGGAAATATTTCCAGCTTTGAAGATTTTGATGAAAAAATTACTGAAGATTTCGCTCTGCTGTTAAGAAACTTAACTGGAGCATTTGATCTTATTTATAATAAACCCTTTCCATATATGATGGGAATATATTCAACTCCGGTAAATTCACCTGAATACGACGGTGCAGAGCAGTATTACCGTTTCCATTTGAAATTTTTCCCGCCACTTAGAGGAGAAAATTCAATTAAATATAATGCAACTTCAGAAACAGGTGCTTGGGTTCATGGAAATCCTAGAAGAGTAGAAGAAACGGCGGGCGAGGTTAGAGAAGCCTATAGGAGGTTTCTTGAAAATGACAAATAACAGAGAAATAATAAATGTAATTGAAGAAAAATTTATAGAACAATTTGGTGAAAAAGGTAGGATATTTTTTGCACCAAGTAGAATAAATATAATCGGAGAACATATCGACTATAATGGCGGGAAAGTTCTTCCTTGTGCAATCGAGATTGGAACCTTCGCTATGGCTAAAAAAAATGACGAAAATAAATTGCGATTATATTCTATCAATGAAGAATTTGGCGGTGAAGTAAACCTTGATAATCTGGATTTTGATAAGTCTTTAAAATGGATGAATTATCCAGCAGGAATGGCTAAAATTCTCATGGAAGAAGGAAAAAAATTGGGCGGAATTGACGCTGTAGTTTATGGCAATATTTCTACAGGCTCAGGTCTTTCTTCTTCTGCATCATTGGAGATGCTCTTTGGAGAGATTTACAATGTTTTATTTGACTTAGGAGTTTCTAGAGTGGATATGTCTATACTAGGGATGAAAACAGAGAACTCGCATTTCGGATTGCAAACAGGAATTATGGATCAATTCGCCATAAGTCTAGGCAAAGAAAACTCTGCAATACTTTTGGATACGGCTACATTGGATTACGAATATGTAAATGTAGACTTGGGAGAGAATATCTTGGTGATTTTAAATACCAAAAAACCTAGAGAGCTTGTGGAGTCTAAGTACAACGAGAGAAGAGCTGAAACCCAAAAAGGTCTAGAAATTATTCAAGAATTTGCAGATATTGAAAATTTAGCGCAATTAGACGGACATCCTAGAGAGCAAGAGCTAATTGACAAAATTAAAGACGAAGTAATTCGCAGGCGTGTTCTTCACGTGGTGGAAGAAAATAAAAGAGTCAACAATATGATAAAAGCCATGTCAGACAAAGATTTTGAGATGATGGGTAAAATTCTTGACGAGTCCCATGAATCTTTAAAAAATCTATACGAAGTAACTGGTTTAGAGCTAGACTCTATTGTGGAAGGAGCTAGAAAATGCCCTAGCACTTTGGGCGCTAGAATGACTGGTGCAGGTTTTAGCGGATGTGCAATTGCGCTTGTCAACAAAGATAGCTTATATGAATTTGAAGAGATAGTTTTAAAATATTATAAGGAAAAAACTGGAATAGACGGAGAAATAATCATATCAGATATCGCAGGAGGTCCGAGAGAAATAATATGAGTATATTAGTAACAGGCGGAGCGGGTTATATAGGCTCCCATACGGTAAGATATCTAAAAGAAAAAAACGAAGACGTAATTGTACTGGACAATCTCCAAACTGGATACAAAGAAAGTATAGACGTAGAAAAATTCTATAAGCTTGATTTAAGAGATAAAGAAATAGACAGAGTATTTAAAGAAAACAACATCACAGGAGTCATTCACTTCGCTGCAAACTCTCTAGTGGGAGTAAGCGTAAAAGAACCATACGAATATTATGACAACAACGTATATGGTACCTTGTGTCTTTTAAAAGCTATGATGGAAAATGGCGTAAAAAATATTGTGTTTTCGTCAACGGCAGCAGTTTATGGCGAACCGAAAAATGTACCAATCTTAGAATCTGATCCAACCATTCCTACAAATCCATACGGTGAAACTAAACTTACCATGGAGAAAATGATGAAATGGTTCGACAATGCTTATGGCACAAAATACGTTTCCTTGAGATATTTCAACGCAGCAGGTGCTCACGAAAAAGGCGACATAGGAGAATGCCACAATCCAGAAACTCATTTGATTCCATTGATACTACAAGTGCCTCTTGGACAAAGAGAAAAAGTTTCTATTTTCGGTGACGATTATGACACACCAGATGGAACTTGCATAAGGGATTATATACACGTTTGGGATTTGGCGGATGCTCACTACCTAGCGTACAAATATATGCTAGATGGAAACAATAGCGAAATTTTCAACTTGGGAAGTGGCAATGGTTTTAGCGTTAAAGAAGTGATAGATGCAGCTAGAAAAGTGACAGACCACGAAATTCCGGCAGAAATAGCAAAGAGAAGAGCAGGAGACCCAGCTGTACTAGTGGCTTCCAGTGATAAAATTAAAAAAACTCTAGGATGGAATCCACAAAGAACCAATTTAGAAGAAATTATCCAAGATGCTTGGAGATTTCATAAAAATCATCCTAGCGGATACGACAAATAGATAACTTCATTCATTTTTTTCATATGCCCCACATAAAAATCGTCACAGATTAACGTGACGATTTTTATATTTCTAGAATTGCAACAGCACGAACAGGACTTCCATCACCGTTTTTAATATTCAAAGGTAGCCCAATGAATAAGAACTCTTCACCTCTAGGCAATCTATCCAAATTTATCAAATTCGTATATGTAAGTATTCCATTTTCTAATAGAGCTTTTTCTAATTCCACTGAAATATCTCCGCCGACAAAATTAGGCTTTGCAATTTTTATTTTTTCTAGTATTTCAATTCCAATTTCCACATCAAAAATTAAATTTACACTAACGGGGAAGTCACTATCAGGAGAGATAAGTATTGCTTGTCCCATAAATTTTTCAAGGGGAATATTATCTAAACTAGAACCATATTCATTCATATGAGAAGGTGCATCTACATGAGTTCCTGTATGTGTTCCCACAGTAAGTTTGCTCAAATTCCATCCATGGTACTTAAGAAAATGTACTTGTTCAATCTTCACATCAGGATCTCCTGGATAAACTTCCATATTGTCATGTATTTCCATAGACAAATCAATTACTTTCATAACTCACCTCAAAAATATTATATCATTAACAAATAAAAAAGTGCCAAGCAATTTTGCAAGGCACTTAATTTTTGCAAAGGGCATATCCCTCTTCTAATTAGAAAATTATCTATTAGTTTGGATAATTACTACTTGATTAACTCCATCCCATTCGATATTCTTTCCATCCCCAAGATTTCCATGGCTTAAACCTAAAGCTCTTCCAATTTCAGATACTGGAAGCATTATTCTTCCGTCTACTGTAATTGGGTCTACTGATAATGTGTATTTTTCTCCATTGACATAGAAGTCTCTAGAGTTTAGGTTAACCACTGCTGTTTTAACTCCTGAAATAAATACTGCATTTCTAGTTATTTCATCAAATGTAACATCATATCCTAAAGATTCTGCTACGAATCTAACTGGAAGCATAGTTCTGCCATTTGTAATATATGGAATTGTGTCCATGTATTTAGTAGTGCTTACTCCATTTAATGTTTGGATATATGCTTTTGAGCCAATGGTAAATTGGTTTTTGTAGTTATATTCTGGGAGTTGAACTGGGCTTTGTGCTGTTCCAGAAACTGTAAAGCTTGTAGCCTTTTCTACATAGTTATCATGTGAAGTATATGCTCTAATAACTTCTCCTGATCTTAATGGTCTACTTGTAGTTATTACGAATTTTCCGTCTGAGCCAATATCGCTTTTGCCCAGTCTAACATTGCCAGAGTCTACTACATAAACTACTCCGTAAGGAATTGCACCTACTCCTCTAACTATGCTATAACCAGCATTTGCTTCTATTATAGACAAAGAACTACTATATTTTTCTGTAGGTTGGTAATATCTTCCAGAATAATACTCATCTCTTATATTTGCGTTTCTAAGATTGTATGTTCTAGATGTGTAGTAATCTTTGGAAGCCTTTAGATAATAATCGGATATATCATCATAATATCTATATCTTCCATCGTAATACTTGCCGTCATAATAATATCTTCCGTCATAGTATTTTCCATCGTAATATCTGTCGCCGTAATAATATCCATTTTCGTAGATATTTTCGATTTGTCTCTCAGAAAGTTCTGGATACAATCTTTTCATTTCTCTTTCGTATGATGAATACGAGCTGTAATCTCTAGGGTCAATTCTGTAATAGTATCCATCATAATACCATCTGTCTAAATATTTGCCGTCATAATATTTGCCGTCGTAATATCCGAAATCATTAGCAATTTCAAATCTACCATCAGAAGATGCAGTGGTAGAACCTATACGTGTAGATCCTTTGTATAGTTCGACTCTTGAACCTGGAGTAGCGTAACCGCTAACTCTGTCATAATAAACATCTGCGCTTTCAATAATTGCATCAGCAGCAAATGTAGTGGTCGGTATAAATGTAATAATAAATGCCAATACCAACATCAAAGAAATAATTCTCTTTTTCATTCTATCCTCCTAGAAAAATTTAATAATATATTATTTTCCCCAATAACCATATTATTGAAGTAATAACCAAAATTTCCTTGGGGACGTGATTGACGCCCCCAGTAATTAATTATCTATTTATTTGAATGGTAACTGCACGAAGTGCTTCATTCCACTCGATATTTTTACCTTCTCCAACATTTCCATGAGTTAGACCCAATGCTTTTCCTAATTCAGAAAATGGAAGCATTATTCTGCCATCTACGGTTATTGGATCCACAGAAAATGTGTGTTTTTGTCCTTTGACGAAGAAATCTCTAGAGTTCAGGTTCATTATTATAGAGCTGTCGCCTTTTAAGAATATAGCATTCTTAGTGTTATTATCAAAACTAACATCGTATCCCAAAGATTCTGCTACATATCTAATAGGTAACATAGTTCTGCCATTTGTAATATAAGGAGCTACGTCCATATGCTTAGTAGAAACTACATCGTCAACGGTTTGTATATAACTCTTTTGACCGATAGTAAACTGATTTCTATAGTTAAAGTAGTAAGTTGGTTTATCTTCACCAGAGGTTGAACCTACGATTACAGTTGTAATATTGTCTCTTAGGCCACTTTTGCTAGTGACAATGGTCAATGTTTCGCCTGATACTAGAGGTCTGCTAGTTTTGATAGCGAATCTAGTATCATGACCCAATTCGACAGAACCTATTTCGATACCACTTCTTTCTTTTACAGTAACTTTAGAAAACGTGCTAGAATCTTTTCCTCTAACGTAATATTCTCCAGGAAGAGCTTCTATTATAGTTGGAGCAATAGCTGTTTCAGATGCAGGTGGAGAGTACACATCGTCCCAATCTTTATATGCAAGATTTGTTAAATAAAACCTTCCAGATGATGTATATCCATCCTTTTCCGCAATTAGATAATAATTGCTCAAATCGTCAGCAAATTTATAATATCCTTCGCCTTTATCTTTCAATAAAATTTTTCCGTTAGGGTTTCTTACGCTAGTATGGGCAGTTTCATAATAGCCCTTCGAATCACTAGTAGCACTACCTAAATATACATAATTTGCATCATATATTAAAACTCTAGTATATGGAGTTGTATATCCTGCGACTCTGTTACTGCTATTTGTACTTGGATAAACTCTATTGGCTCCATAATAATCTGCGTAATTTTGGAAAGCATTAGGTACTTCGAAATAACCTGAATAATTTGCCGTTGTACTGTTTAAAAAGACTCCATTTTTATATAAGCTTACTTTCGAATATGAATCAGTTTCTCCAGTAACTCTATTAGTGTAAACACTTACATTTTTAATAGTAAGTTCAGTTCTAGTAGGTGGATATATTGCTGACCTAGATAATGTAAAGCTCACATCTTGTCTACTTCCAGTCATATATACATTTTGAGATTGGGAAATATATCCATCTCGTATAGCGTTAACTCTGTAATTTCCAACTGGAAGATAAACGCTGCTTGAATATATAGTTTGATTTTTAGACGAGTTGTTTAAATTTTCTATATAATATCTAATGTCAGAAATATTATAACCTGTCGTCGCATCTCTAGCGTTTAGATAAAGGTAATTACTTTGGTCAGCTGATGGCGGGCGATAACCAATGTCCCTATCTAAATCAAAATTGAAATACTGTCTTAAGGTGGAAGTTCCTCTAACATCAATAACTCTAGTACCTACTTTGTATCCATCTTTTGTAGCAGTTATTGTGTATATACCAGGCTCTAGTCTAGTATCATTTAAAGTAGTGCCCATGTCAGCTCTATAATTAGATTCACCTTTAAAGATATGATAAGTGACTTCCATTAGATTTTTCCCATCAGTTGAATCTTTAGCAGTAAAAGAAACATCTCTTCTCATATGAGAATAATAATCCGAATTTGCCATAACGTTTGCTGGCAAAATAGATATCAATAATACTAATACCAACATTAGTGTAATATTTTTGCGTGTCATTCTTAATCCTCCTCTATTATTTTTGTTAGATTTGTCATAGTAATTCAATTCTATAATCGATAACTTAGTAGAATTATGTATATAAAATGACAATCCTTCACATTACTATTATACCAATAATTATGATTTTTAAAAAAGGTAATCTAAATTAAATTGTTAAGATTTGGTAAAGATATGGAAATTAAATAATAAGTAACATAATTGTAATAGAAAATTTTGTTAATCAGGTTTAAAAAGAAGCAAAAGTGGAAATTATAATAAGGAATAAATTGTATTAAATCTTTAGCCTAATGATTTTGCGGCATGTGAAAGGATTTATATAATTAAATAGCATAGTTTAAATTAATATGTACAATCATAATAAATTATAAAAAAAACAATAAAAATTTAATAAAAATGATAGTTTTTGTTTTTTGGTGGTATATATAGACTAGAATTAAATAACAAAATTGTATTAATAGGAGGTTAGTTATGGGTATTTTATCATGGATAATTTTTGGAGCATTAGTAGGATGGTTAGCAAGTCTGGTAATGAAAAGAGATGCTCAAATGGGAGCATTAGCTAACATTCTAGTAGGGATTGTGGGATCCTTCATAGGTGGATGGATTGGTTCAACGCTCGGATTAGGATATACTACTGGAGAATTTTCAGTAATGGGCGTAATCATGGGAGTAGTTGGAGCGAGTGTATTACTTTTTGTAATAGGACTACTATCTGGCTCTAGAAGATAAGAAATTGGATGTTTAAAAGTTTTGTGGGAAAACTTTAATTAAAACCAATTGTCTAACAAAATTAATAAGAAAATAAAAAAATAGCCGAGGATGGCTATTTTTTTATTTTTTCAAACTATTTATACAAAGATAGTTTTTATCTCTACATATTCTTCCAATCCATAAATGCTACCCTCTCTACCGATTCCCGATTGTTTGAATCCACCAAAGGGAGCATTATGAGTAAATGGAGCGTCGTTTATTTGCAGCTGTCCAGTTCTAATTTCTTTAGCAACTTTTCTAGCTTCTTCTTCTGGTCCAAATATCATACCTGATAAACCGTAGATAGTATTGTTGGCTATTTCAATAGCTTCATCTACATCGTCGTAGTATATAATTGAAAGCACAGGACCGAAGATTTCTTCTTGGGCAATCTTTGCATTTTGATCAACTTCTGTAAAAATTGTAGGAGGGAAGTAATATCCTTCTCCCTCGTATCCTTGTCCTTGGTGCAGCAATTGGGCTTCATCTTTTCCAACCTCTACATATCCACTAACTTTATCTAACTGTTTTTTAGATTGTAAAGCTCCTACGTCTGAAGTTTCGTCTTGAGAGCTGCCGAATTTAAATTCTTGGGTAATATCTATTAGAAGTTTTTCAATTTCTTCTTTATCTTTTCTAGGAGCCAGTAATCTAGTTTTGGCAGAACAACTTTGTCCCATATTTAAATATACTGTTCCTAAAATTGATTTAAGAGCTTTTTTGTAATCTGCACCTTCAAGTAAAATTCCAGGAGATTTTCCACCTAATTCCAAAGACACTCTCTTCACCGTATCAGCAGCTAATTTAGAAATTTCTATTCCGCCTTTTGTAGAACCAGTGAAGGAAATCATATCCACGTCTTTGTGAGTAGCTAAAATATTTCCTACCTCAGCTCCTCTACCGGTTACGAGTTGAAAAACTCCATCAGGTAATCCCACTTCATGGGCAGCTTCTGCCCAAAAATAAGCAGTCAGGGGTGTTCTCTGACTAGGTTTTAATATTACCACATTGCCCATTAATAGAGCGGGAATTACTTTTTTTACAATTTGTCCAAAGGGGAAATTCCAAGGAGTTAATGCTCCTATTATTCCAACAGGGTCCTTATAAATTTCATATCCTTCATAAAATTCTGTGAACTCATATTCACTTGCCAATTTTATAAAATTTTCGATATTGCCGAAATATCCTTCCACATGCCTTTGTTTAGCAAAGTCAGGAGGGCATCCCAATTCTAAATGAACGGTTTTGGCTATTTCATCTACATTTTTTTTAAAATATTCATACATCCCTTGGACATATTTTATTCTTTCTTCTGCTTCCAAATTTTTCCATTTTGGGAAGGCTCTTAAAGCACCTTCTACGGCTTTATTAACATCTTCTTCTTTGGCAGCAGGTACTTTACCTATTATTTCTTTCGTTCCAGGGTTTTCTACTTCGATATAATCATCAAATTTATTCTCTATCCAATCTCCATCAATAAATAAACTATATATATCCATTAACCTACCTCCTCATATTTAAAGTGTACTTACACTATACCCAGTTACAGAGCCTATAATTAAAATAAATAAAAAGGCTTACAGTCACGTAAACAAAAATTGTTTACATTACTATAAGCCCAAAAGAAAAAAAGAAAATTTTAGCGTTTTGCTAAAGCAAGTCTTATACTCTCGAAGAAAGGGACTACGATTGCGGTTATTATTCCGCCTGTAAAACCATTGTTGTACAGTAATAATCCTGAATGTAGTGCTCCAGTCTTAGTCACCAAAGCGAGATGCATAAATCCAGTAAGTATTCCAGTGAGCATTCCATAATCTCCCGCTACTGGAGATAGACAAGTTCCGAATAATGCTGCTATAACTATCCCGTCCGCATTCACTTCGTAAATTCCTGATATGCCAGCAATGAATACGCCTAACATAATTGGTATTGCATTTTTAGGAGTTACTCCAAAAGCTCCAAAGGCAACCATAGCTACGATACCACCTAAAGTCAGACCGTTTATATTAGCTCCAATAACCAAAGTATAAGCGATACCTAGAAATCCACACATACCCATATTAAATAAAACTGTATAATTGTCATACTTATATGAAAACTCAGCTGGCGAAACTCCCGTCTCCATTAGGAGGTCAAAATAATCTTCATAGCTAGCTTTGCTAATAAATATTCTACCAAACATCAAAGCCAAAAAGGAAGCACACATAATGATTACAAGTTTTTGATCTACTCCAGCCAGGATGTAACTTTTTGAAACTACTTCTACTCCAAACATATTCATTATTCCATGGACCACGACGGCAATAAATCCCAAAGCTAATCCATTGTTGTAAAGATTATATCCTCTATGTAAATTCCTTGCATTGACTGAAACAGCGGATAGCACAAATCCCATAATCAGACCGACCAAATTGCCTATAAGGGCACCTTCCAATAGGGGCAATCCAGAATAAAAAGTAATATAACTTACAACAGGAGCTACTCCCGTTGAAAACAAGGCGATAGGAGAATACATGAAGAAGTCTTCTTCCATAAAAATAGAGTATAAATATACTCCAATTACAGGTGCGGCAGAATTGTAAGGATTCTTTCCCATCATGGAGAAACCTGCTAGATTCAACAAAGCTGCTATTACTACTCCAGAGACATCAGTTCTAGAAGAATATAGCATCCAAATGGCCAAAAATATCATCAATCCAGTATTAAAAAGTGCAGCTCCAATGTTTCCTACTTCCATGTAATCTGTAAGTAGAACTCCAGAGCTAGTTAAAATCCTAAGAAAACCTTGGTAAATTTGTGCAGGGCTATTAAAAAATAAACCAGCAGCTATAAAAAATCCCCCGCAGATGACAAAAAATTTATACCAAAAAAGATTATAAACTTCTCGTCTACTAGAACTCATCATTTAAAATTCCCCCAAATAGTATTTAATTTATTATATCAACTAATTATATAAATAACTAGTATGATATAGAAAATGTGAAATAGTTTTGTGTAAAGAATATTTGGCTATAAATATAAAATAGAGGTGATATCAATGTTTTCAGGATATATAACAGATGTGGACGGAATAAAAGTAGGACATAAAGAAAACTTAAAAGCCATGACGGGTTGCTCAGTCATAATAGCAGAAGAAGGCGCAACAGGAGGAGTAGATGTTAGAGGCTCAGCCCCTGGAACTAGAGAAACGGATTTGTTTCAAGAGCGAAAGACAGTGGATAAAATCCACGCCATCGTCTTATCAGGAGGATCTGCCTTTGGACTAGATGCATCAAGTGGAGTTATGAAATATCTAGAAGAAGAAGGAATTGGATTTGATGTAGGAATAGCCAAAGTTCCTATAGTTTCCTCAGCGGTGATATTTGACTTGTGGATAGGAGATAAATCTGTACGTCCAGATTTTCAAATGGGATACGAAGCTGCCAAATCTGCATCGAAAATAGAAAATCGCCAAGGCAATGTGGGAGCAGGTACAGGCGCTACCGTAGGGAAGGCTATGGGGCCAGGATTTTCAATGAAGTCAGGATTAGGTTCAGCAAGTGTTTCCGTTGGAGATTTAGTAGTTGGAGCGATGGTCTCAGTCAATGCAGTGGGAGACATCTTCGATTTTAGAGACAACTCAAAAATTGCAGGAGTTTATGATTATGAAAACAAATCCTTTCTAGATACTATAGAAATTATTAAGGCAGGACACTTAAGAAATTCAAGTGGAACCAATACAACTATAGGAGTAATCGCTACCAATGCCATCTTAACAAAATCTGAAGGAAATAAAATCGCCGAGATGGGACATAACGCTTTTGCAAGATGTATAAATCCAGTTCATACTACCATGGATGGAGATACGATATTCGCCCTGGGAACTAACAAAGTAAAAGCTGATATTAATTTGGTGGGAATTTTAGGAATAGAAGTTATGATGAGAGCGATTGTAAATGCAGTAAAATCTGCAAAAAGTTTTGAGAATTTTAAATCATATAGTGATATAATATAAATGATTTTCGATTGTATCTATTATGAACAATACGAAAGGGAAACAAAAGTCAGCTATTGCTAAAAATGACTGGTATCTTTTAAGAACTGGATCGGAGGAAAAAATGAATAATACAATAAGAAGTAATACTTTGAATGCAAGAAACATCGCCATTATAGGACTATTGGGTGCAGTAACTGCAGTCCTCGGGATGACGCCTTTGGGATTTATTCCCATAGGACCTACTAGGGCTACGATTTTACACATACCCGTAATAATAGGAGCGATTCTATACGGACCTATGGTTGGTGGATTTGTGGGTTTAATTTTTGGTGGATTTAGTTTTTTTAACGCCATTACAAATCCCACGCCTGTATCATTTGTGTTTTTGAATCCCATAGTATCTATCTTCCCAAGAATAATGATTGGTATGGGATCATATTATGCATATGAAGGTGTAAAAAAACTTGGAGCAAAAAATTTTAAATGGATTTTATTTGCCCTTGTGAGTGGAATTTCAGCCTATCTCTTATATGGAATATACAATAATATTATCGAGAAAAATTGGATAAATATAGGAATCAACATAATATTATTGGTTTTGACTATAGGAATAATTTATTTAGCAAAAAAGAAATACAATTTTGAATCTTTAGAAATAATGATGGCAGCGATAATAGGAACGATGATTAATACATTGGGAGTATTGTCTTTGATTTACTTTTTGTATGGTGAGCGTTTTGTAGCAGCTATTGGACAAAATATAGAGACTACGAGAAAGATAATATTTGGAATAGGAATCGTAAACGGCATACCGGAATCAATTTTGGCAACTATATTAGTTACCAGTGTTGTAAATGCCGTTATGAGAAAATATAAATAAAAATGGTGAGTTAGATGCTTTTAGTAATTGACATAGGAAATACCAATATAGTTTTGGGGATTTATAAAGACGAAGAATTAATATACGATTGGAGAATCTCCACTGACAAGGATAAAACCACTGACGAATATGGCTTGATGCTAATGCAGATACTAAATAACACGAAACTAGAGATAGAAGATATTTCAGATATAATTATTTCTTCTGTAGTTCCAACAGTTATGGATATTTTGCCAGAAGTTTGTATCAAGTATTTTAAAATTGACCCCATAGTAATAGGACCAGGTGTAAAAACTGGAATGAATATCCTCTATGACAATCCCAAAGAAGTAGGGGCAGATAGAATCGTCAATGGTGTAGCCGCATACAATAAATACGGTGGACCTTTGATAGTAGTAGATTTAGGAACTGCCATTACCTTCGACGTGATAAATGAAAAAGGCGATTATTTAGGGGGAGTTATAACTCCAGGTATAAAAATTTCAGCAGATGCGCTTTTTTTAAGAGCATCCAAATTGCCAAAAGTAGAAATAACAAAACCAGAAAAAGTAATTGGGAAAAATACAGTTAACTCTATACAATCAGGCCTAGTCCACGGATATGTGGGATTAATAGACCACATAATAGAGAAAATCGCAGAAGAATTAGAATTGGAAATAAGTGAAATAACCATAGTGGCAACTGGAGGATTTTCGAAGGTTATCAGCAGTGAAAGTAAGTACATCCAAAAAATGGATCAAATGCTGACACTAGAAGGTTTAAGAATTATATATGAAAGAAATAAAAATTAAATTTAAAAAAAATGGCTCATCGAGCCGTTTTTTATTTTGAAAAATATAAGTTTTAAAATGATATCATTTATTATAATTTTTAAATACACAATTTAATTAAATTAAATATTGTAATACTATTAAATTATGGTATGATTTATTTAATAATCCATGTATATTGTGGTTATTAATTCTAACAAAAGGAGGTGAAACAAATGAAAAATATTAAGATATTAGTCATAGTACTAGCTTTAATTATGTTCATTTCTATGCCTGTTCATGCTGAAGGGGAGTTATTGGAGGAAATAATTGTCGAAACTGAATTTGATCCTTCGCCAGAATTATCTGAAGAAGCAATGGTTGAAGTAATATCTGAAACTCCAATGGCAGAAGAAAATACTGCACCAGAAAAAGAGGAAATTCCAAATGTTGATTTAACAGATGTTATTGACGAGGCGAGCACTGAAATGGATTCTACTTTAAAAGATGAGACTATAATTGAGGGGGAACCTTCAGGTGAGTTACTGAAAGAGGAATTGATTGATGAGAATTTAGAAATTTTGCCAGAGGATCTAGAAGAAATTCAAGAATCATCTTTAATAGAAAATATTGGAGAAGAGATAATTCCAGTGGAAGAACCTATGGATATCTTCGAAAATTTGGATTCTAAATTAGAAACAGAGTTAGAGGTTGAAGCTGATTTAAATGATTCATATGCAGATGTTGAAGGTACTATAACCCAAGAAAATGTGATTGAAGCTCAATTATTTGAAATCCAACAAGAGCTGACATTGTTTGAAAAGTTAAAAAAATTTATCGAAGAATCAAATCCAAATGAAAAGTCTGAAATGGATTTGGAAGCAGGAGATTATTTCTTTAACGAAACCTTAATATTGGATAATGAAAAAGACATAACTTTGAATTCAAATACCGCTAGTTCATTCTTTAAAAGATCAGCTGGATTTACACAATCTTTCTTTAACATTAAAGCAGGTAGCACTCTAACACTAAATAGTATAGAGGATGGATTGATATTTGATGGGGAAAATAAAGTTGTAGCATCAACTAATAGTACAGGAAGATTTATTCATAATGAAGGAAAATTATATATTAATGGCGCTACCTTTACAAATGACAGGAGTGATAGCTCTATGTTTATTGCACCTATAGTAGGTACAGGTGCACAATCTTATACAGAATTTAACTCTGGATTAATCACTAATACAGATTATAGAGGAACTGGTGGAGGAAATGCTTATTCATCTGGAGGTTTCCACATAAAAGATGATGCTGAATTAGTAATGAAGGGGGGAACCATTACAAATAACAAAGTCAGTTGGTTTGATACAGGCTCGCCTAATTCAGGAATTAAGGGAATGTGGACTTATCAACACGGTGTTGGTGCAGTCTTAGTCAGAGATGGCGGAAATTTCATTATGACTGGTGGAGAAATTTCTAATAATGCTGGATATGCAGGTGGCGTCCATGTTGGAGAAAATAACATCTATGCTTATGAAAGAAATGTTACAAATCCTAATGATTTAAAAATTTTAAAACTGGCAACTATGGAAATGAATGGTGGAATAATTAAAGAAAATATCGGTCTAGGTGCTGCTGGTGGAATTGTAGTTTTTGGATCAGGAGATATGATTCTAGATGGTGGAGAAATTTCTAATAACACTGGTTACGGTGGTGGCGGTATCTTAACCATTGATACTTATGTAGATGGAACACAAGATAAAAAAACGACGGCCAAAACACCCTTTGAAATTTGGCAAGAATTATATCCAGCAGCCTTAACTATGTTAAGTGGAAAAGTTAATGACAATTTCTCTTACACCACTGGTGGAGGAATTAACGTATCTTCTAACAATGTAATACTATTAGGTGGAGAGATTAATGGAAATACATCTTTAAGACATGGTGGAGGTGTTTATGTAACAACAGTTCCTTATGTTTTAAGAATAGAAAATGCTTTAATAACCAATAATAACGCTACCCATGAATTTGGTGGCCAACTTGGCAGTAAAGAAATATTTTTAGAAAAAGATGAAAATGGAAATTGGATTAAAATCGAATCTTTAAACGGAACAGGTGGCGGAGTATGGTTTTGCCCAACTGGTGATGCAATATTTTATGCAGAAAACGGTGCAGCCATATTTGATAATTCTGCTACTGCTGCAGGTGATGATTTCCATAATGATCAAAGACATCTGGATTACAAAGTTTATCTTCCAGAAAGGTTATTAGGTGGAGGAGAAATCCTTTGGTATTATGATGAATTTGGAAATAGATATGATGCCAGTGATCCAATAATTAGGGAATTCCTAAAAGGATTCCAAGAATCTGTTAGCTTAAAAGCTATAATCCCACATGAAGATAGCAAAGAATTGGCACAAAGCTTGTCAAAATTATTTATAATGAATAATACTGCACTAAAAGGTGGAGGCGTTGGCTCTAATGCTACAGTTATATTTGGCAGACCGCCAGAAAAAGAGATAGAGATTATAAAATCTTGGGACAGGACACTAACTCCAGAAGAAATTGAAATCAAAGTATTAGTAGAAGGAAAGGTAATTCAAATCGTCACATTAAATAAAGAAAATGAATATAAATTCAATTTGACTGAATTACCAGCAACAGTACGAGATATAGCAATAGAAAATTTACTTACATTTGAAGAAGTCTCAAAAAGAAACTACAATGTAGAAATCGGTGAGTTTGTATTAGTAAAGACAGAAGAGAAAGAAACTTTTTTAGAAGACGTTAATGAAACTATAAAGTACACTAAATCATATTATGAAATAGTCATAACAAATAAACCTGATAAGCCAAATGCACCAGTAAAATATGGAGATTTGGTAATTACTAAAACAGTAATAGGTGGAAGTGATGAAGAAGTATTTGATTTCAAACTGACTTTAACAGACAGAAATGACGTATCATTAGAAGAAACATTCGATTATGTAATTACAAAATTGTCTGCAATCATTGCAGAAGGAAAGATAATTAGTAGTGAAATTTTCAATCTACGAAATGGTGCAAGTATAAGAATAAAACAAATCCCTTATACAACAAAATACGTAATAGAAGAATTGACTACAGAAGGTTATAGGGTTATTGCAGAAAATGCAATAGGTGAAATAGGAACATCTGAAACATTTGTAAACTTTACAAATATAAAAGAAAATCCTCCTGAAGAACCTGAAATTCCTGAATATCCCTATGAAATTGAGGAACCGCCAGTAACTTCTCCAGAAGTTTCTGAAGCACCAAAGGAAACTCCAAAGTCCCCAACGATTCCAGAAATTCCCCTTACACCATCAACACCAATAGTTCCTGAAGAAGCCTCAAAAACTCCAATGGTTCTTAAAACACCATTGAGACCAGGAGAAGCTCCTAGGACATTCGATTGTGGAATTGGAATATATGGGATTTTAGCGATATTTAGTTTGGCAGGATTATATATCCTCGAAAGAAAAAGAAAAGAATTTAAATAAATATTTTTAAAAATTTGAGAACAAAAAATAAGGTATCAGTTCCTTTCACTGGCACCTTATTTTTGTATCTAGAACAATTCTTTTACTCTGTCTAAAATTTCATTGGCTACATCTAGTTTTGACATCAATTCTAATTCTTCTACA
>JAAZCH010000058.1 GCA_012513395.1 Tissierellia bacterium
TAACATATCCAGTGGCAAGTAGTTTTGAAAGTAAAACTACCCCTTGTCCTCCCACTCCTGTAAATAAAATATTTTTCATCACTTAACCTCCACTATTGCCCCAGTTGGACAAATCGGTTCACATATTCCACAGCCGTAACAGAGATTGTAATCTATATCAATTTTTCCATCACCTTTAATCAAAGCAGGCCAACCTAATTTCTTTACGCACCTTTTGCAATTTATGCAATTATTTTTCACAGTGTACTTTGTATCAGGCTTAAACAGTTTAATACAAGGTGACTCAAACACAATTGCCCTAACTCCTTTTAAATCTGCTAGTCTTTGGGATTCTTTAATCACTATTTCTGTTTCAAAAGGATCTAATCTCACCACTTCGTCTACACCTAAGGCTTTTAGAACTTCTGGTATGGAGATTTTTTTATGTTTTTCTCCCATCATAGTTTCTCCGGTACTAGGACTAGGCTGTTTTCCTGTCATAGCAGTAGTTCCATTATCTAAAATTACCACGATTAAATCTGTCTTATTGTAAATTGCATTTACAACTCCAGTAATTCCCGAATGGAAAAATGTAGAGTCACCGATAAAAGAAAAATTGACTATCTTTTCTTCACTACGTTTAATCCCTTGGGCCATGGTAATTCCAGCTCCCATGCAAAGACAGGTGTCCACCATCTCTAATGGTGGTGCATTTCCCAAAGTATAACAACCAATGTCCCCTGTGAAAACAGAACGTCTTTTTTTCATGGCTTCTTTAACTGCGTAAAAAGCTCCCCTATGAGGACATCCAGCACAAAGTGTAGGAGGGCGATTCGGTATTAAATCTAGATAGTTTTTACTATTTTTATCTTTTAAATTATCAATTCCCAAGAAATTAAAAACTATTGGCTTTAAATTTTCCACAGAATTTTCTCCTGCTATTGGTGTAGTTCTTGTATGCTTTCCCAATATATCTATATTCAATTTGTGCCTTCCAATGACTTTGAGAATTTCATCTTCTAAATAACTGGACAGTTCCTCAATTATCAAAACCCTTTCCATTCCTTCCAAATAATTTAATGCTAAATCTTCTGGAAAAGGATATGGAGTAGATACTTTTAATAACTTGTAATCAAAAAAATCTATTTCACTTAATATTTCTTGAACATATTCATAGCTAACCCCTTGGGTAATAATGCCTAATTTACCAGATCCATGTAGCAAGTTTTCTTTCATCTTAGAAAATTCCCTTCCCATTTTAGGATTTCTTTCTTCGATTTTTAAATGATTCTCATAAGATAAAGCTGGAAATATAACCCACTTTGGGTCTTTTTTAAATTTTTCAGTTATCTTCTTTTCCAATTTCAAACTTGGAGAAAAAGATTCCACGCTATGACAAACTCTAGTGGTAGGCCTTATTATTACAGGAGTATTGTATTTTTCTGAAAGTTCAAAAGCTTTTACCATAAATTCATATCCTTCTGAGGGGCTACTGGGATCTAAAACTGGAATTTTAGAAAAGCTTCCAAATACTCTAGTATCCTGTTCCGTTTGGGATGAAATAGGTCCTGGATCATCTGCTACAAGAATTACTACTCCTGCTCCTACGCCTATATATGCTAAGTTCATTACAGCATCTGATGCAGCATTTAGTCCCACCTGTTTCATAGTAACAAGTGCACGCATTCCACCAAAAGACGCACCAGCCGCCACTTCTATTGCGACTTTTTCATTTACAGACCACTCGACGTAAATTTCTTTACTTTCATTATTACTAGCTACATACTCCAACACTTCGCTAGAAGGTGTCCCAGGATATCCTGTCACTACTTCTACTCCAGCATCTATAGCACCTAGTGCCATAGCCTCATTTCCCATTAATATTTTCATCTTACTCTCCCTAAAATTAAAAATAAAAAAACCACTTGCCCCAAAAACAAGGAGCAAATGGTATTACGGTGCCATCCTATCTTTTGCATTTAATAAAATTAAACACACTCAATCAGATACTAACATATCTTCATCTCTGTAACGGGAGATACCCGTCTCGGCTACTGTAATTCGCCTCGCATTCATAGACCCATTCACTTAAGAAATATTATCTGATTCCACCACCTCAGACTCTCTATAAATATCTTTAATAAGCTACTACTTTCTACTCATCAATTTCACTATAAGTTAATTTATACCACTTATTTAATTATTTGTCAATAAATTTTTAGCCTTATATAATTTAAACTAGGGCTTCTTCAATTTCCCTTTCCACCATATCTTCAATTCCTAAGTTTAATATTTTATCCACAGTTGGTGCAAATCTTATTAATTCTTCCATTTCAATAATCTTACCCTTATGAAAAGCTGGCCCCACAAAAATACCCATAGCTAAATTTCCTTCTTTTTCCGGTAAAAATCCGTGATTACCCGCAACGTTAACTACATTTTCTTCAGATATAATTTCCCCAATTGCAGTAGCTTCAAAAGCAAACCCTTCCTTAGCTTCTACCCACAATACTGCTCTACTACTAGCGCCCATATTTTTAATTTCTTGTTCAGAAAAAATCCTATCTATCCCTTCTATTTCTAATTCCAAAATTCTATTTTCAATTTTCTCAATTAACTCTTTATCGTCAGGATTTTTTAAATATAGGGCAGCAGATCCTCCACAAGTTAAAAAATATGCTTCATAGTCATTAGTAGTTCCATCAGGATTTGGAATAAGTAAATTCATTTCTTCTAGCATTTTATTAAGTCTTATTCCTACTGATGTGTCAATTTGACTGTGGTCGCTCATAAACATAATATTTATTTCATCTAAGGGGCGTATTTTAGATATATTTTCAAACAATTCATCTAATCTCTTATCTAGTCTTTCAATCCCTCTGTTTATTCCAAAATGTTTAGCGCCATATCTATGTTTTATATGGTCTACATCCACTAAATGCATGAAAGTAATATCTGGTTGATATTTTTCAAAAGTATATGCTGCAGCTTTTGAAATGTATTCGTCCTTTTCATCCTGAGTTGATTCCGCAGTAAATTCACCAAATTTTTCTTCCAATTCCAGTATAAAATCAGAACTACCCTTTCTCATAAGATGATCTTTTAAATACTCCCCATCAAAAGACCATGCTTCAGGTAAATTAAAAGATATATCTCCAAATCCAGTTGCAGGCCATCTAAAAGCAGCAACCTTTAAATTTTTTCTCTTTGCTGCACGAAAAATTGAATCCCCCTTTAGTTCTACTTCGTCCCAATACCAATCCATTTTTTGTTTTTCAGGCTCTAGTTTTAAATTATTATCAATTCCATGGGATATTGGATATCTACCAGAAACAACTGTAGAATGAATTGGATAAGTCAATGTTGGATAAATCGATTTAAATCTTCTAATCCAAGTTCCTTGGTTAATACATTTTTTAAAAAATGGTAAATTTTTATATACATCTTCATCTGAATACCCCAAAGCATCCAGTGAAATTATAAATAATGGATTCATTGTAATCTCCTTTTTATTTTATTCCAGTATAAGTGAAAGCTTCAATAATCTTCTTTTGAGCAAAAATAAATACTATGACAATTGGTAATACTAAAATGATATTTCCTGCCATCAAGATATTCCAACTAATTCCATCCATAGTAGATCTTAGCATACTAACACCCAGTGGCAATGTTCTTACTGTATCTTTAGTCGTCATAACCAATGGCCAAAAATAGTCGTTCCAAATACTAATAAATGTAAAAAGACCAATAGTTACCAATGTTCCCTTCGCTTGAGGAACCATAATCTTGTATAAAATTTTCAAATCTGATGCGTTGTCTAATATAGCAGCTTCTAAAATCTCTTCTGGAACTTGCATAAATCTTTGTCTTAACAAAAATATTCCAAAAGCAGAACTTGCAAAAGGTAAAATCAAAGACCAATATGTGTTTAATAAATTCCATTTAGACATCATTAAAAACACAGGCAAAAATATTAGTTGAGCTGGAATCATCATGGTAATTAAAGTCAATGAGAAAAGTAAATTCTTACCAAAAAACTTATATCTAGCAAAAGCATAAGCTGCAGGAATTATAGTTAGCATCTGTAATGCTACAACAGATAATGTTACTATAACAGAACTCATAGTATACTTTAGAAAAGGACCCGAATTCCAAGCTTTAATAAAATTTTCAAAATGCCAAGTTTTAGGCAAAATTGTTGGTGGTATTGCTAAAGTCTCTGATAAACTTTTAAAAGATGTAAGAAACATCCATACAAAGGGAACGAGGAATACTCCTGCTATTAATAGAACAAATATATTATTTAATATTTTTTTAATTGGAACTTCAATTCTTTGGGTTTCATTTTTTATTTCGTCAACTTTTACAGTCATATTTCCCTCCTATTGATAAAAAACACGTTTAGACATCAATCTAAAGTATATAAATGTAAATATCGAAATTACAATTAATAATATTACTCCAGCAGCAGAAGCATGACCTATTCTAAAAAACTTAAATCCGTATTCATAAATATAATAGACTAGAGTATTTGAAGCATTAGCTGGTCCTCCCTGTGTCATAATATTAATAGTTTCAAATACCTTAAAGCTAGAAATTATACTTGTTATT
The DNA here is from genome assembly GCA_012513395.1 of Tissierellia bacterium. The sequence goes on from JAAZCH010000058.1 coordinate 4,591, forward strand.
CCAACAAAAAATATCGTAGGAGATAACATAGGAATAGTAATCTTAAATAATTTTCTTAGTTTTGAAGTGTTGTCCAAAGCAGCAGCTTCATAGATATCTTCTGGAATACTCTGTAAACCTGCTATAAAAATTAGAGTATAATATCCCACGGATTTCCAGACGGAAACAATAATTAAAGATATAATTACCATTTTAGAGTCCGTAAGCCAATTCACAGAATCCATACCAAGTCCATTTAATATCTGATTAAGTAGACCATAACTGTCATCCATTATCCACATCCATAACATAGATACAGAAACTAAAGATATAATATGTGGAGAGAATATACTACTTTGAGCAAAAGAATATATTAGTCCTTTTTTATTTAGCCAAAGAGCAATAAATAAAGCAATAATAATAGTTAAACCTACAGTGCCTAATGTGTACGCCACAGTATTAGATAATACTTGTTGAAACCTTCCATCATTAGCCAAGGTGGTGTAATTGGTAAGACCAATAAAATTCATATCTGGTGTAACAAAATTCCAATCATGAAATGATAAATATATCATGTATCCTATGGGAATAATGAAAAACAGAAAAAATATAATCATAGCAGGCAAGATCATAACATATGGAGTCACCTTATTTTTATCCATTAATAACCTCATCATTTATATACTCTTCATCATTTCCAAATAGTTCCAAGGGAGTATTTATCGGAATTATTAAATCTCCATTTTCATCAAAGTACTTAAGACTTCTTCTTGGAATTTCTAAATAGGCATCTTTTCCTCCAATTGTATTTTTTTCAAAAGATTTTATTTGAACATCTCCAAACTCGTTGGATACAGTGTAAACAGTTTCAGAACCTAAAACCTCAACAGTTTGAATATGAGATTTTAGAATAATATTTTTACTATCTTGTGGTTTTACTAAACGCAACTGTCCATCTTCTGGTCGAAAACCAACGTAATGCACTTTTGGATCTAAAGATTTAAAATGACTTTTTATATTTTCTATATTTTGTATATTCATAGGAGGTGAGCCTATAAATTGGGCAGTAAATAAATTTTTAGGATTGTTATAAACTTCTCTAGGATTATCTACTTGCATTATTTCACCTTTATTTAAAATGACTATTTCAGTTCCCATACTCATAGCCTCAACTTGATCATGGGTTACATAAATAAAAGTAGTTTTTAACTCCTCATGAAGTTTTTTCAATTCCACTCGCATTTGTACTCTAAGTTTTGCATCCAAGTTAGAAAGAGGTTCATCTAAAATAAATACATCAGGTTTTTTCACCATAGCCCTCGCTAAAGCTACCCTTTGTCTTTGTCCACCTGATAGCTGACTAGGTTTTCTGTCTAAATATTCATTTAAAGACACAGTTTTAGTTATGTCTTCTATAAGACGATTCCTTTCTTCCTTTGGAATTTTATTATTTTCTAATCCAAATTCTATATTCTCTCTTACAGTCATAGTTGGATAGAGGGCATAATTTTGAAATACCATTGCCACTCCTCGTTTACCGGGCTCTACATCATTTACTAATCTATCACCAATGTAAATATTTCCACTCGTCTGCTTTTCTAGTCCAGCAATCATCCTCAAGGTTGTGGATTTGCCACAACCCGAAGGACCTAGGAGGACTGTAAAAGATCCGTCCTTTATAAGAAGATTCATATCTTTTACAGCATAATCATTGTCGAATTTTTTAAAAACATTTTTTAAAACTATATTTGCCATAATTTCTCCCTTTTCTAAACTCTTATTTTATTAGAGTCTCAGCAGTTTTTTGTAATTCATTCATAGCTTCAGTCGCGTCTTTTCCTTCAGTAACAACCAAAGTCAATTGCTCGGATAATAACTTATTCACTTCAGGCCAACCATCAGCTATTGGTCGAATTACAGCATAGTCTAATTGATCAACTGCAACTTTGAATTGCGGAGTTTCTTTATACAAATTAGTAAGCCTATCCGTTTCTAAAGCAGAATATCTAGCTGGAAGATATCCAGTGTATTCACTTGCATAAGCAGTCTGTTCAGTATCAGTCATCCATTTCATAAAAGTCCAAGCAGCTTTTTGTTTTTCTTCAGATAAACCATTAGTCATAACTATATTGCATCCACCAGTAGGCACAGCATACTCTTTATTTTTAGGAATAAAAGAAACATCTAATTCAAAACCATTTTCTTCTGCTAGAGGTAAAAAGTAACTTAAGTCCGCCGTTGAAGTGTACATCATGGCAGCTTTAGAATTAGCAAAGTCTTGTTTTTTTGTTTCATTAGCTTGTTCTCCAGCAGGAACTTTCATTAATCCATCTTCATATAATTCTTGCATAAATTTAGCAGCTTCTATAACTGCAGGATCATTTAAA
>JAAZCH010000428.1 GCA_012513395.1 Tissierellia bacterium
GAATTATCAAAACAGCATCCAATGATTCTAAACCCAAAAATCTGGGACGAAGAACCTAGAGGAATGGCTGCTACATTATTCGATCATGCATTACTAGCAGGACCTAACCAAGGAGAATGTGTAAACTGGTTTGTGGATGTGTTGGGTATGGCAGTTACCGAAGTTCTTTACACAGAAGACAAGAAAGAATATATATGTACATGGATAAGTGGAAATACTAGAGGACATGACGTAGCTCTTCTAAATTATCCAGAACCAGGAAAACTTCACCACGCATCATTTAAACTAGGATGCTGGAATGATATCGGTAGAGCGGCAGATATAATGGCGCGTTATGACATTAAAATCGACGCAGGTCCTATGAGACATGGTATCACTAGAGGACAGACAGTCTATTTCTTCGACCCATCAGGAAATAGACTTGAAACATACGCTGGAGGATACGAATACTTCCCAGACGTACCATTAAGAGAATGGACAGCAGACAAAGCCGGAGAAGGTATATTCTATTATACAAAAGAATTGAACGAAAGATTTTTAAGTGTATTAACATGATAAAAACTAAACTGCCCAGGGGTTTTTAATCCATGGGCAGTTTTACTTTTAAGACATAAAAAATAAATTAACAAATTTACAGTAAAACAACAATTTTCTCATTAAGGTATACCAAAACCCTAAGAACTGTGGTAAAATAGGTTAATCATTTAAAGGAATAAGGGAGGACACATGAAAAACAAAAGATTTATGATTTTAATGCTAGTACTTGTATTAGTATTAACTGCATGTGGTGGTGGGGGAACTACTAAAGCACCTGCTGCTAACGAAGATTCTGATGAAATCGTAATAGGAGTAATGGGACCACTAACAGGTAACGTTGCTATTTACGGTATCGCATCAACCAATGGAACAAAACAAGCAATTGACGAAATCAATGCTAACGGTGGTATATTAGGTAAGCAAGTAAGACTTGTAATTGAAGACGAGAAAGGTGACACTCAAGAAGCAGTAAATGTTTATAACAAGATTGCTGAATCAGGAGCCGCTGCTATTATTGGTTCAATAACAAGTGGACCTACACTAGCGGTTGCAGAACTTGCTAATAGAGACAATATGCTTTTAATTACACCAACAGGAACACAACTAGATATTACAGAAGGTAGACCTTCAGTATTTAGAGTTTGTTTCACAGACCCATTCCAAGGAGAAATCTTAGCACAATACGCTAAAGAAACTCTAGGAGCTAGCACAGCAGCAGTACTTTCTAACAACTCTAGTGACTATTCACAAGGTGTTAAAGATGCTTTTGTAGCAGAAGCTGCAGCTCAAGGAATTACAATAGTAGGAGATGAATCTTACGGTAATGACGACAAGGACTTCAGAGTACAATTGACTACAATTGCTGCAGGAAACCCTGACGTTATATTAATTCCAGACTATTACCAAGTTATCGCTTTGATAGCACCACAAGCTAGGGAAGTTGGACTTACTGGAACATTTGTAGGACCAGACGGATGGGATGGAGTTATAGAGCAGTTAACTACTGGATTATCTGATGACGCTTTAAAAGCTGAAGCATTGGAATCAGTAGAAGGATCTCTATTTACAAATCACTACAGTTTAGATGACCCAGATGAAAATATTCAAGCTTTCATCAAAAACTACAGCGAACTGTATGGAGAAAACCCAGCATCTTTTGCAGCATTAGGATATGACGCTGCTTACATGGTTAAACAAGCTATTGAAGAAGCAGGCTCAACAGATAGCCAAGCTATTATAGATGCTATGAAGAATATCGATTATAGCGGTATTACAGGAAGTATAAAATTTGATGATAACAATAATCCTATAAAGGCTGTAAGTGTTATAGAAGTAACTGAAGGCGTATACAAATTGGATTCTGTGGTTACACCACAATAACAAAAAACGAAAGGTCATCTATATAGATGACCTTCTTATTAAGGAAATGATATGAGAGAATTTTTCTTACAAATTATTAATGGATTACAAATAGGAAGTATATATGCTCTTATTTCCCTAGGCTATACGATGGTTTATGGGACTGCTAAACTTATAAACTTCGCCCATGGAGATATTATAATGGTGGGAGCTTACACTGCCCTTTATTCCATACCTATAGTTACTGCTTTAGGCGTGCCACTTTGGATGTCGGTTATGGCTGCGGTTTTGATATGTGTAATTTTTGGCGTCTCAATAGAGAAATTGGCCTATGCGCCTTTGAGAAATTCACCTAGAATTTCAAATTTAATAACTGCCATAGGTGTGAGTTTATTTTTACAAAACTCAGCTATGAAATTTATTGGTGCAAGTAGCTTGCCTTTTCCAAGAATATTTAGTTCACAACCAGTTTCAATAATGGGATTAAACTTTAACGTGAGTATTTTAATTACTATATTTGTTACATTGATACTTACAATTATTTTGCAATTATTTATAACAAAATCCAAATTTGGAAAAGCTATAACTGCAACAAGTGAAGACTATGTGGCATCGAAGTTAGTGGGCATAAATGTAGACTCAGTAATTACCATGACTTTTGCAATAGGTAGTGCTCTTGCTGGGATAGGATCCGTACTATACGTAGGTGCATATCCACAAGTAGGACCACTTATGGGAGCTATGCCAGGTATAAAAGCTTTTATCGCAGCTGTACTTGGAGGAATTGGAAGTATTCCTGGAGCAGTTTTAGGCGGATTGATACTTGGTATCGTGGAAGCGCTAACGAAAGCATATATTTCTTCGCAACTAGCAGATGCTTTTGTATTTTTGATATTGATATTGGTTCTTTTAGTAATGCCAAATGGATTGCTAGGAAAAGACATTAAGGAGAAAGTGTAATGAATAAGATTAAAAAAGTAAATTATGTCTCTACAGTAATCTTAGTCGTTGCATTATTTATAGTATTAAGATTAATGTTAAACTTTGGGATTATAAATAGATACCAAAGTTCAGTTTTAAATTTCTTGTGTATTAATATTATTTTAGCCACAAGTCTGAATATAACTGTTGGATGTCTTGGACAGATAAACTTGGGACACGCTGGATTTATGTCCATAGGAGCATATGCAGCAGCGCTGTTTACTAAATCAGGTATATTGCCAGGATTGCCAGGCTATTTTGTAGGCCTTATCATAGGTGGAATTTTGGCAGGGATAATCGGATTTTTAATCGGCATACCAGCCTTAAGACTAAAGGGAGATTATCTAGCGATTATAACTCTGGCTTTTGGTGAAATCATAAGAGTATTGATTGAGTTTTTTAAATTCACTGGAGGAGCGCAAGGGTTAAAGAGCATACCTTGGATGCAAGACTTTAATATTATTTATTTTCTAATGGTATTATCCGTTGCATTTATGTATTCCCTCATGACGTCTAGGCATGGTAGGGCGGTTCTTGCCATTCGTGAAGACGAGATTGCCAGTGAGGCATCTGGAATAAATACTACTTATTATAAAACATTCGCCTTTATAATTTCTGCGGTTTTCGCAGGAATAGCAGGAGGAATGTTTGCACACAATATAGGTATTATAGTTCCAAAACAATTTGACTATAACTATTCTATTAACTTCTTGGTAATGGTAGTTCTTGGTGGTATGGGATCTTTCACAGGTTCTATAATTTCTGCCATAGTTCTTACGATTTTACCAGAGTTTTTAAGATCATTTGCTGATTATAGAATGATAATATATTCCTTAGTTCTAATATTGATGATGATATTTAGACCTACTGGATTACTTGGCAGAAAAGAATTTAGCCTTACAAATATTACTAAAAAGTTTTTTGGACGCAAAGAAGAGGTGAAGTCATGACAAAACCCATATTATCTGCAAAAGATTTATCCATAACCTTTGGAGGGCTTAAAGCTTTAAATGAATTTTCCTTGGAACTTAGACCCAAAGAACTGGTAGGATTAATAGGACCTAATGGTGCAGGCAAGACCACGGCATTTAACCTTTTGACAGGAGTATATGAAGCTACAAGTGGAACTTACACCTTTGCCAACCAAATGATAAAAAACGTAAAGACATATGAATTAGTACAAATGGGATTGGCTAGAACTTTTCAAAACATTAGACTTTTTAAATCCCTTTCCGTAATCCAAAATGTTATGATAGCACACAACTATCTACAAAAATATGGATTTTTAGAAGGAGCATTAAGAGCTCCGAAGTTTTGGAAAGAAGAAAATAAACTATTCGAAGAATCCATGGAGATACTAAAGATATTTGACTTAGACGAATACTACGATACACCAGCTGACAGTTTATCTTACGGGCAACAACGAAAGCTAGAGATAGCTAGGGCTATGTCTACTAATCCAAAGGTTTTGTTATTAGACGAACCAGCAGCGGGAATGAACCCCATTGAAACTGCAGAACTTATGGACACCATAAGATTTATTAGAGATGAATTCGATGTAGCTATTCTTCTGATAGAACACGATATGTCATTGGTACTTGGAATTTGTGAAAGACTTTTGGTATTAAACCACGGAGTGACTATAGCCCAAGGACTTCCTGCGGGAGTAATAAATGAGCCAGAAGTAATTGAAGCTTATTTAGGAAAGAAGAGGGAGGGCTAGATTATGAGTATGTTACAAGTAAAAGACTTAGACGTTTTTTATGGAAATATTCACGCCATTAAAAACGCCAGCCTTAAAGTAGAACAAGGTGAAATTGTTACACTAATCGGAGCTAACGGAGCAGGAAAAACTACGATACTACAAACTATTTCAGGTATAATTAGATCCAAAAAGGGCATCATCACATATAACGATAGGATTATCACGAAAGAAAGAGCCCATAAAATAAACTGGATGGGAATAGCACAAGTCCCTGAAGGCAGAAGAATATTTACAAATCTTTCAGTAGAAGATAATCTAGAATTAGGAGCGTATGCAGTAAGAGAATCTGTTCAAAGCAAAAAAACAGACATTGAAAAAGTCTACAAGATGTTTCCAAGAATGAAAGAGAGAAAAAAACAAAGAGCTGGAACTCTTTCAGGAGGAGAACAACAAATGTTAGCAATAGGACGAGCACTTATGTCCAAACCTGATTTATTGCTCTTAGACGAACCCTCCATGGGATTGTCACCGCTATTCGTTCAAGAAATTTTTAATACAATAGAAAGACTTAACGACGAAGGAATGACTATACTTTTAGTTGAGCAAAATGCCGAAATGGCCCTATCCATAGCCGACAGAGCCTATGTAATAGAAACGGGAAAGATAACCCTAGAAGGCCCAGCAGAAGAACTAAAGGATAACGAGTCAGTTAAGAAGGCATATTTAGGAGCGTAAAAAAATCTGATGCAAAATGAAAGAAATTATTTTGTATCAGATTTTTTAATTCTAAATATTTTCAAATATCAAATTTTTTTGTTATACTTAAATGTAATATAGAAAACAAAAAGGATTAGAAATGAGTAAATATGAACCGCTATTTAATAATACAAATAAAATAACTAACCTTGTCGCAGAAATAGGTGAGCTGGTAGGTAGAATTTCGTATGTAGAAAAAAAGAATATTAATTTAAGACGAGAAAATAGACTTAAGACTATTCATTCTTCATTGGCAATAGAAAATAATACACTTTCATTAAATCAAGTTACTGCAATAATAGATGGTAAAAGGATTTTAGGCAATCCCAATGAAATAAAAGAAGTGCAAAATGCATATGAAGTATATGAAAAAATGATTAGCTTAGACCCTTTGAAAATTGAGGATTTGTTATTAGCTCATA
>JAAZCH010000059.1 GCA_012513395.1 Tissierellia bacterium
CCAAAATATTCCGCCTTGTATTAGAATTGCTAATGCTGGGCGGAATTTTCTTTTTAGCATTTCTCCCATCATCATGCCACGAAATAGTGGTTCTTCTGATGCTACTGCGAAAGATATTTGGAACATAAATTCATATACAAATCTTCTAGGTTCTAATTCCGACAGCCTAATATCAGATAGTCCAATATATTTTTCGAGTTGAATAAAAATCCCTATAAATATTAATAAAAGCAAAATATTTAATGGGTTGTATTCTGATTTATTTATCTTCGTTGATTTGAAATAATTCTTTTTGTACAATACATACACTAATCTAATGGCGATTATAGCTCTAATATATGCAGTTGGATCATCATTCATAGTTAAAATCCCAAAAAATGGCGCTAATAAAAATATTATTATTGAAGTAGGCGTGATGAAATAATCCGTCAATTGTCCTGAATACTTTTCTATAAACATTGCTGTAAATAAATATGTAAAGATTAAAAACATCACTAGTGCGATGTCTTCTGAAATAATTCCGAATACTCCCATAAATAAAACTGGAATTCGTAGAAATAATAGTATAGCTATAATTTTCATTGGCGTTAAATTTCTAAGCATAATATCCTCCCCAATAGTGTTAATATACCATTTAGGTATTACGCTTGGATTTCAAAAGTCTTAAGATTTTTCTAATAAATTTGTTTTAATTAGCTTTTAGTCAAAATAGTTTTCTTTACTTTAGAATTTTGCAAAATAATTCCACATATAAATAAAAAAGTCTGCAATCTGGATGTGTAAATTAACAAATCCAGTCGCAGACTTTCTAATAATTAAAATTTCTTCACACAAACACGTGTAGTATCTCTACGCTTTTGCAATTTCTAAAAGCAATTTTGTCATATCATGAAGAGCACTTATTGGTATAAACTCCTCTGTGGTGTGCGCGTTTTTATAACCGACCCCAATATTTACGGATGGGATTCCATTTTGGTTGAAATTATTGGCATCTGAGCCGCCGCCACTTTTTCCTGGCACAAATTCCAACCCCGCTCTTTCACAAGCAGCTTTAACTGCTTGAGCTGGGATTGAGTCTTCTGTAACTCTAAATGCTTTATATGCTTCTTCTACTTCTATTTCTGCTTCTATGCCGTATTTAGCTTGGGCATCTTTTACACATTGGACCATGTGATCTGTTTGTGCTTTTAATTTATCGTTATCTAAACTTCTAGCTTCTGCCTTTATTTCTACTTCGTCTGTTACGATATTAGTAGGTCCGCCTCCACCTATGAATCCGATATTGGCAGTAGTTTCTTCGTCGATTCGAAGTAATTTCATATTGCTAATTGCTTCTGCTGCGATTTGGATTGCTGAAATTCCTGCTTCTGGCGCTACTCCTGCGTGGGCAGTTTTTCCTTTAAATTTTACGTTAATTTTGTTTTGGGCAGGTGCTTCTAAAATCGTATATCCAGGAGCTGAACTACTGTCTACAATAATTCCAAAATCTGCTTCAAACATAGAATAATCTAAGTTTTTAGAACCGAATAATCCTCCTTCTTCATAAATATTAAAAGAAATTTCTAAATTGTGATGGGAAATGTTTTCTTCTTTTAATATCGTTAGCATTTCAATTATGGATGCCACTCCCGCCTTGTCGTCGGCGCCTAATACCGTAGTTCCGTCTGAATAAATTATTCCGTCGCGGATTTCTGGTTTAATTCCCCTACCTGGAGAAACCGTATCCATATGAGCACTGAAGAGAATTGTTTGATTACCGTCTCCTTTTAACTTTCCTATTAAATTTCCTGAATTAGATCCTACTTTTTCCCCTGCATCATCTTCGTAAACTTCTAGCCCCAATTCTTCCAAATCTAATTTGAGCCTATCTTTAAATTCTTTTTCTTCTCTAGTTGGGCTATCTATCTGAACGTACTCTAAAAATCTTTCTACAATTCTATCTTGTTTTTCCATTACACACCTTCTTTAAATTTTAATAGATCGCATATTGATTATATATAAAGTGGAGAATCTGGTCCCAAAGGAAATCCTAATAGCATCCAAATTATTAAAAATATGGTCCATCCAATTAAAAATACTATTGAATATGGCATCATAGTAGAAATCAAAGTACCTAATCCTCGATCTTTGTCATATTTTTGCATAAATACTACAATCATGGCGAAATAACTCATCAATGGACTGATTATATTAGTGGTAGAGTCTCCTATTCTATAAGCGACTTGAGTAAGTGCTGGATGAATGTTCAGCCCCATCATCATCGGTACAAATATAGGAGCCATAATCGCCCACTTCGCAGATGCAGAACCCATAAATAAATTAATAAACGCACTTAGTAAGATGAATAAAACTATTAATGGGATACCAGTCATGCCAATACTCTTTAAGAATTCAGCACCTTTTACAGAAATTATTATACCAATATTTGTATAACTGAAATATGAAACAAATTGTGCTGCGAAAAATGAAAGAACTAAATATCCACCCATTCCTTGCATTGCTTTTGTCATAGCAGCTACTAAGTCATTAGAGTTTTTAATAGTCCCAACAGCTTTTCCAAATGCTAACCCTGGAATCAAAAATAATAACAAAATTGCAAACATTAAGCCGTTACTTAAAAAATTACTCAATACTAACTTCCCCTCTGCATTTGGTTGCTTAAACACAGCATTTGGCGCAAACATTAGATATCCCATAACTACAATGAAAATTAGAAGTGAAATACCAGCGTTTCTTAATCCTCTATTTTCTGCTTCGGTTATAGGTCTTTCTTCGTGAACATATTCTCCAGAATATTGTCCTAAATTTGGCTCAATTATTCTTTCTGTCACTATTACGCCTAGAATCATTAATAAAAAAGTTGATGCTGCCATAAAAAAATAGTTTGATGTTACTTGTATTTGCAAATCATAATTTGCAGCCGTCAATGCTTCGTTAGTCAAACCTGCGAGTAAAGTATCTGTAGTACCTAAAGCTAAGTTTGCGCTAAATCCTCCTGAAACACCTGCAAAAGCTGCTGCTAAACCTGCAACGGGATGCCTTCCAACACTTGCAAAAATCATAGCACCCAGAGGAATTACTACAACATATCCTGCATTTGAAGCAATATTACTCATAACCCCTGCAAAAATGACAGTAGCTGTCAACAACCTAGGACTCACTCCTACTAATAATTTCTTCAAACCTACATCGAATAATCCAGAGTATTCTGATACCCCTACACCTAACATCGCTACTAAAACAGTTCCTAAAGGTGCAAACCCAGTGAAATTTTTAGTGGCTGAATTGAAGATGTACCTAATTCCCTCTGGGTTCAATAGCGATATTGCCCCAAGTTGAACTTGTTCTGCTTTATTGGCATCATAATAATCAACTGTAATTCCCGCCCTCGACACGATTTCTGCACTTATTGCTAAAATTACAATCATAATTACAAAAATCATAGCCGGATGAGGTAAGGCATTTCCCACTTTTTCTACGGTTAATAAAAATCCGCCTACTTCATTTTTGTCTCGTACTTTCTTATTGTTCATACTCTCCTCCTTTAAAGGTCAAATTAATATTTGGCGCAATGAACTTTACACCGTATTGTATCGAGAAAAACGATTTCATCGATAAAAATAATATACCAAAACATTTTATTAATAAAACATAATTATCTTATAGCGATTTTTTGCCATTTGTTTAACGCTGCAAATATTTTCTAATCTCAATTATTTATTTTGCATTTTTAATTTAAATTAATAAATAAATAAATAAAAATATTTAATACATATTTATGATATTTTAAAATGTAAATTTTATATTAACAATAAAAGTAGTTGAATTAACAATATCCTAGAGTGAATTATTATTTAATCACAATTTAAAATCGCATCATGAATCGATGCGATTTTAATCTTTGTATTAATGTGTTATCTTTTTAAAAATTTTGTCTAAGCTTTTGCAATTTCTAAAAGCAATTTTGTCACTTCGTGAATTGCGTTTATTGGGATATATTCTTCTGTGGTGTGAACTTTTTCGTAGCCTACTCCTATGTTAACGGATGGGATTCCATTTAGGTTGAAGTTGTTTGTATCTGATCCGCCGCCACTTTTTCCCATTATGAATTCTAGTCCTGCTTTTTCACAAGCTGCTTTAACTGCTTGTACAGGTAAGAAATCTTCTGTTACTGAAAATGCTTTATATGCTTCTTCTACTTCTATTTCTGCTTCTATGCCGTATTTAGCTTGGGCATCTTTTACACATTGTACCATGTGATCTGTTTGTGCTTTCAATTTATCGTTATCCAAACTTCTAGCTTCTGCTTTTATTTCTACTTCGTCTGTTACAATATTAGTAGGTCCGCCTCCACCAATGAATCCGATATTTGCAGTAGTTTCTTCGTCGATTCGAAGTAATTTCATATTGCTAATTGCTTCTGCTGCGATTTGGATCGCTGAGATTCCTGCTTCTGGCGCTACTCCTGCATGGGCAGTTTTTCCTTTGAATTTTACGTTAATTTTGTTTTGGGCAGGTCCTGCTATAACTGTATATCCAGGTGCTGATCCGCTATCTACCACTATTCCAAAGTCTGCATTCAGTTTAGAATAATCTAGGTATTTCGAACCGAATAGTCCGCCTTCTTCGTAGATGGTAAATGCCACTTCAATATTGTGATGAGGAATTTCTTCTTCTATCAATACATTAAGCATTTCTACGATAGCCGCTACTCCTGCTTTGTCATCAGAACCTAAAACTGTAGTTCCGTCTGAGTAAATTATTCCGTCTCGAATTTCTGGTTTAATTCCTCTACCTGGAGAAACTGTATCCATATGAGAGCTAAATAAAATGGTTTTATCTCCTGTGCCTTTTAGTTTAGCGATTAGATTTCCCGAGTTAGATCCTGCCTTTTCCCCTGCGTCATCTTCATATACTTCTACGCCTAGCTCTTTTAAATCTGACATTAGCCTGTCTTTAAAATCTTTTTCTTCTGTAGTCGGGCTATCTATTTGAACGTACTCCAAAAATCTTTCTATTACTCTATCTTGTTTTTCCATATATCCTCCTTGTAACTCTTAGTATTCTATTTTTAACCTATTTTACTTGATTCAATCTACATAAAGTACATCGCCGAAAGAAATCCTTCGGCGAAGTTAGTTTTAAATATATAATGTTGCTCCTGGTCCTAGTGGTAATCCTATGAACATCCAAAGGATTAATAATAGTGTCCAGCTTACTAAAAATGCCATAGAATAAGGAACCATTGTGGAAATTAATGTTCCTAGTCCTTTTTCTTTGTCATAACGTTGCATAAATACTACTATCATAGCGAAGTAACTCATAAGTGGACTGATAATATTAGTCGTAGAGTCACCTATACGGTATGCAACTTGTGTAAGTGCTGGGCTGATTCCCATGTGATACATCATCGGTACAAAGATTGGAGCCATGATTGCCCATTTTGCAGATGCTGAACCCATAAACAAGTTGATAAACGCACAAAGTAGTATAAATACTCCAATTAGTGGTATTCCTGTAAGTCCTATAGCTTCTAAGAATTCCGCTCCTTTAACTGAAAGAATAATTCCCAAGTTAGTGTGAGAGAAATAAGCTACAAACTGAGATGCAAAGAATGCCAAAACTAGATAAGAACCCATACTTTGCATAGATTTTGTCATAGTAGCAACAAGGTCATTTGAATCCTTTATTACGCCTATAGTTTTACCATATGCATATCCTGGAATGAAGAATGCAAGGAACATAGCAAATATCAAACCATTACTTATAAAGCCTGTAATTACTAAATCTCCCTCAGCATTTGGTGCTTTAAGTGGAGCATTCGGTAAGAACATAGCTAGAGACATGATTATTATGAAAATTAATAATGCTCTACCTGCATTTTTAAGACCTCTATTTTCTAATTCTGTAATAGGTGCATCTTCGTGAACGTAATCACCGTGATAAGGTCCTAAGTTAGGAATTACAATTTTGTTTGTAACCAAAGTACCTACTGCTACTATTACAAATGTAGATACAATCATAAAATACCAGTTTGCAGTTGGGTCTATAGCCGCATCTACTATACCAGCAGCATTTAGAGCTTCATTGGTAATACCTTGAAGTAATGGGTCTAGCGTTCCTAGTAATAGGTTCGCGCTGAATCCTCCTGATACTCCTGCAAAAGCTGCAGCAAGTCCTGCTACTGGATGTCTTCCCATGCTGGCGAATATCAATGCACCTAGGGGAATTACTACAACATATCCCGCGTCAGATGCAATATTACTCATAATTCCCGCAAATATAATTGTAGGTGTTACGATTCCCATTGGAACTCCAGATAATAGCTTTCTCAAACTTGTGTTGAATAATCCCGTGTACTCAGCTACTCCTACTCCAAGCATAGCTACCAAAACTGTTCCAAGTGGTGCAAATCCGGTGAAGTTCTTCGTCGCAGAATTGAAAACATATCTCAATCCCTCTGCATTTAATAAGGAAACCGCTCCAAGTTGAATCTGTTCAGAAGCTCTAGCGTCGTAGTAGTCTACAGTAATCCCTGCACGGCTAATTATTTCAGCTATTACAACTAGCACGACAGATAAAATAACAAATATTATTGCTGGGTGAGGCAAAGCATTTCCTACACGCTCAATGGTCTGTAGTACGCCGCCAATTTCCTTCTCATTTCTTTCTTTTTTCATACTCTCCTCCTTTAAGGTTTTCTATTTTTGAGATAAACTTACAATAGTAAATTTATCCCTTTTAGATAATTTTATCTTAACATTGCTAAATGACTGAGTCAAACCAAATTCAATGGGAATCAGGGTCACAGAAGTTCTAGTTATTTTTTAGGCAATGTCTTAGTTTTAAAATTAAGAAAATAACCTTATAAATTTTTGTAATACTGTAATGATTTATTTTATATACTTAAAAACAATTAAGTTTTTTCAACATACATTGAATGGTAAATATTTACTGATTTTAAAAGTATATTTATTAACTAATAGTTTATTTTACTATAATCAGCTTAATTATTAAGTTATATGGCAATTTTCTATTGAATTTTAAAGTGTTTTCTATTTATTGTTAATTTTATATTTATACGAATCATTTCTCTTATATTTCATAATTACTAATTATTATCTAATAATATAGGGTATAATAGATTCACAATTGACGATTACATATAATGGAGGAAGTAATGAAATTAAACAAATACATCGATCACACGTATTTAAAAGCTGAAGGTACAAAAGAACATATCGATAAATTAATCGAAGAAGCAAAAGAGAGTGAGTTTAAAACCATATGCATAAATCCTGCTTGGATTGAATACGCCAAAGAACAATTAAAGGGTTCTAAGGTGGAGATTTGTACTGTAGTTGGATTTCCTTTGGGGGCAAATTCTACTGAGTCAAAAATTTTTGAAGCTCGAGACGCAATAGACAAAGGCGCTGAAGAAGTGGACATGGTCATCAATATTGGAAAGCTTAAAGAAGGTGATGTTGACTACGTTACAGCGGAAATCAAAGCCGTAAAAAATGCTTGCCAAAACAAGGTTCTCAAGGTTATAATAGAGACGGCTTTGCTGAATGAAACAGAAATAACACTAGCTTCTAATGCGGTTATAGAGGGCGGCGGAGATTTTGTAAAAACTTCTACAGGCTTTAGCACAAGAGGTGCTACAGTTGAAGACGTAAAATTAATTAAGTCTGTAGTAGGTGATTATTGTAAAATCAAGGCATCGGGAGGCATCAGAAACCACGACGATATGATGGCGATGATAAACGCAGGAGCCGACAGAATAGGAGCGAGTGCAGGTAAAGTCCTATTAAAATGATTCTCAAAGGAGAAGATGCATATGGAGATCATGATGGAGATGAGAAGGATAGAGTATGGCTCCCAAGACTACGAAACTACTCTAGACTTACGCAATGAAATCTTTAGAAAGACACAAGGTCTCAATCTTAGAGACGAAGATCTTTCTAGAGAAGCCCTCTGTGATATGTTCGCTGGATTCATAGGAGATAAGATTATCGCAACAATATTCCTAGCTAAAATTGACGAAGAAATGGCTAGAATAAAAGCTGTTATGATTTTAGAAGAGTATCGCGGCACTGGCCTTGGAAAATTTATTATGAATTATGCCGAAAACGCAGCTAGAAACCAAGGCTACAAATACATTAAACTTTTATCTAGAATGAGCGCAGAAACTTTTTACGAAAAGTTAGGATACAAAAGAGTTAGCGAACCCGTGGATTACTACCAAGTGGCTCATGTCAGTATGATAAAAGAGTTGTAAAAATTTAATACATTTTAAAAGAGGTGTCCGAAATTTTCAGACACCTCTTGTTTTATAAAAGTTTAAAGTATTGCCTCATGGCAAGTAAAATAAAATACAAAATAAGTAAATGGCCTGGATAAAAATAATATAAAATCCTACCCGACTTCATTCCCTTTTCTCCATTATACATATTTAAAGGAATAAGAGCGAGGATCGCCATTTGCATCATCAGTAGTCCAGCTAGTAAAACATTTTTTAAAGTCTCATTGTCTTTTAGAAAATAAAACACATAAATCATAGCCACTCCATAAGATCCATAATCCGTGTGGAAAAGTTCTCCAAGAGCCAAAGTACCTCCGATTGCAAAGATTTTAATTAGAAGATTTTCGTATTTCTCATAAATATATAATCCCATTAATGCAAATAAAAATGTCCAAATTACATTTTGATAAGACCAATCGAACAAGCTGCCACGTATTGCAAGATCGAAAGGAATCTCTGAAATAATGGCAAATAAAAATAACCTTAGCATATACTTTTTCACATCTCGAGTCTTATTAAATCCTTCGTAAATGGAAAAGGCAAATATGGGAAAGGCGAATCTGCCGATTAATCTCAAGGCAAAATATATATTATAAATGACATTTGCATTTAATGTTACTCCATAAGCCCGTGGACTCGTCATAATTTCTTCAACTAAAACTGCTCCTATGTGGTCTATGAGCATAGTCACATATGCGATTAGTTTTAAATCTCTCATATTCAAAATCTTTTTCATAGAATCATTATACCCATATTTTTGCACACAAAAAAACACCTCGTAAGGTGTCTTTGCTCCATTAGATTAGTCTTGAGTAGAACTCTATTACTAATGTATCTTGAATTTCAATCGGAACTTCAGTTCTTTCTGGGTATCTAATTAAAGTACCTTCGAAGTTCTCTTCTTTAGAAATATATGGATAGTTTGAAAGAAAAGCTGTTTGGTAGTTTTCTTTAAATAAGTCCAATTTTCTAGATTTTTCTTTTAGAGAAATTTTTTGACCAGGTTTAACTTGGTAAGATGGAATATCTAACTTCTTACCATCAACCAAGAAATGGCCATGTGTAACCATTTGTCTTGCTTGTCTAATAGAAGCTGCGAATCCCATTCTATAAACTAAATTGTCCAATCTAGTTTCTAGTTGTTTAATTAGGTTATCACCTGAAGGTTCGTCACTCTTAAGAGCTTTTTCTACATATGATCTGAATTGTTTTTCCAAAACATTGTAGTATTCTCTTAGTCTTTGTTTCTCAAGAAGCTGCATTCCGTATTCAGTAAGCTTTTTGTCAGCTCTGGATTGACCTTTTCCCATTCTTTGATTTGCTTTTGGGAGGCCATAAACATTAAGTCCTAGACGTCTAACTTGTTTACATCTAGGTGATCTCATTCTTGCCATTTAAATAAACATCCCCTATAAATTATTTGCCGCGTTAATTTATACCACTTGTTATATTATAACATTTTAGGAGAATTGTAAAGGGGAAAGTTTAGTTTTTAAAAAGTTTAGTAAAATTCATTAAAACTTTTGATTTTTTATACATTATTAATATTTAAAGAGTTAATTTATTAAGACCTAATGTATTTTTCATTAATATTTGATATAATACATTTAAAGAGGTGATTGTCAAATGGACTTTAACGATTTAGGAAGAACCATTAAAGAAACAAGACTGGAAAAGGGTCTATCAATTAAAAATTTAGCAGAGGGTGTAGGAGTTTCCTCCTCTCTTTTAAGTCAAATTGAAAGAGGATTAGCTAATCCATCACTTAATACCCTGCGCTCAATAGCAAATGAGCTAAATGTCCCTATGTTTAGTCTGTTTATTTATAGCGAAGCTGACTATGCTCAAGTAGTAAGAAAAGATGAG
>JAAZCH010000429.1 GCA_012513395.1 Tissierellia bacterium
CTTGTTTCAAAGTTGAAAGGGGACAGGCTATATTAACTCTTACAAAACCATTTCCTGGCAGGCCATAATTAGCTCCGTCATTTACCTTAACTCCAGATTTTTCAAAAAATTCCATGAGATTTGTTTGGCTCATATTCATATCTCTACAGTCTAACCAAATGCAATAAGTACCTTGAGGATAACTGAATTTCATTTTTGGCATATTAGTTTTGAGAAAATCCCTGAAATAACGGATGTTATTTTCTAGGTAAATAATTTTTTGATCTACATAATAATCGCATTCGTTGTATGCTGTTATCAAAGCTTCTATTCCAAAGTAATTGTAGTCGAAATGGTGATTGTTATACACTATATCATATTGTTCCAGTAGATAATCGTTTTTGGAGAGAATATAGGCAGTATAAAAAGAAGCTAGATTAAAGGTTTTCGACGGACTATTCATAATTATGACTTCGTCCTCTTTATATTTTGCAATTTCTAAAAATGAAATATGCTGATTATCTTTGTATATCAAATCTCCGTGGACTTCATCACTAATAATCATACAATTATTTCTCTTGCAAATTTCGTATATCTTTTCCAATTCTGCTTTTGTCCAAATTCTTCCAATTGGATTATGTGGATTGCATAGTAATAGGATTCGAACTTTAGGATCTTGGGTTTTAATTTCCAAATCGTCAAAATCTATTTCGTATTGCCCATCATTGAGTATTAAATTGTTATTTTCAACAAATCTACCTGAACCTTCTACAACTACTTTGAATGTGCTGTATATGGGAGGTTGGATTAAAATTTTATCTCCTGGTCTTGTAAACGCATTTAGTATCATCCACAAAGCGCCTGTCATAAGCCCTTGAGCGTGTCTTATATTTTCTGGTTTTAGGTCGATATTAAATCTTTTTTGATACCAATTAATAATTGCATTTGAAAATCTTTCCTTTGGTAAATAGCCATAGGCGTAAACTCCAAAGTCCACCTTTTCTCTAAGCTTGTTGACAATTTCTATGGGGGATTTAAAATCGCTATCAGCTACTCCTAAGGGAATGTACTTTCCTTTTTCTCCTTCGTAATCCCATTTATAGGAATCTGTATTTATTCTATTAATAATTTCATCAAAGTCATGGAATTTAGTTTCTGTCATTTTATGCCTCCAAATTTTTATGTATAATTTTTTTATCGAAATCTTCTGTTAAGCTAAAAACTTCTTTGCTTAAAAGTAAAATTGCTATTATATTGGGAATACACAATAATCCCAATACGCTGTCCATTAACTCCCAAACTAAATCGGATTTAGCTATACAGCCCAAGAAACTCAATAATACAAATATGTATTTATAATATTTCGATTTTTCTTCTCCTATTAAAGAATTGAGTCCCAGTGTCCCGAAGTACCATTGAATAGATACAGTGGTGAATGCAAAAAGTATCATGGATATTCCAACTAAATATTTAAATATGGGAATTGCAGTTTCAAAAGCAATCATGGTTATGGTGTTGGAAGGTATTGCTTGTAAATCCAAGCCACTGGTTAATATCGTAAATGCGGTAATGGAACACACTACTAATGTATCTATAAATACTTCTAGAATTCCTAATGTTCCTTGTCTTGCAGGGTGGTCAGTTATTGCAGGTGCGTGAATCATCGCTGCAGATCCTTCTCCAGCCTCATTGGAATATAATCCTCTAGATATGCCGTATCTCATAGCTTGTCTAACCGAATAGCCCACAAACCCACCAACTCCTGCTTGTACACTAAATGCATTGGAAAGAATTAATCTGAAGACGTCTGGAAGCATATGCCTATTAATAAATAATACGATGATTCCAGAGACTATATAAATAAATGCAGATAATGGAACGAGTTTTTCTGCCATTTTTACTAATCATTTCAGTCAGCCTACTATAACAAAAGCTACAGTCAAAGCAAGTGCTATTCCAATAACTATTGTCGGCACATTGAATAGCAATCTAACAGCTCCCGATAGTGCATTGGATTGGATGAGATTTCCACCGGAACTTTGAATAACCATAAGTAATGCAAATATCTTTGCTAAAAAAGGCATATTAAGTCCCTTTGTCAAATAGTATATGGGACCGCCCACATAAACCCCGTCTTTGTCTTTTTCTCTATATTTAATTCCAAGGAGTATTTCAGAATATTTTGTTGCAGCGCCCAAAAATGCAGCAACCCTCATCCAAAATACTGCACCCGGTCCACCAGAAGCTATAGAGGTTGCTACTCCTACAATATTTCCATTTCCTACACAACTGGATAAAGCCATGTATAAAGCTTGCAAGGGGGATATTGTACCTGCTGCTTTATCGCTAGAATCTTTATGAATCAACTGTTTTATTGCAAAGGGAAGTTTTCTTATTTGTATGAACTTTGTAATTATTGTAAAATAAGCTCCCATTCCTAGGAATACAAAAATTAAAAAATTATCCCATAGAACGAAATTTATCCACCTTAATATATTTAACATAATCTAAATCCCTTTATTAAAAAAGTATTTCTACTAAAGATGAATATTTTTTAAAAGTCTCATCTTTTATTTTAGAATCGGTAATTATTGTAGATATTTCATCAA
>JAAZCH010000430.1 GCA_012513395.1 Tissierellia bacterium
ACTGGTTGTTCATGGAAACAATGTAGAAACAGACGTGGCGCCTTTTATAGAAAATGGTCGAACTTTGGTGCCAGTGAGAGTTATTTCTGAAACATTGGGATTCAAAGTACAATGGATAGCCGAAGAGGAAAAAGTTGTAATCGGCTCACCAACGGACGCAGGTTCTGGTAACGGTATAGCATTATTTATCGGCAATGCTACAGCATACTTAAATGAACATGAAACTGTCATACTAGATGTAGCTCCAAAGGTAATTAGCGGCAGAACTTTCGTACCAGTGAGATTCGTAGCAGAACAATTCAGCTTAAATGTGAGATGGGACGAAGAAAATTGGACAGTCATTATCGGCGAAGAAACTCCAGCACCAGTTGTTGAAGCTGCGCCTTTACCGGTAGCAACTAACACTAATATTCAATCTATTGTAGGCTCAGGTGGAACTAATGTTACTGAAAGCGAACCAATAGAAGGACAATATATTGGAAACAAAAACACAGGAGTTTTCCACTATCCAGGATGTTCTTCAGTTAAAAAGATGTCGGCAAAAAATAAAGTATCAATATCTAGCCGAGATAACGCAATTAACGGCGGTTATCGACCTTGTCAAATATGTAAACCATAGGTAAAAATAATAGACTCCAGTAAAATGAGAGTCTATTTTATTATTATCGCTTTTCTCTATAAACTCCATCTTCTCCTTTGACAAATCCTGCAGCTTCTAGCTCTGCCTTCGTCGGTTTGTCTGGATCAAAGGGCTTGTAATATTCTACACTTCCATATCCTCTTCCGTCCTCACCTTCATAAGGTCCGTACATTACCGTCACCCGTAGAGCATAGTATATTATTTGTAGAGAAATTAATAAAATTCCCAACCCCAAAAATGTTTTGAAGAAAACTTTCTTAAATCTATTCACATTGACCTCCAATAAAACTTTTATTTATCGTTTGTCGATAAATAAATTGTAGCACTTAGATGTCCTTAAGGCAAGAAGATTATCGATAAACGATAAAAATACGACCCAAATATTTCATTTTAAAATTTATTCATTGATACAATCGTGAATATAGCTAACAAATAAATTTTCAGAAAATAATAATCTTTTTCCTTTACAAACTCTTTAAATAGGTCTATAATTCTATTATTGCACCTTTGGCTCAGTTGGTAGAGCAACTGACTCTTAATCAGTGGGTCCAGGGTTCGAGTCCCTGAAGGTGCACCATTGTAGAAGGCTTGTAATTTTGGTTACAAGTCTTTTTTTTGAAATATATATAAATTAAAACTGCAAAGAAAAAAATAAAATATGAAGGTAACTCAAGCATCTTATAAATGCAAAAATCTAGAAAATTATGAAATAGAAAAATATAAATTAAAATCCAAGAACATAAAAAAGAGCTTATGGAAAATGCTTCCGTAAGCTCTTATATATTATTTAACTTCTTTTGTAATTGTAGCAGTTCTTGTTTCTTGGTTCCAAGATAAGTCGTTACCTGAATCCACTTTTTCTCTAGTCATTCCTAGAGCTTCTGCTAGGGAGCCGATAGAAATATAAGTTCTATCATTTATAAGTTGTGGTGGAGTGTCTCCTTCAAAAGGATGATCATTTATGGTCGTCTCTCCTGTTACCACATTTATCTTAATAGTTTTGATTTCATCTTTGAATGTAGCAATTTGGGATTCGTCGTCGAATTCCACTTTCATTTGCAAAGCTTCTGCCGCATATCTCAAAGGAATCATAATGCGATCGTTGTAAATAAATGGTATTCCGTCCATTTCAACTTTGTTAGAATCTACCATATA
>JAAZCH010000010.1 GCA_012513395.1 Tissierellia bacterium
AAATCTTCCATTTGAGTCTGTGTTTTTAAATAGTCTGTTGCCCTCTTCATCAAAGTCCCCACTTACTTCTTTATAGTCTTCCATATTTTGAGCAAAATCATCTTCATAAACAAAATCGTTGCCTGTGTTGTAAGGAGGATCTATATATATCATTTTTACCTTGCCTAAATAGGTTTCTCTTAGAAGCTTTAATACATCCAGGTTGTCTCCTTCTATGTATAGGTTTTCCGTTTCATCAAAATTAAGACTATCCTCTCTGATTGGCCTCAGAGTTTTATTTATGGGAGCATTAGCAAGTAGCATGGACTTTCTTTTGTCTGGCCAGGTGAATTCATATCTTTCTTCTCTTCCCTCTATTACATGCTCTGCTATTTCCTGCCTTAAAACATCTGCATCTATTGCCCTGTCTATAATATCATTGCCTTCTTCATCCTGGCCTACTATAGTTTCTGTTATAGCATTGGGAAAAAGTTCTGCCAGCTTTATAAATTTATCTTTAGCTAAATTTTTAGTTTCCAAATTCAATTTTTCCACCTATAATTCCTCCAATTCTTTTTCTAGTTTTTTTATCTTCCTATACATTTCAAAACTTTTTTTAGGTTGACTTTCTCTTCTAGCCAGTTTATCAAGCTTTTTTATTTCTTTTAATAGCTTTTTTCTTTGCTCTTCTACTTCTATCTGTTCATGCAAACTTCTGTCTTCTTCTATTTCATAGCCAGATATAGCTAAAACAAGATTTTCCCAAATAGTATCTAAGTTTAAGCCTTCAACTTTTATTTGAAGATTATCTATAGCTTGATAGTCTGTCTGAAATAGCTTGCCTTCATAGATGGCCAGCTTTCCTTGTTCACCATAAGCTAACAAAAACAAAATGTTTTGTTCAAAAAACTTAGATAAAATAGAGATATTAGCTGGATTTATATTTTCTTTTTTTAGATCCAATTTTAAAACAAAAATATTCTTAATCTTTTTTCCCTCTTCTATATTTAAGGAATAGGGGGATATTTCATTTGTTATGGTAATCCTAGCTATATCTTCATTGAAGCTAGCTTTTCTATTGCCTGTAAATTCTTTTTGAAATTTTTCAAAAATTAATTTCTTAGGTATTATTCTTCTAATTTTAGTATTTTCTCCTAAACCAAGCACTTTATCACCTACTTTATAACTAAAAATGAAATCAAGTCAAAATCATCTAAACCATTAATTTTATCTGATATAAAACTCATAGATCTACCATCAAGAAAACTATCCAGGTCCTTTTTCTCTTTAACAGCTACAATAGAGTCTATTGCATAGGAGAGTAACTCTGAATAAGCTCCCATTCTTTTACCATCCTTGGTTTCTTTATTAAAAGCTTCTGTTGATCTTTTATCTATTTCTGTTTTTCCCCTGCATAAAAGTCTTATGGTGTCTAGCATGTCCTTGGGTTCTAGGTGATTAGTTATTATATCTCCAGAATCAGCAATATAGACAATATAGAAAGGATGAAGTCTATTTTGATGGTTTTTGTTTACGTTATCATTTATATTTTTCAAGACAAATATAACTCCAGGCTCAATATCTAGCTGAGAAGAGGTTACACTATGGATTCCCATAGGAATTGCTTCTGGCCTCTTATATTTATCTA
>JAAZCH010000431.1 GCA_012513395.1 Tissierellia bacterium
ACTGATAAAGATGCAAGAAACCAACAAGTGGGCGGAGAAGTAGTCTGCTACGTTTGGTAATTGGACTAGGAGGTATATAATGTCAAGAATTGGAAAAATGCCAATTGAAATACCATCAGGCGTTGAAGTTAAAATCACTCCTGATAATCTTGTAGAAGTAAAAGGTAACCTAGGAACTCTTTCTGAACAAATCGACAAAAACATTAAATTAACTATGGAAGACGGTCAACTAATGGTTGAAAGACCAAATGACTCAATTCAAAATAGATCAATGCACGGACTTTACAGAACTCTTATCCAAAACATGGTAGTGGGAGTTACTGAAGGTTATTCAAAAGAGTTAGAAATAATAGGTACAGGATATAGAGCTGCAAAAAATGGAAAAACTTTAAGTCTTACTCTAGGATTTTCTCATCCATTGGATTTAGAAGACCCAGCAGGAATAGACGTAGAAGTTCCAAATGCTACAACAATTATTGTTAAAGGAATCAACAAACAAGCAGTTGGACAATACGCAGCACAAATTAGGTCTTACAGAGAACCAGAACCTTACAAAGGTAAAGGCGTAAGATACAAAGACGAATATGTATTACGAAAAGTTGGAAAGACTGGTAAGTAGAAAGGAGAGAATCTAATTGGGAAAAAAAGTCAGTAGAAATGCTAATAGAATAGCAAGACATAAAAGAGTTAGAACCAAAATATCCGGAACTACTACAGTCCCAAGACTAGCTGTGTTTAAATCAAATTCATATATTTATGCACAGATCATAGACGATGTTAAGGGAGCTACAGTGGTTTCTGCATCCTCTCTTGAAAAAGACCTAGGACTAGAACACACTAGCAACATTGAAGCTGCAAAAGCAGTTGGAACAGCTGTTGCTAAGAAAGCACTAGAAGCAGGAATCGAAGAAGTAGTATTCGATAGAGGTGGCTATATTTATCACGGTAAAGTTAAAGAATTAGCCGATGCTGCTAGAGAAGCTGGCCTAAGGTTTTAAGGAGGAAGCATGCGTAAAAATTATGTAGACACAAGCGCAATGGAACTCGAAGACAGAGTAGTTGCGATTAATAGAGTAGCAAAAGTAGTAAAGGGCGGTAGAAACTTCAGATTTTCAGTACTAGTTGTAGTGGGCGACCAAAACGGCCACGTAGGAGTAGGAACTGGAAAAGCTGCTGAAATCCCTGAGGCTATTAGAAAGGGTATCCAAGATGCTAAGAAAAAGGTAGTAAAAGTATCATTACTTGACGGAACTATCCCACACCAAGTTGTAGGAATTAGCGGTGCAGGTAGAGTACTTTTAAAGCCAGCTCCAGAAGGTAACGGAGTTATAGCAGGTGGAGCAGTTCGTGCTGTTTGCGAAATGGCAGGAATACACAACGTAACTACAAAAAACTTAGGATCACCAAATCCAAGAAATACAGTTATGGCAGCAATGGATGCACTTGAAAATTTAAAGAACGCAGAAGAAGTAGCGAGACTTAGAGGAAAAACAGTAGAAGAATTACTAGGTTAAGGAGGAGCTATGAGTACAATTAAAATTAAATTGACTAAGAGCCCTATCGGAAAACTTGAAAATCACAAAAGAACTGTTAAAGCTCTAGGATTAAATAAGATAGGACAAATAGTCGAAAAAGAAGACACGCCTCAATTAAGAGGTATGATTAAACTCATCGATTACATGGTTGAGATAGTAGAATAGGAGGTGTGCAAATTGAAACTACACAATTTAAGACCCGCAGCGGGCGGAGGATCTAAGCCTAGAAAAAGAGTAGGTAGAGGTATCGGTTCTGGCACTGGTAAAACAGCAGGAAGAGGACACGACGGACAAAACTCTAGATCAGGTGGAGGAGTAAGACCAGGATTTGAAGGGGGTCAAATGCCTCTATTCAGAAGACTTCCTAAACGCGGATTCAAAAATATTAACAAAAAGCACTTTGCAGAAGTTAATTTAGATAGATTGAATAGATTCGAAGCAGGACAAGTAGTTGATTTAGATGCTTTAGTAGAAGCAGGAGTAGTCAACAGAAGAGATGCAGTAGACGGAATTAGAATATTAGGAAATGGTGAAATTAACCAAGCGATAACAGTTAAAGCACAGCATTTCTCCAAATCAGCTCAAGAAAAAATTGAAGCAGCTGGCGGAAAGGCCGAGGTGATTTAAAATGTTGTCTACCCTTAGAGATGCGTGGAAAATACCCGAAATCAGAAAAAAACTACTATTCACATTAATTGCAATATTGGTCTTTAGAATTGGATCAGCGATTCCAGTTCCATTTATGAATAACGAAGCGATAGAGCAAATGTTTAGTAATCCACAAGGAAACATGTTAGACTTTTTGGATATGATGGCCGGAGGAAACTTGAGTCAATTTACGGTATTTGCTGCAAGTATATATCCATATATTACAGCATCCATCGTAATTCAACTTTTGACATATGCGATTCCATCACTGGAAGAACTTGCAAAAGATGAAGAAGGCAAAAAGAAAATCCAACTTTATACTAAGTATCTAGGGATTGCTATAGCATTCGTAACAGCATTCGGATATACATTCGGCATATTTAGACAATATGTTGAAGCAGATGGTATGATGCAAAATTCAATTATTATAATATCAATAGTAG
>JAAZCH010000432.1 GCA_012513395.1 Tissierellia bacterium
TCCCAATAAGGATATGGATAATATTTAGGTCCTGTAAAATTTTCATTTATTTTGAAAGAAGTTCCTGGATCAACTAGATACAATTCCGGATAGTCTCTTTTAATCATATCGAACATACCTTGGTAATTATTTCTGTCATCAGTTAAAAACGTATTGTAATCCAACTGGTAAAAATCTGAGACATTTAATCTAGTCCTAGTTGTAAATCTATTCATTATCCTATAAGGGTCGTGATTTCCCGGGAATCTCACTATCGCCATTCCATATGCTTTGTCTTGTAAAATAAATTTTTGGAAGTCCTCGTATGGAAGTGGCAATAATTCCACTTGAAGATCCAAAGTCAATAAATCGTATCTTACAAATTCTCCAATGGCCTTGGATAAAAAATCTTCTTCAATGTATGCTATGGATAAATATTCGTCCTTGAACTCAGGATTTTTTGCGATTATCTCTCTGGAACGCTCAGGATTATAGCTCTTTTGTATGTCTAATCCTTCTAGGTAAGGACTGAAATGTGGGCTAAGTGGAGTTTCCGCCACCGCACCGCTAAAGGCTAAGACATCTTCTTTTATTTTGTTTTTATCAACCCCTGAATACAAAGCTTCTCTAAGCTCAATGTTGGAAAACACAGGGTCGTCTACATTAAATACTAGAGAATAAATATCCGTGCTCAAATTGTCCAAATCTTCTTCGCCACTTAAAACAGGATAGCTGTCTATCAAATGGAGTGAACCTTTTGTAAAATTAGTTATTCTATCTTCTTTAAGTGGTATATTTGCTATTTCAATATTTTTAATCTGAGGCTTTTTACTATAATAGTCTTCGAAACGCGTCAGTTTTATTGTGCCGTGGGCATCTATTTCTTCAAACATATATGGACCTAATCCTACTGGAAATTTAGCTTGGTCTTCTTCTGTATATCCTTGAGGAACTATAAACGTATCGGCTAAGATACTAGACGTCACTTCTTCTCCGTAAAAATCGTCTAAGTATAAAATAATTTCTGAACTACCAGAAATTTCAACTTTACCCTTTTTAAATCCGTCACTGGTCATTCCATTTATCATATTTTTCCAATACTTGGAATTTTCCATATTATCTGTATCGATTCCAGGCATAAGACCAGTATATCTAAATATAGAATATTGTACATCTTCAGGAGTAAGCTCATCGCCATTGTGGAATTTTACGCCATCTCTTAAAATAATTCTATAAATTAAATATCCGTCATCTTCTGTAACTGTAATTCCATTGGCAATTCCAGGTTTTAGATTTCCAAACTCATCTATTTTGTAAAGTCCTTCATGGAGATTTTGTAAAATAGCTTTCCCTTCGTAATGCATATAGGTATATGGTCTAAAATCTGAGATTTCCATGGCATAACTAGCCACAAATGGATCTTCCAAATTAATTTCAGTCACTTCTTCGTCAATTGGGATCTCTTCAGAAGTTTCTTTTATATCTTTACTGCAACTTGTCAATATTAATAACAAAGCCAACAATGTAATTATTTTTTTCATAATGCCTCCATTTCTAATTCAACCATTCTACCAAAGAAAGTATCCTTTTTCAATTATTATACTACAACTCTAGACGATGTACTTAATTAATAATTTTCAAATCTGTACAGAAAATCCTCAAAGTTTTTATACGCAAATTTTTCTATAACTCTGGGTTTTATACCTTCTCTTTCCAAGGCGTCAATTAATTTAGGCGTATCTTCTACTCCTTTTAGTTCTAAGTTCTCTTCTGAGATTCCATCGAAGTCAGTCCCTAGCCCAATTACATCTTCTCCGCCTACGTTTACTATGTGTTTAAAATGTCTAATCATACTCTCCACTGAGGATTTATCTCCATCTAAAAATAAATCACAAAAGTTAAGTCCCATAAGCCCGCCCTTGTTAGCCAAAGCTTTTATCATTTCGTCTGTGAGATTTCTCAAATGATTTTGTACTTTTCTGGAATTGGAATGAGTAGCTAAAAATGGCCTCTTGCCATATTTAGCAATATCATAAAACCCACCGTCAGATAAATGAGAAACATCTACTACTATTCCTAAATCATCCATCTTCTCCAAAACTTCTCTTCCAAAGGGCTTCAAACCTTCATATTGATACTTGCCCTCGAAGTTGGGAAAGCCTATTGCATTTTCGTAATTCCATGTGAGAGTGATAA
This sequence comes from Tissierellia bacterium, assembly GCA_012513395.1. The sequence continues at coordinate 2,176 of JAAZCH010000432.1, forward strand.
ACCTTACTCCAAGTTCGTAAAGTTCATCTAACTTTTCAAGATCTTCCCCTATAATTCCTCCTTCTTCCACTGATAAAAATCCGCTAATTAAATCTTTTTCTTGATTTTCCAAATGGGTTTTTAAATCAGAGGTAAGAGAAATTAGATTCTTATTATTTTCAATCTCTCCTTTTAAAATATTAATCATCTCCAGAGCATCACCGTAGTGACTATCTGTAAAAGGCAAAACTCCCAAATCCACATAACAAGCAAAAACTTGTCCTATGTAATTGCTACTTCTTAATCTATTTAAATCAACGTTTATATTATTATCTAATAGGGATATGTCTTCCCCATTCATTTTTCCACTTATCATTTTTAATAAGGTGTCCACATGCATATCAATTATTTTCATACGAAATCCCCCTCTATTATTAAATAATACCAGTTATTTTCATTTATGTCTTTATAAAATGTTTGAAATGTCAATAAATTGCTATAAATGTAATAAGAGAAGGAGGCGACAATTATGCTACAGGAAATGATAAAAACTAGGAGATTTTTCCATACAATTCCTGAGCCAGCATGGCTAGAGTTCCAAACAACTGTCGAGTTAATAAATAGACTCAAGGATATGGGTTACGCAGTTGAATACGGAAAAAGTATCCATGGAGGCCCAAGAATGGGATTTCCTAGCGAGGAAACCATCAACGCACATAAAGACCAAATGAAAATTGATGCAGGATTTAACATATCTCAAATCCTAGACGGCTACACCGGAGCTATTGTTAAGCTAGATACGGGACAGCCAGGACCGACAATAGGGCTTCGATTTGATATCGATGCAAATGATTTACTAGAAAATAACGAGTCGGGCCACAGACCAGTAGATGAAGGCTTTGTATCTACAAATCCAAAGGCTATGCACGCATGTGCACACGATGGACATATGACCATAGGTCTATTTGTTGCAAAATGGTTGATGGAAAATCGTAAAGACCTAAAAGGTCGATATATTATCGCATTCCAACCGGCAGAAGAAGGTGCTAGAGGTGCTTTGAGCATGGTAAACACTCATCATTTTGATAATATAGATTACTTCCTTGGCATGCATCTTGGAATAAATTTGCCTTCCGGAAAGATAGGTGTAGGCTCTGTAGGAATATTTGCAACTTCAAAAATAGACGTAGAGTTAAATGGAAGAAGTGCACATGCAGGAGTTAATCCAGAAGATGGCAAGAACGCACTCTTGGCAGCATCTAGTGCAATTTTAAACTTGCATACACTACCACAAATTTCTAAAGGAATGAGCAGATTAAATGTAGGAGTAGCCCAAGGAGGCTCAGGCAGAAATGTCGTACCAGGAAATGCATCTTTTAAAATGGAAGTTCGTGGAGAAGAAGATGAAATAGTCGAATATCTAATCAAAAGAACCAACGAAGTAGTAGAAGGAGCGGCGAAACAATATGGCGTAGATTTTAAAGTCCAAGAAGTAGGCTCTGGCCAAGCTATCAAAGTTCACGACGAAGAATTCTATGATGAAATTGACAAGCTCCTTAAATCCAAAGGATATGACACTGTTAGAAATAATAATTTTAACGCATCAGAAGATGTAACTTACTTTATGAATAAAGTTTCTGAAGATGGAGGAAAATCCATTCATCTACTCATAGGATCTGATTTAAAAGCAGGACATCATAACGACAAATTCGATTTTAACGAAGAAGATATGTTAATAGCATATAATATTATCACTACCACAATCGAATATCTTCAAGACAAATAGCATTTTAAAAAAGACGCTTACACAACAAAATGTGTTAAGCGTCTTTATAGTTTCAATATCAAATTGGCAAACAAAAAAGGCACTCCCACTGCACGTAGCTAGTGAAAGCGCCTTTCGTATGGTGCGGGAAAGAGGACTTGAACCCCCACGTCAATGACACTAGATCCTAAGTCTAGCGCGTCTGCCAATTCCGCCATTCCCGCAGCGAA
>JAAZCH010000060.1 GCA_012513395.1 Tissierellia bacterium
AATCAGGGTGTCCCGGGTTCGAGTCCCGGATGGATCACCATTTTAGGAGAGGTACCGAAGCGGTCATAACGGGGCGGTCTTGAAAACCGTTAGGGTGCAAGCCCACGTGGGTTCGAATCCCACCCTCTCCGCCAATCTTATCTTTGATCAAAAATAATACATATCAAGATGAGACTAATAGAAATAAATTGTAATGTGAAGCCTTTGAGGAGATGTACTCAAGAGGCTGAAGAGGCTCCCCTGCTAAGGGAGTAGGTCCCGTCAAAGGGGCGCGAGGGTTCAAATCCCTCCATCTCCGCCACAAAGATCTTTCGAGATCTTTTGTCTCAATAGAGATATTAAACATTGTGGGCCTTTAGCTCAGTCGGTTAGAGCGCCCGGCTCATAACCGGTAGGTCCGGGGTTCGAGTCCCTGAAGGCCCACCACAATTTTATTAATTAGTGTAGTAATTGCCCGGATAGCTCAGTCGGTAGAGCAGCAGACTGAAAATCTGCGTGTCGCTGGTTCGATTCCGGCTTCGGGCACCATAACTCCATTTACACTAAGTAAATGGTTTTTTTATAGGGGCGTAGTTCAGTTGGTGGAACGTCGGTCTCCAAAACCGAATGTCATGGGTTCGAGTCCTATCGTCCCTGCCAAATAAAAAAGCAATCAATTCTATAAGAATTGATTGCTTTTTTATTTATATAATACTTTCTAAATATTTTTTTAAATATTGGAAGGCATTTTTATAAAGTATTTCCTTGTCATATTTAACTAATAATATTTCTTGAGGGGATTTCAAATTGTAATTGCAATTTAAATCTAGTCCGTTTTTTTCTATATATGTGCATTTAATATTTTTTGAATAGTTATCTTCTTTAGTAAAAGTACTCAGGTCAAATATATTGTCTCTAATTGTAAATTCAGAAGATAAATGATTGAAATATGCTTTATTGATCGTTGAATCTCCAGTGATTTTTAAAAATCTTCTATTTAGTAATATTTTGCTTACATCAAAGAGATTATCTCCAACAATTATTCTATTTTTGTCCTTAATAATATCAAATATATCAAAGAGTTTTGGCATATTTAAAACGTCTTCTTCGTTGTGCAAAAGCAAGGGGAGTTCTAGTCTTTTGTTTCCAGATTCATATTCGTAATATAATTGGATTAAATCTCCGCCTGTGAATATATCTTCTCTGTTTATTCCTAGAAACTTTTCTATAGTTTTAAGTTTTTGATTTTCTAAATCTAGCATGAAGGTTTTGTCTTTAATTTCTCGGTATATATCCAAAGATTTAAAATTTTGAAAATTAAAATCCAAGGAATTAATTTTGGCTCTTTGTTCTATAAATCCTAGGTCAAAGGCATCGCCGTTGAATGTAATTATGGTTTCAAAATTATTTAATAGTTCTTTAGTTTTTACCAATAATTCCTTTTCTTCACCTTTGTATTCAGTTAAAAATTGGCGAAATATAAACTTATTTCCTTCTTTTGCCAGAGTTCCCATGAGATAAATTCTATTTTTTGTTCTCATAAATCCTGTAGTTTCTATATCAAGGAATATGGAATTATTTGGGATTCTATCGTTAATTAAGTCTAATCTTTTTTCTATTATTTTCATATAAATATTATATCAAATAAATTTATCCTTTGCAGTCTAGAAATTTGTACATAAGATATTTTCTTTATAGTATAATATTTCAGAGGTGTAAAATGATTTATTTAGATAATTGTGCTACAACTAAACCTAGGAGAGAAGTTGTAGATTTAATGATAAAAAGTTTAGAAGAAGATTTCTCAAACCCATCTAGTCTCCATTCCTTTGGACATAGAATCGAAAAAAAGGTAGAGGAATCTAGAAGTATTATCGCAGAGTTCTTGAATGTAATGCCAGAGGAGTTGTACTTTACTTCCGGTGGGACTGAGTCTAATAATATATTTATTAATGGAGCAGTAAAAAGGAATAAGCAAATTGGAAATAAAATTATCACTACTCATTTGGAACATTCGGCGGTGGGAGAGGTTTTTAAAAACTTAGAAAGTGATGGTTATGAAGTAGTCTATTTATCCTCAGATGATAATGGAAAAGTGGATTTGGAGCAATTAAGATCAGAGATGAATGGGAATGTATCACTGGTATCTATAATGCATGTAAACAACGAATTGGGGACGATTAACGATATTAGAAGTGCTTCAGAAATAATAAAAAGTGCAAACAAAAATACATTTTTCCACGTGGATGGGGTTCAAGCTTTTGGCAAAATTCCTGTAGATTTAAAAAATTTGGGCGTAGATGGATATTCCATATCTGGTCATAAAATTCACGCTCCAAAGGGCATAGGTGCTTTGTATATAAGAAAGGGCATTCAAATTTCTCCAATTTTCTTTGGTGGCAATCAAGAAAAAGGTATTCGCTCTGGGACGGAAAACACGACTGGAATTTTTGCCTTTGGAAAAGCCGTGGAGATTTTAAAGAAGAATTTTATTGAAGAAGATGAACTTAAAGACAAGCTAAGAAATCAAATGGTAAATCTATTGGAAAAAAACTTTACAGATTATGTAATTAATACTCCCTTAGACAACAGTCCAAATTCAATTTTAAATGTGAGCTTTTTCCATACTAGAGGAGAAGTTATATTACATTATTTAGAGCAAGATGAGATTTATATAAGCACGACGTCGGCTTGTAGCAGTAATAGTAAGACCAAATCCAATTTGGAAAAACTAGGCAAATCTACGGAAATTTGTGATGGTTCTATCAGGATTTGTCTAGGCTATGAAAATACAATGGAAGATATTGAGATATTTATGGAAAAACTCCACTTTGCTGTGGAAGATATTAGAAAGATTACGATGAGGAAAAGATGAGAGAAGTTATATCAATTAGTTCAGGAGAAATTGTATTAAAGGGCAAGAATAGGAAATATTTTGAAAATGCTTTGATTTCTAAAATTAGAAGGGCATTGAAGGATTTAGAAATAGAAAGAATTTACAAAGAAATCGGTAAGACATATGTGGAATGTCGCGAAGAAGATATCGAAGAAGCCATTAATAGAATAAAAAATGTTTTTGGGATTGTATATGTCAGCAGAGTAGTACGATGCGAAAAAAACATTGAAGATATAGAAAAAGCTATAGACAAAGTTTTGAGCTGGAAGGATACGGATAAAGAGTTCACTTTCAAAGTTATTTCTTCTAGAGCAGATAAAAATTATCCGCTAAATAGTCCACAACTGAATCAAAAATTCGGCGGATATGTTTTAAAAAATTATGAAAATGCAAAAGTAGATGTTCACAAACCTGAAGTGAACTTATTTTTAGAAATTAGAAGCTATGCATACGTATATGCCGATAGATTTGATGGACTAGGTGGGATGCCTATGGGAACAAACGGTAAAGGCTTAATTTTACTTTCAGGGGGAATAGATAGTCCAGTTGCTGCGTTTATGATGGCTAGGCGAGGATTGGAAATAAATGCAGTTCACTATCATTCTTATCCATATACATCAGAAAGAGCAGAAGAAAAGGTTTTGGATCTTGCGAAAATTGTATCTAGATATTCTGGATCTATGAAAGTATTTTCTGTAAATATTTTAGAGATACAAAGAGCCATTGCAGAAAATTGTGACGAAAACAATATGACCATAATCTCTAGGAAGTTTATGATGAGAATTGCAGAAGAAATCTCCAAGAAAAATAATTATGATGCTCTAATTACAGGAGACAACTTAGGACAAGTAGCCAGCCAGACCATAAAGGCTATGAAAGTTATAGACAAAACTACGGACATGTTGGTCTTTAGGCCTTTAATTAGCATGGACAAAACACAGATTATAAAAATTTCTGAGGATATAGGAACCTATGAAACTTCAATACTACCTTTTGATGATTGCTGCACGATATTTGCACCAAAGCATCCTAACTTGAATCCTACTGAAGAGAAAATTAATGCTGAAGAAGAAAAGCTAGATATAGAAGGGCTTGTAAATAGAGCGGTGGAGTCGGCAAGAATTATTGAAATAGAATAAATAGTTCGAGGTGAAAGATGAGGAAGTTTCCTATATAGACATGACAAAGGGAGATATTTTATCAGGGTTTAAAATGTTTTACGATATGGCGACTTTTGCTCCAGTTTCATTTAGAAATAGTTATGAGTCAGCGGCAAATAATGACCCAAATAGGGAACAGGCTAGAATAAAAGTAAAAGATACTGATGCAAATATTTTGTTAATCGCTGGTACAGAGGATATGATGTGGCAATCCGATGTGGCTGCTCAAAATATCTACGACAAGCGACCAGAAAATTTTGAGGTTTTGATATACGAAGGAGCAGGTCATGTGTTTTTTGCAGACTGGTATTTTAACGCTGGCAATATGAATATGGCTTTGGGTGGAGACATCAAGAGAAATGGAAAAGCTGGCCATGATAGCATGAAAATTATAGTAGATAGATTAGAAAAATGGCACAGTCAAGATAATTAAATATTTTGACATGCATTAATACTTGTGACTATATAAAATAATATACCTGATGAATTTAGCTTGTTAATAGTGACAAATTAAAATCATCAATAATAAAACAACATCCAGAAGATTTCCGGATGTTGTTTATTTTCCCTAAAATTATTTTACTAATTCAAATGCTCCTTGTGGCACATAAATTGTTTTTGTGTTGAAGATTGTAAGTCCGCCTATGTCGACTTTTTCTCCGTTAACTAAAGCATAGTTTTTAGAGATAGGAAGTATGATTTCTTGTTCTCCTTTTACTACTTTAACTTCGTGATTTGTATCTTCTGCGAAGTTGAATTCTATAGTTGCTCCCTTAGCTTCGAATCCTGGTCTAGCTACGTTATATAATTTTGAAGTTAGAGAATTCAAATCTAATTGAAGTAATCCACTTACATATTTTCCTATGTCACTGTTGTGAACTGTTCCTGAAAGAACTTTTGCATTGGAGTCAGTAGAGTAGCAATAAAGTGCTACGTCGCCACCAACGTGTCCACCAGTAGTCCAACCAATGTTGGATCTGTTAGACACAACTGTTCCTACAGCTCCTTGAACATCTTTTGCATCTTTTATGGATTTCAATTCAGCTTCTGTTAAGTCAGCTATTCCATATGCTTCATTCATTACAGCTGCGATATTAGTTCTATTTTCATCTAGTTTAGCAGCTACTCCTTCTCCAGTAAGTTTTGCATCTTTTATGATATGAGTAAATGACTCAAGAGGAGCTTTGTCATATCCTGAAGAAATTTGTCTATGTCCTACTGTAAGTCCACCTGTACCGTGGTCAGAAGCAATTATCAATACAGTATCTCCGTGTTTATCAGCAAAATCTTTAGCAATTTTTACAGCTTTGTCAAATGCTAAAACGTCAGAATTTACACCCACTGGATCGTTAGCATGTGCTGCCCAGTCTACTTTAGAACCTTCTACCATTAAGAAGAAGCCTTTGTCATTTTTAGCAAGAACTTCTAAAGCTTTTTCAGTCATTTCTGCAAGAGATGGTTCTTTTGCAGGGTCTCTGTCGATGTCATAAGCCATTGCAGATTCTGCAAACATTCCCCAAAGCTTGTCCCCAGTTGAAGCCTTCATAGCTTCTGGAGTTGTTATATAGTCATATCCTAACTCTTTTATTACTCCAACTAGATCTTCGCCGTCTTTTCTAACAACTGGATCTAAGTGCTTGCTACCTGCTCCTAAAACTACTTCCATTCCTTGGTAAACTTGTTGTTCAGCAAGGTCTTCATAGTTATTTCTGTTAGGGTTGTGAGATGTGAAATCCGCTGGTGTAGCGTGCTGAACGTTAGATGTAGAAATTATTCCTGTAGCTTTTCCAGCTCTTTCAGCGCCTTCTACTATTGTAGCAATAGGCATCATAGCTTTTGACTTGTCAAATTCTGCTCCTGGCATTCCTGCTACTGATGGATAAGTTCCAACGTAAGGTGATTGGGTTTTGTATCCAGTAGCCATTGCAGTTCCTGCTGGTGCAGAGTCAGCGATTGGAGTGTTAGCGTTGTTAGTTTTAACAAGTCCTGTAGCCATTGAATCCATAACTAATTTGAAATCATCTGTCATCCATCTAGCCATAGTAGACGCTTCGATGTTCATTCCATCTGGAATCATCATTATTACATTTTTTGCAGTTCCGTAATTTACTTCTGCCGCCATAGCGAAAGAAGGTACCATTATGACAAAAACTAAAACCAATGCCATAATTTTCTTGAAATTCTTCATTAAAATTCCTCCTAGAGTATTAATATTTCTAATTAACTATAAAGTAAAATTGTAAAGGGTAGAATAGGGAATTGTTAAATGTATATAAATTACTTAGAGTTTACAAAAAAATAGAATTGTTTAAAAGAGTTAACTATGATGATATAATAAAAGAATATATTAATTGTGAGGTGAGAAGATGAAGAAAAGTATAATACGCGTTATTCAAATTGCATTGGTTTTGGTGGTACTTTATTCATCTTATAAGATACATGATTATTATCAAACCTATAAATCCCATAACGAAATGCACAAAGAAATCGTAAATATAAATAGCAGATGGGAAGAAGTAGTTAAAATAGACAAAGCAGATATTTTTGAGGAAAAAGAAATAGAATCAAAAGAAGATGAATTAGCAATCTCTAGAATAAGTTATTTACAAAATGAATATCCAGAAATAATAGGATGGATAACTATACCTGGAACCAATATAGATTATCCCTTTGTAAAGGGTGCGGACAACGAATATTATTTAAATCACGACTACAAAGGAAATTACAATGTATTTGGTGCAGTATTTATGGAGAAAGACAACGATATAGATTTTTCTGACCAAAATACAATTCTTTATGGCCATAATATAAGAACGGGAAAATTTTTCCATGAACTGACCACAAAATATAGAAAATCTGAGTTTGTAAAAGAAAATAATATTATAGAGATTACACATATGGGTGGATATGATGAATATGAAATCTTTGCAGTTTATTCAGCAGATCCAATGGAAAAATTCAGAACGCCAAATTATTCCGATGAAGAATTGAATTTACTAATTGAGAAAATAAATGAAAAAAATGAAATAGATGGAGAAATTCCAGAAGACTTCAACGAAATTCTAACGCTACAAACATGTATAGAAAATGACAAGAGACTAGTTATCCATGCAAAAAAATTAATCGAAAAATAATAAAAGATCTATGTTCATATATGCAAATAAGTTAGTGCTCTAATTTAATATATGATGGAAGTAAATTAATTATGTTATAATTAGAATAATAAATCTTAGGGGTTGATAATATGGAACTTCAGTCGTATGGTATAAAACAACGTGCAATGGAGTTAGGAGCACATGGATGTGGTATTGCAAATATAGAAAGGTTTGATAATGCACCTCAAGGATTTTCTCCAAAAGATGTATTTTCTAGATGTAAAAGCGTCATTTCCATATTTAAGCAAATGCCATCAGGAGCGATTCTGGCAGAAAATCCAATTCCATATACTCATGCTGCATATAAAATGTATGATGAACTAGACAATATTTCTATGGAGATTTTAAGATATTGTCAAGATTTAGGTGCGGATGCGGTAATCGTTCCTTCTGATACTCCTTATATCTATTGGGATCCAGAAAATATGGTGGGCAAAGGAATCATTTCATTGAAACATGCTGGGGTACAAGCCGGACTTGGAATTATGGGACATAATACTATTTTTATGAATCCCGATTATGGCAATATGGTGTATTTGGGGGCTGTATTGGTAGATGCCGAATTAGAACAAGATGAACTAATGGAGGACTTTGATTGTATACCTGGTTGTAAAAAGTGTATTACATCGTGTCCTGTTTCTGCAATAGAAAACAATTCTGTAAATCAAAAATTATGTAGAAAACAATCCTTTTTCCAAGTTGGAAGAGGGTGGGATTTATATAATTGCAGTGAATGCAGAATAAAATGCCCTCTTAGGTTAGGGAAAATTAATAAGCTGAATAAATGATTTAAAAATTACAATAAAATATAAGAAACGAATAAAAAAGCCTAGGGCACGAATTGTACAATTCAGCCCTAGGCTTCTGTTAATTACTTATGCTGCTGGTTTTAATTCTAGTGATTCTATCATTTCAAATAATTCATATAATACTTTAGCAAGTTCTGCTCTAGTAGCATTTCCTTTTGGTTCGAAAACATTTCCTGGTTTTCCTTCCATAATTTTAGCAACTACTACTTTGTCTACCGAAGTTTGTGCAAAGTCAGAGATATCCCCTTCATCTGCAAAATCTTTTGGCATTATTTGAATAAGGACAACTTCTTTGTAATCAAGATAGTTTGCTAAAATTACTGCCATTTCTTCACGAGTCAAGTCTTCATCAGGTTTGAACTTATCGCCATTATTTTCTAGTGCAATCTTGTTTTCCACTGCCCATGCTATAGATTTTTCATACCAATCGCCATTTTCAACATCTTTAAAATCTGCATTTCCTTTGGCTTTGGTTTCTCCATCTAGACGGTGAAGTGTAGTCAATAGCATCGCTCTTGTGATCTTAGTATCAGGTTCAAAACTAGCTTCTTTTATTTCAGTAAAGATATTCGCATCTGCCATAGCCAAGATATATTTTCTTGCCCAATGTCCTTTGATGTCGTTGTATCTTTCTGCTACTTCTGGTTTTTCCCCAACAGTTATTCTACCTTCTATTTCAGGTTTTACTGTTTTCTTAGCTTCAATAAATTTAGCCAATACTTCTGATAGAAGTGGGAACTCAGATACTTTTTCGCCTTTTTTAAACATTTCATATCCGTCTCCACCTACTGCCATGAAGTCATTGGTAACTAATTTGTAAGTTTTTTCTAAATCTAGTGCTTCTTCTCCAACTTTTACATCGAATACTCTTTCGCCAGCTGGTTGGTTAACATCATATTTGAATGTCATTCCACCTACATGAGGGAATTTACCTACTACTTCTGGAGCAGAATCTACACCGAATTCTAAAGCTTCAAGAATTTCAGCGCCCTTCAATTCCAAAACTACAGGATAGTTAGTAAATGGGAAAGATTGCAAAATTTCGCCCATAGTTATATCCCCTGCATCTATGCTAGCTCTGATTCCTCCACCATTGGTGATAGCTACGTCTGCGCCTGAAATATCTAGCATTGCATCAGTTAAAAGATTTCCTAGATTAGTTTCGCCTGCACGAACTTTTTCTCTAACTCCGTCTAATTCAACTTCAGTTTTTCCAATTACTCTTTCTAAGAAAGGTTTATTGCTTTCTTCTACTTCTTCAATTGCAGCTACAATTTCAGCATTTGGCTCTAAAGCCTTCAGCTCTTCGTAAGTGTTTAATTTTGCAACTTTTGAAACAACTTTTCCTTCTTCAACTGTGATAGTAATTTCCCCAACGTTTTTAAGATGGTAAGCTGTTTGGGCTATGAGTGCGCCATTTACTACTTTGCCTTCTGGCAATTCTGTATGGGAGTGTCCATCAATTATAACGTCGATTCCAGTTACTTTTTCAGCTAATACGTCTGATCTTTCTTCACTGGAAAGATCTAGTCCAAGGTGAACTAATGCTACTATAACATTTGCGCCTTGTTCTTTTAGTTCAGCTACTTGTTCTTCAGCTGATTTGATATAATCTACAAAAGTAAGTCCTTCAGTATTTTTCGGATTGGATTTAGTTTTGGTTTCTGGTGTTGCGATTCCAAAAACTCCAACTTTCACTCCGTCAACTTCAATAATAGTATTAGCCTTGAGAGTTTTTTCTCCCTTTACATCTACTACATTAGCTTGTAGAATAGGGAACTTTGCAACTTCTGAAAGTTTTGCAAGGCCTTCTTTTCCGTAGTTATAGTCGTGATTACCAGGTGTCATCGCCTTGTAACCAATTGAGTTCATAAGTTCCACCATGGAAACGCCACTGCTAATTGTAGCAAATGTAGTTCCGTGGGTCATATCCCCAGCGTCTAAAAGGATAGCCCCTGGTTTAGAATCCACAAAAGTTTTAAGTTTTGCAAATCCAAGTTTTCCACCTTTTTCGTCTTCTTGTGCATTACCATGAACATCATTGGTATGCAAAATTGTTATCACAGTTTGCTCTTTCGCAGCTAGTGCTTCCACTGGCATAGCGAATACCGATAACATCATTACAAATGCTAACATTAAACCAATAATTCTTTTTTTACTCATAAAAACCTCCTAAATTATTTATTATATATCTAATATACCATATATTTACACAAAAATAACACATAACTGTAAAAACCTTTTCACATCAAGTAAAAACTAGCTAATATTGTAATAATTACTCGCTATCATCTAGGGTATATAGGAAATAATGATATGAAAGAGGTGACGAGAAATATGAAATACGATTCTATAATAATAGGATTTGGAAAAGGCGGAAAAACTTTGGCAGGTTTTCTTGCTAGTAAAGGTGAGAAAATTGCATTGATAGAAAAATCTCCCAAAATGTATGGAGGAACCTGCATTAATATAGCTTGTCTTCCATCAAAAAACTTGGTGAAAAATTCCGACAAGGTAAGCAAAATGGATTTATCCTATGAAGAAAAGAATATAAAGTTTAAAGAATCTATAAAAGAAAAGTCTGAAATGGTATCCATGTTAAATAAAAAAAATTACAATAAACTTGCTAGTTTAGATAACGTGGATGTTATAGATGGATTCGGATCTTTTGTGGATAGAAATACTGTTAAGGTAGAAACGAAAGACGGAGACATAGAAATATTAGGAGAGAAAATTTTTATTAACACTGGAGCAAAGACTTCATTTCCTAAATTAGAAGGAATAAAAGACAATAAATTCGTTTACGATAGTGAAGGTATAATGGAGCTTGAAGAACTTCCTAAAAAACTTACGATCATAGGTGCTAGCTATATAAGCATAGAGTTCGCTTCAATTTTTTCAGGATTTGGAAGTGAAGTTGTCGTTTTGGATAGAAGGGATGAATTTTTAAAAAGAGAAGATCGAGACATTGCACAAGAAATTAAATCTCAATTAGAAAATAGAGGAGTTTCGATATATCAAAATGCATCTACAACAAAAATTGAAAATGATAAGGTTTTTTATAAACAAGATGGCAAAGAGAAATACATTGAAGACACTATAATACTCTTAGCTACTGGAAGAAAGCCCAATATAGAAAAATTAAACCTAGAAGCTGCAGGGGTTGAAATTGCAGAAAGTGGATTAATAAAAGTGGATAAGCATCTTAAAACGACAGCTGAAAATATTTGGGCTATTGGGGATGTCTGTGAGAGACAACAATTCACATATATTTCTCTAGATGACTATCGAATAATTAAATCCACTTTAGCAGGTGATGGATCTTATAATTTGGAAGAGAGAAAAAATGTGCCATACTCTATGTATGTAACTCCTACTTTTTCTAGAGTTGGATTAAGTGAAGAAGAAGCCAAGAAGAATGGCATAAATTATAAGATAAAGACGATGAAAACTGCTGAGATTCCCATGGCTCATGTAATTGGAAAACCGGAAGGAATGCTCAAAGCTTTAGTGGATGAAAATAGTAATAAAATTTTAGGGGTTATGCTTTTGTGTGAAAATGCTCATGAATTAATAAATATAGTTAAACTTGCTATGGACATGGATGCAGATTATACGGTGTTAAGAGACAATATTTATACTCATCCCACTATGGCAGAATCCTTTAACGATTTGTTCAATTTATAAAATTTAGAAAAGGCAGTGAAATGAAAGACTATTTGACCATAAGAGAATTACTGGAAATGAACTTTTTCAAAGGTTCGACTTTGCTTGCAGGATCTAAAGGCTTGGTTAATAAAGCTAATAATTTCGTGATTTTAGAAACCCCTGAAGGGATGGACTGGCTAAAGGGAAACGAAATTGTCATTACAGCTGGCCATGCATATATTAACAGAGAAGAGCTTAAAAGAGATTTAATTAAATCAGCTCACAGGATGAATGCAGCTGCCTTGGTAATTAAAATAGGCAGATATTTTGGCGAAATAGAAAATCAATTAATTGAAGATGCAGATGAGTTGGGAATTCCTATTATTGTCCTAGACAAAAGCGCTAACTACACAGAGCTGATTAATGATTTCTATAAATTGTTATTCAACAAGAAAAATGAAAACTTATTGGAGATAAACTCTGCCTATAATAAACTTTTAAGTTTACAAATAAATAAAGCTACGATTCAAGATATAATAAAAGAAGTAGAAAATCTAAGTGGGTTAGATATACAATATAAAAGATTTTTAGATACAGATGATAAACTTATAGGTGGCAAAATCCTTGGAATTAGCCAGACTCAAGATTTAGGTTTTTTATTAATCCAAGGACACAAAGACGGTGACGAGTTTCAAAATAATATAATTCGTTATGGGATGTCACTAATAAACAATCAACTGTTATTAGAAAAAGATTTATTATATTCCATAAGTGAAAATCACAGGATGCTAACCCAATTACTTTTAGGAAATCATGATTTTGACGAAAGTTTTTACGAAAGTATTTTAATCAGCTTAAAATGGAGAGAACCTAAGTATTATGGTGTGTACTTCTTAACGGAAAAAGAATCCACGTTGGAAACCCAAGAAATTAGAAAATATATTGAATACTTGGTAGGCAATCTATTTTTATTTAACCGTAGTAATGATGGGATAGTAGTATATCTTCCTTTTAGTAAAATGGATATAAAAAATTTAGTAGAGAAAATAGATAATAAGTTTAACTCTGAATATCAACAAATCAAGATAGGTATTTCACTAGAAAAAGATAGCTTCAAAGACTTGCAAACTGCATTAGACGAATCTAAACAGATTGCTAAAATTGCACAAAGAAAAATTTCTTTCTTAGAAGATTTACCTGGAGAAAGATTTCTTTTAGATATAGCTGAAAATCAACAAATAAAAGGACTTTTTAAAACTATTATAGATGATCTAAAATCCTATGACGAAAATCATGGAACTGAATTGTTTGAAACTTTGATTACTTATATAGGAAATGATTTGAAAAGACAAAAAACAGCAGATGTTATGCATATTCATATAGAGACTTTAAGATACAGATTAAATAAAGTGGAAGAATTGACGGGATTAAATTTAAATAAAAGTAAAGACTTAATGGCTATCTTAATAGCTGCCGAATTATATCATTACTTGTAAAATGAAAATTAATAGTATTAGGCGTCCTTATGACTTCTCATAAAAATGAGAAGTTTTTTTCTGATTATCTCCTATACTATTATAATCATAATTTATATATAATTGTTTAGTGGAGGAAAGTAATTTGGATGGTAATCGCGAAAAAGTATCAGCTTTAGAACCTCTTATCTTGATAATTGGAAGTTTACTTGCAATTTTATCTGCCATTATTTGTATGCAGATAATAGGAAAAGTGGGTGTAACGCCTAATACTTCATTGATAGGGGCCATAGTCGCTATGATTATTGCTAGGATTCCCCTGGATATATTCGTAAAATTCAAGACATTAGAAAGGCAAAACTTATTGCAAACAGCAGCATCAAGTGCAGGCTTTTCAGCAGCTAACTGTGCGTTTTTGTCTTTAACGATTTTTTACATAATGGGTGAAACAGATTTTATCATACCTATGGCAATTGGCGTATCGATGGGAGTGATAGTTTCAATTCAAGTACTAGGTAATATATTTGACTCCAAAATTTTCCCCGCCCAAGAAGCATGGCCACCAGGTGTAGCTACTGCAAATACTATTATAGCTGGTGATCAAGGCGGCGATAAAGGAAAACGATTAATACAAGGTTTAGTTGTAGGAATTGTTGCAAGTTATTTTAAACTTCCTGCTGCTGGGATAGGAATTGTATTTATTGCAAATATATTTTCTATGATTGCATTAGGTACTGGATTATTATTACGAGGGTATTCTCATTTACTGTTTAGCTTTGACTTGGGAACCACTTATATTCCTCATGGCATTATGATTGGAGCTGGTCTTATGGCTCTAGTCCAGTCAGTGTTAGTAATCACTAAGAAAGATGTGAATGCTTACGAAGAATATAATTTGACAGTAAGTGGCAAAAAAACAAAAAGCATATTGCTAAAATCGATAATAATTTATGCAATATGTGCTACTGTTTTGGCTTTAATAACTGGCGTGACTAAGAGGATGAATATTCCTAGTGTAATATTGTGGATTATATGGTCTACGATATCTGCTACATCTGCAATGCTATTAGTAGGCATGGCAGCTATGCATTCAGGTTGGTTTCCTGCCTTTGCTATAACTACTATATTTATGACTATAGGAATTTTTCTTGGATTTGACTCCATTTCATTAGCTGTTTTAACAGGATTTATATCTTCTGTGGGACCTTGTTTTGCAGATATGGGATATGATTTAAAATCCGGTTGGATCATAAGAGGATACGGAAAAGATGTCAAAAAAGAAATTTATGGCAGAAAACAACAAGTAATTAGCGAAACCATTGGAGGACTAATAGGAATATCAGTTGCATTAATCACTATTAATATTTACTTCAATTACAATATTATACCTCCTGTCAGCAAAGTATTTGCAACTACAGTACAAGCTGCAGCTGACACTTCGCTTATAAATACATTAGTAATTTGGGCTATTCCTGGATTAATTTTACAATTAATGGGAGGAAACTCAAATATGCTAGGCGTACTATTCGCTACAGGACTTTTAATAGATAATCCTATTTACGGAATAGGTGTTTTATTAGCTGCAGTAGCAAGAATTATTTTTGGAAATGAATTTATGGAAATTAGAGACGCAGGACTGATAGCTGGAGATGGTCTATATGGATTTTTCTCCACATTATTCCAAGCGATTTTCTAAAACCAGATAATATACCGCCTTAAATGGCAAGACTAAATATGTTAATAAGGGCCACTCTATCAAGATGCCAAGCTAGTAACGACGACTTCACATCAGAATATATTCTAATGAAGATGAGAAGAATAATTTAGTTCTTATGCTATATACTAAACGTCTAAAACCCCAAAAAGACTATATATAGCCTCTAATCTACCCCCAGAGACTAATTTACACCCCAATGGAATTAGTTGAACTAAGTTAATGGATTTCTCAGATACCCCAATCACTTCACAGTGAGGTTAAAGTCGAGATACGGCTGTTACAATTTGTTTTCCCTTATACAAATCGTAACGACGCATTTGAAATGAAGTGGCTTTTATTTATAAATGTAATCCAAGCAGTTGGATTATTTTTTTTAGACATTTTTCTTCTAAAAATTTATACATAGGGTATAATAAAAATATGACAATTAAAGTAGGTGAATTTTTGAATATAGAACAAATTCTTCAAAAGTATTTTGGATTTGACGATTTTAGACCTCATCAAAGGCAAATAATAGAATGTATTTTATCTGGCAGAGACGTATTAGGAGTACTACCAACAGGTGGCGGAAAGTCCTTATGCTATCAGCTTCCAGGAATAAAGTTAAAAGACTTGACGATTGTAATTTCTCCGTTGATATCCTTGATGAAAGACCAAGTGGATGCATTAAGAGAACAGGGAATAGCAGCTGAGTTATTAAATTCTACTCTTTCTCTGGAGGAAACCAAGGAGATAGAAAACAAAATAGAAAATGGAGAAGTTAAGATACTTTATATAGCTCCAGAAAGATTAGATTCTGATTATTTTATTAATTGGATTAACAGATTTAGTATTTCTCTTTTGGCAATAGATGAAGCCCATTGCGTCAGTCAGTGGGGACATGACTTCAGACCTAGTTATAGAAAGATTAGTTACTTTATTTCTAGATTGAGAAAAAGGCCAATTGTCGTTGCATTTACTGCAACAGCTACTGAAAAAATTAGACAAGATATTGTAAATTTTTTGGAACTAAATAATCCAGAAATTTTTATTGGATCCTTTGACAGACCTAATATCCAATTTATTATAGAAGAACCCAAGTCCAAGAACCAATACTTATTGAACAATTTAGACGAAGAAGAATCCTCAATAATTTATGCCAACACTAGAAAAAATGTAGATAGCATATATGAATTATTAAAAAATAATAATTATTCTGTAGAAAAATATCACGCAGGAATGAATAACGAAGCTAGAAAAATATCCCAAGATAATTTTATTATGGATCGGTCAAAAATTATCGTGGCCACTAATGCTTTTGGTATGGGAATAGACAAACCTGACGTGAGAAAAGTTATTCACTATAATATGCCCAAAGACTTAGAGAGTTATTATCAGGAAGCTGGTAGGGGTGGAAGAGATGGGCTAGATTCAAAAGCCATATTACTATTTTCCAAAGCGGATATCGTCACAGCTAAATTTTTAATCAGCCAAGGTGATGATCCTTATAGTATGGCAAGATTAAACGATATGATAGGGTATTGCAACACAATAAATTGTTTGAGACAGTTTATTTTAAACTACTTTGGAGAAGAATATCCTAATCCTTGTATGAACTGCTCATCTTGCTTAGAAGACTTTGAGTTAGTTGATGTTACAAAAGAGGCCCAGATGGTTTTGTCCTGTATATTAAGAATGGATCAAAGATTCGGTGCAGGATTGGTTTGTAACGTTTTGAGAGGTAGCAAGGCTCAAAAAGTATTAGAATGGAAGTTTGACGAACTTTCCACATATGGTTTATTAAAAGATTATTCCCAAGCTTCAGTATTGGACATACTCAGTTCACTAACAGCAGAAAATTTCATCTCTCCTGATGAACATGGCGCTTTGAAATTAAGACAGTCTGCAACACCGTTATTAAAAGGCGAGGAGAAATTTTTTATTAAATACAGAGAAGAAAAATCTGAAAAAGAAAAGACTAGAACTGACACAAGTGCTGAGTACCCTGAGCTATTTGAAAAATTGCGAATGCTTCGTTTAGAAATTTCCAAAGAAAAGGGAGTTCCTCCATATGTAATTTTCCATGACTCTTCTTTGATAGATATGTCCAACAAATTACCCACAACAGATGGAGAATTTTTAAATATAACTGGGGTTGGAAAAGCAAAATTTGAAAATTACGGCGAAGCTTTTATGGAAGTCATCAAAGAATATATAGATGAAGAAGGAATAGAAAAGACAAGTTCAGCAATAGTCCGCTCACACCAAGTGAAAGATAAATTAAACTCTAGGATTGGCAGCTCTGACTTTACGACATATAAATTATATGAACAAGGGATGGATATTGAAGAAATTGCAAATGAGAGAAGTATCAGTACCAAAACTATAAGAAATCATCTTTATAACTTGGCAGTAGGCGGTATGTTGAAAGAATTTGTATCTGATGTAGAAGAGTGGAAGAAAATAGAAATTCTAGAAGCTATTGAAGAGGTGGGTATTTCATTTTTAAACCCAATAAAGGCCAGAGTTTCAGAAGAAATTAATTATGAAGAAATACGCGAAGTCATTATTATGGAAATAATAGAAAATAATGAGGGATAATATGTATTTTAAATATGGAAAAGAAGAGATGGAGTACCTTTCTAATAGATGTGAAAAAATGACATGGGTAATAGAAAAAACAGGATTTATAAAAAGAGAAACTATGCCAGAACTTTTTCCGTCCTTAATCCAAAAAATTGTGGGTCAACAAATTTCTACAGCGGCACAAGTGACCATCACCAAGAGGATGAGAGAATATTTTGGAGATATTACTCCTGAAAAACTTCACGAAGCTACAGTGGATGAAATTCAAAAGCTTGGAATGTCTTTTAGAAAAGCTGGATATATTAAATCAGTAACTGAAAGTGTGATGAATAAAGAAATAATACTAGAAGACTTGTATAATTTGGAAGATGAAGAAGTAATAAAAAAACTAAGCAGTCTAAAGGGAATAGGTCCTTGGACTGCTGAAATGCTACTTGCCTTTACTATGAATAGGCCTGATGTATTAAGCTATGGAGATTTGGGAATTCACAGAGGACTTCAAATAATTTATAATTTAGAAAAAATCGACAAGAAAAAGTTTGAAGAATTTAGAAAAAGATTCAGCCCTTATGGTTCTGTAGCCAGTATTTATATATGGCATGTGGCTGGGGGAGGAATTCCAGAAATACAATTGAGAGACAAAGATGTGGAGTAGAAGTTTTGTGATTGAAAAGTAATAAGCGAGGTAATTTATGAATCAAATTCTTAAAGTAGAAAAATTTACTGCGTTAATAGGCATGGAAGATGGCAGTGTAGTTGAAGTAGATATTAGAAATATGGACTTTGCACCCGAAGTAGGAGACAAGGTCAGAGTCTATACATATGAAGATGAAATTTTCGTCAGAAAAGTAGAGAAATCATCTATAGAAGATATCGTCAAGGAACAATCTGGAATTTATAATATCGACAGATCTGGAGTTTACGATTTAGAAGAATACTATTATGAGCCAGAACCAGGAAAAGCTTTGGTGAATAAGTGGATATATGTAGCGTTGGCATTTTTAATTGGGACATTTGGCGTGCATAAATTTTATTCTAAAAAGATTGGAATGGGCGTTTTGTACTTTCTATTCTTTTGGACAGGAATACCATCCATAGTGGGAATTATCGAAGGAATTCTCGCAGTTACAAAAACACCTGACTTAAACGGCAATATACTAATATAAAAATCGAGATATCTTATATTCTAAATAATAATCTAAGAAACTATATGAAAAAACCATATGGCTTGTTTAAATATGATAAAAGGATTAACTAAAATTTACTGAATTACAAATATGAGCAGATGTGACAATAGAGGTAGTACATGTGCCATATTTTTTTATTTGATCTACTAGGTTTTCTAATTCGTCTGTATCCTTTAAAGCAACGATTATTATAGTGTTATACGTTCCTACTACTCTATATAACTCCAAAACGCTTTCATGGGACATGCAGAA
>JAAZCH010000433.1 GCA_012513395.1 Tissierellia bacterium
TGCTACAGTTATTGGAGCTATTATAATTTCAAAATTAGGTTTTTAGATATAAAATTAAATAACACGCTTAACGCTTATAAATTTAATAGCAAGCACAGTAAGTGTACGGACACTTACGAAAAAATTAATGGAGCAGACCTTTACGGAATGCTCCATTTTTTTAATTTTTACCTTGTTAGGGACAACCCTAAGACCCCGAAATATATTTTATAAAGGAGAATAAAATGGCAAATAGATTTAGAAATGAAAGAATGGAAATAAAACTAACCAAAGAAGAAAAGGAAGTTTTTGAAAAGAAAATGAAACTTGCTAATTGTAAAACTATGTCCCACTTTCTTAGAAAGTGCGTATTAGAGAAAGAAATTTATGTAGTGGATTTAGAACCATTTAGAAACCTACAATGGCTACTTTCAAATGCAACAAATAACATAAACCAGATTGCAAAAGCAACTAATACAACTGGTGTTATTTACAAAAATGAAATTGAATCAATGAATAAACAGATAGAAAATTTATCAAGAGAAATATGGCAGATCCATTCCCTACTTCTTAATAAATCAAAAGAAAGTTCTGGTGATTAGTATGGCAATTACAAAAATACATCCTATAAAATCAACTTTAAATTTGGCAATAGACTACATTACTAAGAGTGAAAAAACTGATGAAAAAATTTTAGTATCTTCATTTAAATGTCACCCAGCTACTGCCCATATTCAATTTTTGAAAACTCGAGAAGATAATGATACTAAGGGTACAGTTTTGGCTAGACATTTAATCCAATCTTTTCTACCAGGAGAGGTTGATCCTATAAAAGCTCACGAAATTGGAATGGAATTATGTAAGAAAATTTTAAAAGAAGATTATGAATTTGTTCTTGCAACTCATATAGATAGAGGACATATCCATAACCATATTATTTTTAATAATGTTAATTACAAGACTGGTAAATGCTACCAATCTAACAAAAAATCTTACCACAAAATTAGGTATCAAAGTGATGAATTATGTAAAGAAAATAAGCTTTCAGTCATTGATAAATACTATGAAGCTTACAAGAGAAAATATAAAACTACTGGTAAATCTTGGTACGAATATGACCAAAACAAGAAAGGAAATTCTTGGAAGTCTAAACTGCAATTTGATATAGATAGAATGATTAATAAGTCTAAATCTTGGGAAGAGTTTTTAGAAAATATGAAGTCTATTGATTATGAAATTAAGTTTGGTAAACACATTGCTTTTCGTCATAAAGATAAGCAAAGATTTACAAGAGCGAAGACTATCGGAGAAGATTATACTGAGGAAAAACTCAAAGAAAGAATAGATTTAGCTATTAAAAACAAAGCTAATCCTATTAAAAAGCGTGTAGGAAACGTCATTGATATATCTACTAATAAAAAAGCTCAATCCTCAAAAGGTTATGAAGTTTGGGCTAGAAAACACAATATAAAAACAATGGCTGACTCGATAATTAAGCTTAGAGAGCAAGGAATTAATTCAATTACTCAACTCGATGAGCTAATTAAAAAATCTGCCGGTGATAGACAAGACTTATTAGATAAAATAAAGAAAATTGAAACTGAAATGAAGAGTTTATCCCAAGATATGGAGAATATAAATACTATAAATAAGTATCGTGAAATCTACAAATACCACAAGAAAAATCCTGAAGATAAGCAATTTGCAGAAGAATATTATAGTGAGCTTTCAGTCTATAAAATAGCCGCTAAAGAAATCTTAGAAAATTATAATAAGCTACCAAATACAAAAGAAATACTATCCAAGCTCGATAAATTGCAAGAAAAAAAGAACACCCTTATGCAAGAGTATTCTTTAAATAAAGAACAATTTTCTTACCTTGTTCAGTATAGGAAAAACTATGAAAATTATTATGGAAAAGAAGTGGAGAGAACTTAATAAACCCTTAGAATATTTTCTATTCAATTCATTGAGCCGTTCCATACCTGGAATTTGATCTTGAATAAAATTCCACATCTATAACCTCCTTAAATTTAAAATTCTTAATTTTCTAAAAATCAGTGTTTTATATTGTTAGCAATATTTACTAAAAATAACATAACCGGTACTTCAGTAAGAACACTTACAATGCAAGCAGGGCCACCCTTTGTAAGAGTCGACCACGCAAAAACCATAGCGATACATGGCGCAACTCCGAGCAAAACAGCCCACGCTAAATAATTATTTGCCAAATCATTAGGAGCGTTTGTTCTCTTCTTTTGGTATTCCGTGCAAAACCTACCATCCACTAGATTAAGGCATCCTGGATAAGAGCAGGATCGCTTTGGCTTTCTTAGCAATCCTTCCACCTCCTAATGGGCATAAGAAAAGCCCCGAAGGTTTCCCTCCAAGGCTTATATTATATTTCTTGCTAATTATATAGTACCACAGACTATATGCCTTGAGTGGGCAAAAAAGATGTCGCACCCCACTGGTATCCCCTTGGCGGAAGCCCATATTTCTGAAACAGTCGCCTGGATAGGCTATTTTTCATTGATTTGGTGCCTGCTTTTGCGTTACAATCCAAGTAATTGTAAGCAA
>JAAZCH010000434.1 GCA_012513395.1 Tissierellia bacterium
CCTGGCCATGGGTCGTCTAGACTCCATGTAGATGCTACTATGGGTTTGTGTTTATTTTGGGCTATTATTTCTTCTCTAGTCATTTGACCCCTTGCTATGTAATTTCTCATAGCTGGGATGTCTTCGTATAAATATCTCCACCTTACTCCAGTGTCATAGTCTATGGCTTTTCTGCCTATTTCTTGACCTGTTACATCTAGGTAAGTAAGATATGGCGTATCCATTCCTATTTCTACATGCATTTGGGTAAAGTTTACAAAGCGCACATTTATTTCTATAAGATAAATCAATCCGTTGTTTTCATCTCGTTTCATTTCCATTTCTATAAATCCTCGAAAATGCAAAGATTTGATAAAGGGCATGGCGAATTCTGCAGCTTCTGGAATCCATTTTTGCGTAGCATAAGTGGAGGCTCCGAAATTATTTGGCCACTGACGAATTTTTTGCTCCGTCGTATAGTATGCAAAATCGTTGTATTGATTTATGTAGGCGTCGAAATTATAATTATTTTCTTCAGGACCTGGTATGATTCTTTGGATAAAAACTTCAAATCCATCTCGCCTAGTCATATCCAAAACTCTTTTAAGTTCTCTCTCGTTTTCCACAAAAAATGCTTTTTCTCTATACTTATCCACAAAAGTAGGTGAGTCAGATGGTTTAACTATAAGAGGATAACCGATTTCATTTGTGACTTTGTTGTAAATGTCGTCATCGTCTGTAGAAATGGTTTCAGGAGTTCTGATACCGAAAGCTTTGGCCATTTGCTCTAGTCTAGACTTGTCCATTAAATCTGTCAAAAGTCCTTTTCTGTCCATGGGAAATAAGTAGTATTCTTTTAATTCATAAAAATACTTATCAATAAATTCCGTATAAGGATCTGCAGTCGCAAGAAGTACGGGCTTGTATTCTTGTTCACGACCATATCTAAGTAAATATTCTAAGTAAGCCTCTTCTTCTCTTTGGTAATGAGGTGCTATATATGCTTCTTTAACATACTTGGACTGTCCATAAGGATTTTTATCTCCGTGATTTATAGTAACGACGTGGATGCCTTTACGTCCAAGGGATCTAACTACCGCCAATCCTATATAATAATTAGTGCCTAATACTACGGCTTTATGTTTGTGTTCCATTATATCAACCTCCATCAGTAAATTATAACACAGTGGCACCATAGGTGCAGTTAAAAGTTAAGAGTTAAAAATATTTCTTCTTGTCACCCATAGGGTGACATACTTTTTATAAGCCTTATGATATCCTATTTCTAGGGAGAGGATTTTGTCCTTTTAGATTAATTATTACATTATTGGGAATATTTATCTTATGGAAATTATAATTAATGGAGAACTCAGAAGTATTTTCGTGGAGTATAAAAAGAAAAAACACTTAAGCGTGGAAATCAATCCGGAAGGTTTTATAACCGTTCGGGCTCCTTTGGGTATTTCTGATGAGGAATTAAAAAATACAATCGAGAAATTAATCCCCCGGATAGAAAAACGATTGGATAAAATCGCTGCCAACAAAAAAATTTACGACGAAGGCAGTTACAATGATGAAAAACACTTTAGATTGTTCGGTGAAGATGTTTCCTTTGAAGAGATGGAGATTAGCAATGAAGGCGAACTGAGAAAATTTTACTTTGACAGTTTAAAAATAGAGCTTGAAAAGTTTTTAAAGCATTATTCCAAAGTTATGGGAGTGAAATACAAAGAATACAAAATCACAGAAACCAAAACGACTTGGGGAACCTGTAACTCGTCGAAAAAATTGACTTTCAATTTGAAATTAGCCATGGCTCCTCGTGATGTAGTGGAGTATGTAGTGGTTCACGAATTGGCGCATTTAAAACATATGAATCACGATAGGAGTTTTTGGAACTTGGTGGGGAAAATTTTGCCAGAATACAAGGAAAGCCAAAACTATCTAAAAAAATATGGGCAGTTTATGAATATTTAATCAATAAAAAATTCTATTTAGGTTATAATATAATCATAAGAAACGGGAGGCGAAAATGGATTTAATAATAGTGGATTGTCAAAATGATTTCATCGACGGAACCATGGTTTGTAAAAACGCCAATGTAGCTGTAGACAATATTATAGAGATTTTAAAAGACGATATGAATGTTTACTACACGTCTGATTTTCATCCTAACAATCATATGAGTTTTGAAGAATTTGGTGGAATTTGGCCGCCGCATTGTGTAGAGGGAACTTGGGGTGCAGAAATTCACGATAAATTTCACGAGTCCAATCACGCTCCAAACAATGAAAACACTTTTTTCAAAGGTAGAAATCCTAAAGAAGAAGAATATTCTGGGCATAAAGCCAGAAATGGAAATGATCAGATGCTTAAGGAAGTAGTTGGCGATAAAATTTATATCGCTGGAATTGCTAGCGAATACTGCGTGAGAGAGACGGCCTTGGCATTTTTAAAAGACGGAAAAGAAGTTATAGTTTTAAAGGATTTGCTAGCTTATGTAGATGAAGATGATCATTTTAAAAATCTTGAAGACCTAGAAGAAAAAGGCGTAATTATAGAGTGAGTATAAAAATTATTGCCGTAGGAAAGCTAAAGGAGAAGTATTTAAAATCTGGAATTGACGAGTATTTAAAACGGATGAAGTCCTATTCTAAAGTGGAGATTATAGAAATTCCCGATGAACAAGCTCCTGAAAACTTATCCGAAAAGGATTTGGAAATAGTTAAAAATAAAGAAGGGGAGAAAATCCTTTCTAAAATTAAAAAAGAAGATTTTGTAATTAATTTAGAAATAAATGGAAAACTTTTGAGCAGCGAAGGATTGGCAGATTTAATTGAAAAAAAACTGCCACTAGGCAAGGATCTGGTCTTTGTAATTGGCGGCTCCAATGGATTGTCCCAAGATGTAATCAGTAGGGGTGATTTTTCCCTAAGCTTTTCCAAAATGACCTTCCCCCATCAGCTAATGCGACTGATACTCATAGAGCAAATTTACAGAGGATATAGGATAATTAACAATCATCCATATCATAAATAGTGTACAGTTTACAGGGTACAGTGCACAGTTGGCTACGCCCTTCGTAGAGAATTTGGACGTAGGTTGTAGGGTTTGGTCATCCTTGACAAACCGCTCCACGAATGTGGAGAAGAACTTGAATTGAATATCGTAACTGGAAATAATTGTTCATTTATATAAAAAAGGAGGCGAGGATATGTCTTTGGAAGATTTTAAATGTCCTAA
>JAAZCH010000061.1 GCA_012513395.1 Tissierellia bacterium
ACAAAGTTCCAGGCAGAGGAAATAATCCTCCATACGTACCACCAACAGAAGAAGTATAAAAAGGAGTTATTATGAATTATATTGATTTTTTAAAAGAGGAGTTAGTACCGTCTTTCGGCTGTACTGAGCCTATTGCAATTGCACTTGCAGCTGCAAAGGCGAAAGAAATTTTGGGTAAGAATCCAGATAAAATAATTACAAATCTGTCAGGAAATATGATTAAAAATGCTCACAGCGTTAAAGTTCCAGGCACAGATGGACGAAAAGGCATAGAAATTTCAGTAGTTGCCGGCGCACTCTTGGGAGATCCTAGCAAAGACTTGGAAGTTCTTGCTAATGTCGACAAATCCAAATTGGAACACTGCGATGAATTAATTGAAGATGGATTTGTAGAAGTCAATCTAGTTCCTGATGTGACAAGACTTTATATCGATATCGAAATGTTTTCTGGCGATGAAAATGCTAAAGTAGTAGTCAGTGATGCTCACACTAATATCGTTCACATAGAAAAAAATGGTGAAGTTATATTCGAAAAAGATGTTGAAGATGAAGAAGGACGTCATATAGATTTGTCCTTTGATAAAATCTATGACTTTGCAAAAAACGAAGACTATTCGGAAATAAAAGATATCCTAGATACTCAAATACAATATAACTTGAGCATTGCTAAAGAAGGACTGGAAAATAATTGGGGTTCCAATATAGGCTCTGTTATCTTAGGAATGAATAGCCAAGACTACTTCGACAAGCTAGCAGCTTATGCAGCTGCAGGATCAGACGCTAGAATGAGTGGATGTGAGATGCCAGTCGTAATAAATTCGGGAAGCGGCAACCAAGGAATAACCACAGCTGTGCCAGTAATAGTCTATGCAAAAGACAACAATTATTCAGATGAAGAATTATATAGAGCTTTAGTGTTTTCTAACTTGATGTCACTTTATATAAAAGAAAGAATCGGAAAGCTTTCAGCTTACTGCGGCGTAGTTTCAGCAGCATCCAGTGCAATTGCAGGAGTAGGATTTTTGGCAGGAGATTCCAAAGAAGTATTAGAAGGAACAATTTCAAATGCCCTAGCCACAAATTCCGGAATGATTTGCGACGGAGCAAAACCATCTTGTGCAAGTAAAATCGCATCTAGCATAAGAAGTGCTTCTGTTTCATACAGACAAGCACAAGCTAATAAAGACTTTGATTCAGGAGACGGAATCGTAAAATCAAACCTAGACGAAACCATAATCACAGTGGGCAATATAGCAAAATGCGGCATGAAAACCACTGATGAAGTGGTATTAGAAGAGATGTTAAGAAAATGATAAATATATAATAAAACTTTAGCGACTAATTCGGAATTCAATTCCAGATTAGTCGCTAATTTATTTTGTCGTATTTTCTTGTTCGTTGAATATTAGTCTTTAAAAAATAATTGTTAATCTCCATGATAGACAGCCAATAGAAATTAGTCACTTATTAAGTAAATATTCTTATCGTCAAAGTATATCTGAGAAGTATAATTGTAAATTTTAATCATTTCATCCATCTTATTTACAAAAATTCCTGTTCCAGGATTGCTTATATTTGCAAATGATCTCACTGCTTTCGTTTTCATTCCATATACATTTTCTAATAAGTTTGTTCCTTTTTCTTGAAGTAATTCGTCAATTAATCCTTCTTTTATAATAGGAATTTTACCAATAAATTTTCCAGCAGCCTTTCCAGCAGTACCAATTCCTTTTAAAACATTTATATCCAAAGCAGAATTACCAATTTTCTCAAGACGTATTGAAGATTCTTCAAATAAATTTCTATAGTCTTCAGACATTTTAATTATCTCAAGCTTTATTCCTTTGATATATTCTTCCATAAAATTTCCACTCAACATAATTTCCATAAATGATGCTAAAGAAAATGTATAAAGAGATAATCTATAATATTTAAACTTTTTTTCCAAGTCTTCAAAAGTAGAATTTACTTTATTCTGTGCTATAAGGAATTGCTTTGATTTTAGCATATTATTAATTTTCTTCTGGAAAGAATTTATATTTTTTCTAGCAGTTCTTTGAATATCCAATACCAATTTATGGTTACTTGATACAAAGTTTTCATTATCCCAATTAAATTTGTATTTATTGATGATATTCATTAGGGTTTCTACATCAGCTTCAATTTCAGATTCTCTTCCTATTTCCAGAAATGATATTATCTGTCTCCCCATTTCAGATATATTGCTTAGTTCTTTCTCTATTGAAAATAATGCTACAGCCATAAGTATCATTGCTGGATTAATAGGTACCACAGTTGTTGAAGAAGTTAATGTATCCACTGTTTTGAAGTTTGCTAATTTATTAGATTTTGTATAACCAACGTGATTACCATTCTTTACAGTTTTAAGTCCTTCCCCATTTATTAGCTGATATAATCCATCTGTAGCAAATGTAGTTGTCTGGGTTAGAGAATTTAATTCAGGAACAAGTGATGAAACTCCTGCTCCAAGCGCTGACAATTCTGCAATTGGAACACTTAGTTTATTTCTATTATTTATTATGGAGCCAGCGTCCAATAACATTTCTTCTGTAATACTCATTAAATCATCTTCAGTTTGAAAATTTTCTAAATTCTCAGAACCATTTGTTTTTACAATATCTTTCATGCTATCCTCCAAACTATTTTTTATTCGAGTACTAAAGTACTTAATTATTGTATTTGTTTTTTGTGCTTACTGGATTGCCTTTAAAAATTAATACGGTCAATAAGTATATTATAAGCTTTACACTACATAAAATTAAGTTTATAAATATCTTTGTCTATTTATCCAATTATTGACTAACTATTAACATCAAATTTGGAAGATTGTATCTTTCTCAATTGACAAGAGCTTATATGTCGTCAAATTATTCCTCACAATTTTTGTATTTTGATAAATGTATTTATTTACTATTTTGCAAATCTTTCAGTAATTTAACTCCATAAATCGTGGCTGGAATTCTGCTGTTGGGTGATATATTTGAAAGGATAACTACTCCTAACTGTTTGTCTTTATCAAATCCTAGATAGCTATTAAAGTTACTTGTTCCCCCATTGTGCCAAATGATATTATTTCTTTCATCTATCATCCATCCCAATCCGACACCATCAATTATTATTCCCGCTACTTCATAGTCTTCAGAATTATTTTTTACATCAACTAGTTTTTTGTGTGTATCTGCTAAATATGAAATTTCTTCATTTATGTGGAGTTTTGTATATTTCATCATATCTCCAATAGTAGAAATAATTGCACCCGCTGGGATGTAGTAATCATTTTCATTCCAGAGCCAGTAGTTATTTAAGTCGCCAGTTCCATCAGAGATTTTAGTATGTTGTAAATCTAAATCATTTTTAATAAAATCTGTCATTAATTTCGTATAAGTTGAACTTTCATTTATTCCCATGACTTCTCCTATTGTAGCTATTCCTAAATTTGAATATAAAAATGGATGAATTTCATTTCCCTTTGAATTATTCTCCAATTGTTTGTAAATAGATTCTCTACTCAATCCAGATAATGCATTAATTCCAGATATCATATTCTTTCCCATTTCAAAATTAAAATAATAGCTTTTCAATCCTGATGTGTGTGTAACTAAATTCTTTAAACTAGGAAATTTTTTATCTTGTGAAAGGGGCAAATATTTGTTAATAGGATCATCTAAGTCATACTTCTGATTTTCTATTCCTTTGGATAGTAATGAAGTAGTAAAGGTTTTAGTAATGGATCCAATTTCATATTCGTGTTCTTTTTGGGACAGAATTTCTCCATTATTTCCATATACGACAAAGTCCATATTCTCCCCATCGATAATACCAACAGTAATAATTGCTTCTTCATTG
Organism: Tissierellia bacterium; assembly: GCA_012513395.1. The sequence goes on from JAAZCH010000061.1 coordinate 3,868, forward strand.
TCCTTGAGAGTAAATTCTAAAACTTCTTCAGTAGTCATATTGGGGATTTGTTTCATCCTATTAGAAATGAACCATTTCAAACCAAAAACTCCAATAATTCCAGCAGTTATTAAAAAAATCAATATCCTAAAAAATACCTTCTTCATAAATCACCTCGGTACATTTATTTTAACACTAGTTAGATTTTTTGCCATTAAAAGGATGTAAATATTGTCATATAAAAGACCTCTAATTTTTTTAGAGGTCAAATTTATATCTTACTTATTCTTTTTTTCCAAATCCAATAAAAATTCTTTTTTGTCTAAGCCTCCACCAAATCCAACTAGTTTTCCATCTGATCCAATAACTCTGTGGCAAGGTGCTATTATTGAAATTGGATTTTTATTGTTGGCAAGTCCCACTGCCCTATATCCTTTTGGACAGTTTACAATTTCTGACATATCCTTGTAAGATCTAGTCTCGCCGTATGGGATGGTGGTTAATGCGTTCCAACATTTTTGTTGAAATTCAGTGCCATAAAACTTAAGTGGTAAATCGAAGGATTTTCTTTTGCCTTGAAAATACTCTTCCAATTGTTTTATTCCTTCTTCAATGATTTTTGATTTTTCCTCTTTACCTTCTATTTCAACTTTTCCAAAATACAATCCAATTAAATGGTCTTCTTCAGAAATAAGTGTTAAAGTTTCAATCGGGCTTTCATAATAAAAATAGCTTTTCATACTTCCTCCTAAATTATTCCCATACTCGACAGAATTAATATCGCTAAGAATACAGTAATTGAATTAAATATCGTCGTATACACTATAATCATAGCACAAAAGTCTCCTTTGGATGTATATATTATACTCATGGCATGACTCGATACTGCTACAGGTGCTGCAAAAAGAATTATCATTACAAACATTTCAGGTCCAGTAAGTCCCAACAGCGCAAAGATTGTCAGTGTAATTATAGGAATTATTATGGCCTTGGAAATTACTGCTGTAAATAATGCTTTTTTATCTTCGCTATCTTTCGCAAATTTTATAGAACCCCCAACACACATAAGACCTAAAGGTGTTGCAACTGATGCTAAATCCCCTGCCGCCTTCATTACTGGAGTGTAAATGCGTATATTCAGTGCATTAAATGCCAAACCAAAAATCGCAGCTATTAATATTGGATTTTTAAAAACTGAAATCAACAATTTTTTGTAGTTAATTTTAGTTTCTTTCGAAGTCAGAACTTCATAAATTAATATTGCAAATGCATTTGATGCTGCGGCGATTAATCCAATATAAATAGTTACAAGTGCAACTCCATCAACATCAAAATAGTTTTGTGCAATAGATAGTCCAAACAGTACAATGTTAGATCTATTCATTGTTTGCAACATAACTGCAGTAGTTTCGTTATCAAATCCCATCCTACTGTAAATTGCATATCCTACAAAAATCAAAATCATTTGGCCTACAAATGCATAAATCACCACCGTAGGATTTACCAAATCAAATCCAGAAGCATTATAAATATTAAAGAACATATTAATTGGTAAAAAGACTAAAAATACTATTCTACTTCCAGCCTTTACAAATGCTTCATCAAAAATATTTAACTTCCTTGCAATATACCCAAACAATACAAGTAATACTACAGGAAGCACAACCTCAAAAATTCTAATAAAATCTCCCATAAATTTTCTCCCTTTTAGACATTATAACAAATTTTATTCTTTTATAGTAGTTACGCTAAAAAGAAAAAACCTGCAATCTGAATTTTTATCCAGATGCAGGTGGAAATATTTTTTTAAATGAAATGTAGACTTTAAGTCGCATAAAATGCGGACAGCTACAATTCTATTATTTAATGTCCAGAATTTGCATTATTTTCTTCCATGCAATATCTTTATTGGTCTTGTCTTCAGAAGAAAACATTACAATATTATTTATATCTTCTACACCTAATTTTTTCTTGATAATACTTAGATGCTTTGAATGTTGTGACTTTTTTACTTTATCTACTTTTGTAGCTATTACCATTCCACTAAAGCCTGCGTCAAGAATGTAATCATACATCATCTTATCTTGATTTGTAGGTTCGTGGCGAAAATCTACTAATAAAAATATTTCTTTTAAATTATCCCGATTCATAAGATAAGTATTTATGGCATCTGCCCAATCTTCCCTAGCCTTTTTCGAAGCTACTGCATAGCCATAACCTGGCAAGTCAACGAAACGAAATTTTTCATCTATATTATAAAAATTAAGTGTTCGAGTTTTACCTGGCTGGGAACTAGTTCTTGCTAGGTTTTTTCTATTTATAAGGGTATTTACAAATGAACTCTTACCGACATTGGACCTACCTGCTAGAGCAATTTCCGGGAGATTCTTTCCCGGATATTGCTCCAAAGTAAAGGCTACTTTTTCTAAGGTGGGATTATTTACTTTCATTTTCTTTTACCAATGCTTCGTCAAATACCTCTTTGATATTTTTAACAGAAATAATTTTCAATGGCCTTTTGATTATATCTTCAATGTCATCCAAATCCCTTTCATTCTCAAATGGAATTAAGACTTTTTTGACACCCATTCTGTTAGCCGCTAATAATTTTTCCTTTAAGCCACCTATTGGAAGAACTCTACCTCTTAAAGTAATTTCTCCAGTCATAGCTATATCATTTTTAACTGGTTGCTTAAGAAGTGCTGATAAAATAGCCGTAGCAATGGTTACACCTGCTGAAGGACCGTCTTTAGGAGTTGCTCCTTCTGGTACGTGAAGATGAATGTCTTTTTCAGAACTGAATTTCTCATCTATTCCGTATTCAGAGGCAACACTTCTGATATATGTTATAGCTGCATATGCAGACTCTTTCATAACATCCCCAAGTTTACCTGTAAGCTGAACTTTTCCTGAACCTTCTGTAATATTTGCTTCTACTTTTAAAGTAGTGCCGCCTACACTAGTCCATGCCAGTCCATTTACTACTCCAATTTGATTTTCTTCATCTAAAACATCATATAGGAATATTTTAGGTCCTAGATATTTGTGAAGATTTCCTTCTGTAACTCTTATTGAAGCTTTGCTATCTCTTACTATTTGTACTGCTGCTTTTCTAATTACTTTTTGCACATTTCTTTCCAGATTTCTTACCCCAGATTCTCTAGTATAGGAATTTATTATTGAAAGAAGTGCATTATCCGAAATGGATAAAGTTTCCTCTTTTATATTCGCTTCTTTTAATTGCTTTGGAACGATATATCTCTTAGCGATTTGAAGCTTTTCAAATGGAGTGTATCCATCTATTCTAATAACTTCCATTCTGTCCAAAAGTGGCGCAGGAATGGTGTTTGTAGTATTTGCAGTGGTTAGGAACAATACCTTGGATAAATCGTAAGGTACATCCAAATAATGATCTGTAAAAGTATTATTTTGCGCTGGGTCCAACACTTCCAGTAATCCAGAAGATGGATCTCCTCTGTAATCACTTCCCAATTTATCTATCTCATCAAGTAAGAATACTGGATTAACATCTCCGGCTTTTCTCATAAGGTTTATTACCCTACCAGGCATAGCGCCTACATAGGTTCTTCTGTGCCCTCTGATTTCAGCCTCGTCACGAACTCCACCTAAACTCATTCTAACAAATTCTCTACCTAAAGCTCTAGCTACAGATTGGGCAATAGATGTTTTACCGACTCCAGGAGGTCCTACCAGACAAAGAATAGGTCCTTTGGGAGATTCGTTTAGTTTTCTTACTGCTAAGAATTCTATTATTCTTTCTTTTACGTCTTTTAATCCGTAGTGGTCTTCGTCTAAGATCTCTTGGGATTTGCTTAAATCTATTTCATCTTCACCTTCGTATTTCCAAGGCAAAGAAATTATCCAATCTAAATAATTCAAAAGCACTCCATATTCTGCGGAGTTTGGATTTGTTTTTCCTAATTTTTTTGCTTCTTTGATTACTTTTTCTTCTGTCTCTTCTGGCATTCCCAAAGCTTTAATTTTTTCTATATAGTTTTCTTCTTCGTCGCCAACATCTTCATCACCTAATTCAGCTTGGATAGCTTTTAATTGTTCTCTTAGGTAATATTCCTTTTGAACTTGTCCCATTTGAGTTTTAACTCTTTGGTTTATTTTATTTTCGATACCTAATAGCTCTATTTCACGTTGCAAAATCGCATGAAACTTCTCTAGTCTATTAAATCTATCGGTTATCTCCAATAATTCTTGAGCATCTTCAATTTTAAGAGGCAGATATGACGCCACCATATCGATTAAAATATCTGGCGTATCCATCTCGTGGAACATCTCTATGGCAGTTGTATTTATTTTGGAATTAGTCGTTATATACGTTTCTAAATCTTGTCTAATTAACCTAAATGCCGCTTCTTCACTTACATTCAATTCACTTTCGTCTGTTTCGATTACTCTATATGTGGCTGACATCATGTCGTTGGACTCTATGATGGATTTTACTTCAGCCCTTTCTTCACCCTCAATAAGAACCCTCATCTGCCCGTGGGGTAATTTTAAAATTTGTCTTATTATTGCAATAGTTCCAAATTTATATACATCATCCGCTTGGGGGTCTATTTCTTTAGCATCTTTTTGAGTTAAAAGCAACAGTCTAGAGTCATTTAATTCAGCTTTTTCGATAGCCTTTATTGACTTGTCTCTACCTACATCGAAGTGTGTCACCATTTGGGGAAACACTACTATATTCCTTAGGGGAATTACAGGAAGAGTTTCAAAGGTCTCAAAATTGTTTTCCATTGTTTCCCTCCATTAATAATTATTAATAATATAAGTCCACAACAAAGTGGACTTATCTACTGTATTTATACCATTTTATATTCGTTCTAAACATTTGAAGTCAAAGCTTTGTTTTCTTTGTTGATTACGATGGGTTCTTCATCACCTTGGATACTTTCTTTTGTGATTATAACCTTTTCTACATTAGTTCTAGACGGCACCTCAAACATTACATCTAGCATTGCATCTTCTACAATACCTCTAAGTCCCCTTGCTCCACTCTTTCTTCCCACTGCTCGTTTTGCAATTTCTTTTAGAGCGTCTTCTTCAAATTCCAGTTCTACATTGTCCATTTTCAATAAAGTTTTATATTGATTTACCAATGCATTTTTGGGTTTTGTTAGGATTTCTATTAATGCGTGCTCGTCTAATTCTTCCAAAGTTACAAGTATAGGTAATCTTCCAATAAATTCAGGAATTAACCCATATTTTTGTAAATCGCCTGGTTCCAGTTTCTTAAGTGTTTCTCCAATTTTTTCTTCGTTAGGAGAAATTATCTCTGAACCAAAACCTATACTTTTTTGATTAGTTCTATCTTGTATAATCTTTTCCAAACCTACAAAAGCTCCACCCATGATAAATAGGATGTTTTTAGTGTCGATTTGTAAAAATTCTTGGTGGGGATGTTTCCTTCCCCCTTGGGGTGGAACACTTGCTACTGTTCCTTCTATCATTTTTAAAAGTGCTTGTTGTACTCCTTCACCACTTACATCCCTGGTTATAGATACATTTTCACTTTTTTTAGCTATTTTGTCGATTTCATCAACATAGATAATTCCCTTTTCTGCTCGCTCTATATCGTAGTCTGCTGCTTGGATTAGTTTCAATAAGATATTTTCCACATCTTCTCCAACATATCCTGCTTCAGTCAATGTAGTAGCATCAGCAATTGCCAAAGGAACATCTAAGATTTTTGCTAAAGTTTGTGCTAGCAATGTCTTACCCGAACCAGTAGGTCCACACATTAATATATTGGACTTTTCCAGCTCTACGTCTGTGTAAGTTTCATTGTAAATTCTTTTGTAGTGATTATAAACTGCTACAGAAAGACTTTTTTTTGCGTCTTCTTGCTGAACCACATACTCATCCAAAATAGCTTTTATCTCAGCCGGTTTCGGCAATTCCATTTGAGATTTTATCTCTTCTTGCATATCCATAGAGATTATTTCTCCACTCAATTCAATACATTCATTACAAATGTACACATTTGGTCCTGCTACGATTCGGTCTACTTCATTTTGACTTTTGCCACAGAAGGAACATCTGAGGATGTCAATATCATCTCTTCTATCTTTAGACATATTTCTCCTTACTTTGATTCTATTACTTTATCTATTATTCCGTATCCTACGGCTTCTTCTGCACTCATATAAAAATCTCTATCTGTGTCAACTTCTATTTTTTCAAGATCTTGTCCAGTTTTTTCTGATAGAATTTTATTTAAAAGTTCTCTTGTTTTCAATATTTTTTCTGCTTGGATTTTAACATCTGATGCTTGTCCTTGAGCTCCTCCTAGAGGTTGGTGAATCATTATATCTGCATTTGGTAGGGAAAATCTCTTTCCTTTTTCACCAGCTGCTAATAAAAACGCACCCATTGAAGCTGCTCTACCTACACAAATTGTAGATACTGGGGATTTAATATATTGCATCGTGTCATAAATTGCTAACCCTGCACTAACAGAACCCCCAGGACTATTTATATATAAAGATATATCTTTATCTGGTCCTTCGGCTTCTAAAAATAATAATTGAGCAACAATTAAATCTGCTAAGTCGTCAGTAACTTCTCCGCTTAGAAATATTATTCTATCTTTTAATAATCTAGAATATATATCGTAAGATCTTTCGCCACGGCTAGTTTGTTCGACGACCATTGGTATTAAGGCCATATTACTCCTCTTCCGTATTAGTTTCTTCTTCTACTACTTCTTGTTCTATTTCTGGCTCAACATATACTACATTTTCCATCAATTTGTCCACAGCTTTATTAAAGACAAATTCATCTTTTATAAATCTAGAGTTTTCGCCTGAATAAAGTTCTACAAACTTATCTCTTTGGGCTTCATCTTCTGGGAAGTATTCTTCTGCCAATCTTTTAATTTCTTCAGCAACTTCTTCATCAGTTGCATCTATTTCTTCTTTTTCAATAATAGCTTCCATAATTAGTTGGACTTTTGAATTATGATATGCTGTTTCTCTGAAGTTTTCTCTCATCTCTTCTTCATTTCCGCCAGTCATTTCCACATATTGTTCAAAATCTAGTCCGTAACCTCTTATTTGGTTAGCGAAATTATCGATTTCTCTATCTATTCCACTTTCTATAATAGCTTCTGGAACTTCGAAATCTGCAAAATCTGCTACTTTACTAAGCAATACTTGTTTAGTGTCAGCTTTTGCTCTTTTTGCAAAATCTTCTTCCATTTTTTCTCTGATGTCAGCTCTGTACTCATCTACTGTATCGAATTCAGAAATGTCTTTAATGAACTCGTCATCTAATTCTGGATATTCTATTTCTTGAATCTCATTTATATGAACATCAAAAATAGCTTCTTTTCCTGCCAAATCTTCATGGCCATAATCTTCTGGGAAAGTTACTTTAACTTCTACATCTTCGCCAGAGTTTTTGTCAATTAGTTGTTCTTCAAAACCTGGGATAAATTGATTTGAACCTAGCGTCAGTGAATGTCCTTCAGCTGATCCACCTTCAAATTCTTCTTCGTCCACAAATCCTGTGTAGTCAATTACAACCACATCCCCTTCTTTAGAAGGTCTGTCTTCTACAACTACAGCTCTTTTAGCTTTTTCTTTTTCAGCTTCTAGTTGATTGTAAATTAATTCATCAGTAACTTCGTATTTAATTTCTGGTATTTCTATTCTTGAATAATCTTTAAGCTCAATTTCAGGCAAAACTTCAACTTCTACATTTAATACTACATCTTTTCCTTTTTCATATGGTTCTGACAATGAAATATTAGGTTGTCCTGCTAGTTTAAGTTTAAGTTCGTCAGCTTTAGCTTCGTAAATTTCTGGAATTAAGTCATTTACGGCATCTTCAAAAAACAAATCTTCTCCGTAGCTAGATTCCAATAATCTTCTAGGAACTTTACCTTTTCTAAAACCTGGCAGCTGAAATTGGTGTTTCTCCTTATTAAAAACTGCAGTCATTGCTTCTTCTATTCTATCGCTAGGAATTGTCATATCAAATGATACTATGTTTCCTTCTTTTTTTATCTCTTCGGTCACGATTACCCCTCCATGTAAAATATCCAATATATTATATCATAAAAGAGAACTATTTCATTAGTTTTCTTTATAATTACACAAACTATTCTTAAAAAAGAGCCGATATCGCAAAATTTCGACCCTTTATCCACAAATAATGGATGACTATACTCTTTTTATAAACTCATTACCACAATTTTTACACTTTATTTTTATTTTACCGACACCTTTTGGAACCCTCATAACGTTTTTGCATTTATCGCATCTAACATATTTAAAATCATTTCTATCTTGCCATCGCATCTTTAAAAGTTCCGCTTCTGCTCTTATAGGCTTCGTCATCTTTAAGAATTTAATGTTTTCTTGATATCTAGCATTAATATTTCTAGACATCATTCTGAAAATTACAAAAAGCAATACAAAAATAGTAAAAGTACTAGTAATAGTTCGGACTTCTCGATTTTTCAAAAACATAAGTACAATATTCAAAATTATACCAATATAAATTAGGGTTTGATTCAGTCTATCGATTCCATATCGTCCCGTCATTAATTGTCTTAAATAATATTTTATTCTCTCCATAACTACTCCTATCTCTATATAAATAGAATATACCCTTGACCTTATAAATCTATCAACTTCATATTGTTTTCACTTTTAAAAAGAAAGCGGAGTGCAGTTTAGCACTCCGACGTCCAAGTTTATGGAGCGGAAAACGAGATTCGAACTCGCGACCCTCGCCTTGGCAAGGCGATGCTCTACCACTGAGCCATTTCCGCAAAAATCCGCAATGACGTAGCCATTAGTTAATTCAGACCCGCCCTTGTATAGGT
>JAAZCH010000435.1 GCA_012513395.1 Tissierellia bacterium
AGGGCAAAAATGTCTGCATCAATTTCAGAAAAATAGTCCATGAACCCCTTCGTCATAGCTGCTCTTAAACCGTTTACATTCCATGAAACTAACTTCATATACACCTCTTATCTTTTATATTTAATAATTATCTAAAAAATTAATTTTTTCTCCATTTTTTTTGTATCCAATTATCGCACCTAAATCTACGTTTTCTGCAGATCTAAATATAGATTCCCTTACATTTGTGAAATCCCCTTCCAGATTCTTAATTAAATCTTTAATTTCCGAGCGTTTACCTTCGTGTTTTTCTGCTATTCTACAAGCACAATTCAAAGGTTGGATTCCAGCATTTTGTGAAAATCGAATTATGGATTCTTCTTCTATTAGATACAAAGGACGAATTAATTCCATATTTTCAAAGTTTTCAGCTTTGAGTTTCGGCATCATAGTTTTATAATTACCTGAACATAAAACATTAAGTAATATGGTCTCTATAACATCATCATAGTGATGTCCTAAAGCTAATTTATTACAGCCTAATTCTTGAGCCTTAGCGTATAACGCTCCTCTTCTCATCCTTGCACACATATAACAAGGTTTAACTCCATCTAAAAATTCTGCTACTTCAAAAACATCACTTTTATAAATTGTTGTAGGTATTTCTAAATGCTCTAACATGGATTCCAAATGATTTCTCACATCATCATTATAACCAGGATCCATTGCAATGTATTCTACGTCAAACTCAAAAGTAGAATATTTGTGAAGCTCTTGAAATAATTTTGCTAATAATAGGCTGTCCTTGCCGCCTGAAATAGCTACTGCCACCTTATCACCTGGCTGAATCAATTGGTATTCTTTAATTGCTTTTATAAATTTGACCCATAAGTATTTCCTATAGGACTTAACTATACTACGTTCTATAACCTCTATGGGCTTTGCAATTATACTTTCATCTATTATTAATTCCGCATCAGAAAGGGAACCTTTAACGACGCCTTTAATTATTTTCGTCTCTACCATAATTATTTAAATCTTCCATATCTCCATAAAAATAATTTAAATCTATAAATTCATTGGCACCTGGTCCGCCATATCCTTCTAACTTAGCTGAATCGTCAAATTGCCAAAAAGTCCACTGCCTATCTCCTGGTAACTGCGGGATTCCATCTCCTATATATCTATACCATATATCCACGTCTTCAAAGTCTTCTTCTAAATACTTATTGTATACATATCGGTTGCAATAAATTATAGGATTTTTATTGTACTTTTCCCTAAGCATATCCACCATAATTCTAAGTTCGCGTTTTACTTCTTCTTTAGGTGCGGGCCTTCTCACATAATCTCCATAAAATTCCACATCAATAGTTGGAGGAAGATCTTCGTCATTAAGATGACCCATATTATCTATGTAAAATTTACCTTGTTCAGCACCACTTACCTCAAATCGATAAAAGTGATATGCGCCTCTTTTTACATTCCAAGTGTAAGAGTCATCCCAATAAGTTTGAAAGTTCGGGTCAATATAATCCTTGCCTTCAGTAAATTTAATAAAGGCAAAGCGAATATTTTGTTCGTATAATCTTTTAAAGTCTACATCTCCTTGATAACGCGAGACGTCAACTCCCCTTACGAAGCTAACTGTACTAATTCTCTCATTATTATGCTCTATGTCTTCTTTTCTCAAAAAGATAAAAGCAATAATTAACAAGACAAATAGAATAAAAAGACTTCGTTTGGTTTTGATTCGGCTCTTTTTTTTACTTATTCTTTTCTTTTTCATCGAGATAGAAAGTAATCCTTTACCTCCGTCAAATTATTTCCAGAAACTACAGAAAGTTCCTTTATTATTTCAATATGGGCTGGAGGTGTCTGAGCAATAATCCCAACAGTTTCCATACCTGCTTCATTAGCTGATTTTATGGCATATAGGGAATCTTCTATAACAGAACACTCTTCACCACTAGCTCCAAAGTGTTTTCCAATATCCAAAAAGTATTGAGGATCGTTTTTATGAAGATTTACCTCGTCACTTACTATTTCCAAATCTAAATATTTTTTCAAATCAAATCTATCTAATACAATGTCAACCAAAGATCTCTCAGTAGCAGTTGCTAGAACCACTTTTTTTTCTGCCTTTTTTAAATGGCGAAATATTTCTATGGTAGCAGGGTCGAGGTTAAAAGTGTTCTTATAGTTATAACCTATTAATGCTCTCATCTCATCTAAGATTTCATCTACAGACTCTCTTAAAGAATATTTATCTTTAGTATATTCAATTCCATCATGCAAAGTTAGACTTACAATGTCCGTCATCAAACTTTCTTCAGGAGTTACGTCTTTGGATTCTAAATAATTAAGCATTAAATTATTCCAATAATCCATGGAGTCTACAAATGTGCCATCCATGTCAAAAATAAAAACTTTCATATTTCCCCCTATAGATTAATTCGAAATATATAATTAATATATTTTATCTATACTAATTTTAGATTAATTCTTACACTATGTCAAGTTAACAGCCCGTAATCACTGGAGAAGAACATCTAAGAAACTCAAAATCAATTTTGGCAATGTTTCGAAAGTGTAACTTTTGTGCACTCTCTCAGTGAACTTATGTCCATCATTTCCAAAGGTTCCAATATTTATTACTGGCATTGAGATTTTTCTTATTTTTTTCACTGGATGGGTGTATTTTATCCCCCATGAAGGAAAATTCTCCTCAAAAGATTTAATACCCGAATCTTCCCTAGGCATAAACATAAAACTACTATCTGAAATATATGGATAAAAATATTTAAGCTGGATTTTATCATGAGAATAATCTGAAACCAGAGTAATTGCTTCTTTTATACTTCGAATTATCCTAATTTCTCTTTCGTCATTTCCTAATATTTCAACATTTTGATAATAAGGAGAGCCGTAATAAATGATTACTACAGGATCATCTCCTTTACTAAATTTACTGTAAGCTTCATGGATTATTTTTAAAGAAAAATCTGTAATACTCATGTCAGGATATCCTAAATCTAAATTTCTTTTAAATTCTTCTATGTAATCTATGTATTTTCCACCATATTCATGTATTAAGCTTTTCTCATATTCATTCCATGTATAAACTCCCACGTTCCATTCTAGTTTAGAGTACTGGGAATTCGATAATTTACACCATTTTTTATATTCTTTGTCTATATATGCTAACACTGAATCTACGGAGTCCTTCGCTAAGATTCTCATTTTTTCTATTACGTCTAAGGGGCTGGCAGAATGTGTAGAATAATTGTAAAAAGAATTTGCTGCCATAGGAGTTTGAACATTATATTCTGGCTTTAAATCCCTAAGCTGTAAACATACAGGTGGCAAAGTAGTTTCTCCTTGACCTACATCGCAATAATTAGTATTTAAGTTCAAATTTTTATTTATTTCAGATGCAATCATATTAGGATCCAATCCTCCAAAAGCCTTCCCCACATGAGTCTCTACTCCTGCAATATAAAAAGAAGGTAGAAGTTTGCCCACGGTTCCTAAATAAACATATCTATTTTTGTCTCCCTCATACATTGGAGTAGTAAAATCTGAATTTATAGCTACTATATATTCTAGTTCATGTTCTATTTTCCAAGAGTTTAATATATCCAAAGCAGAAATAATTCCATGGGAGCTTCCTTCTTCGTCACACTCTGCTATAGCAATGACATTTCCCTTTAGTTTATCTAAGTTTTCGCTAAAGTATTTCATTATAGACATTTGAACGGCTACTCCAGATTTCATATCCAATACTCCTCGTCCAAACATATAATCTCCCGACTGGATATCCTTTTGAGTTATGTAATCTAGATTTTCCAATTTTAATTTTTCTATCAAATTATCAGGAGAAAAGGCATAATCCTTTATGTAACTGAAATCTTCTACACCTACTGTATCGATATGCCCCATTAAAATAACAGTTTCCTTTGAATTTTCTTTCTCTCCTTTTAACATGCAAATGGTATTATGCCTATCTACTTGGTCATCCTTTGTCTTTTGAAAAACTAATAACTCTGGATTATCTTTAAAATAATCCAGTCCTTGATAAAAATCATAAATATATCTAGCCACATTACTTTCAGATCCATTTTTTACTATGCTTTCTATAGAAACTAATTCCTTGGTTATTTTTTCAACCTCATCATAAAAGTGATTATCCACAGGTTTTCTCCTTGTATCTGTATTCAAAATAATAGTAACACCTCCATAAATTACTGTCAATTTTTACCAAATAATAATGCGTTTTTATCGACTTTACGATAAAAACGCATTAAATTATTTTCTCAATATTCCATATGTTTTTGCTACATTTGTAACATAAATTATTCCCTTACCTGGCTCATCTATTTTCATCTTATTCCTTATGGCATTTACTATATCATCTGTTTTATCTCCTGGAGATAGAATCATCACTATTTCTTTTTCAGGTTCTATAGTAATTGAAAACACCTTTTGTCTTTCAGAAATCCCCGAGCCCCTAGCATGTATAACAGTACCGCCCATTGACCCTGCTCCTTGGGC
>JAAZCH010000436.1 GCA_012513395.1 Tissierellia bacterium
CAAAAAGGCAGTCCTACAAATAAGAAAGGAATACTAATAAATAGTTTTCATGAAACTCCTTATTTTCATGCTGACGAATATTCCTGGCCTATAACTGTAAGAAACCAAAGTGAAATGAATTTAAATAATCTAGTAATTGAAAATAAAGAATAGATATTATGAAAAACAGGTATGGATTAATCTATGAAGATGCCATGAAGTTAATTATGAAGCATGAAACTAGAGACCCTGAATTGATTTTAAGAAACAGAAATGTCAATCTACTACCATTTACTGGCCAGACCCATGCTTTAGGTATGTATGTGGTTATTAAGAGGAATCGATTTGTTTTCTACAATCCTTCTATTGATGATAATTTTAAAAGAATGATGTTTGCCCATGAGCTGGGCCATGATCTTTACCATCGAGCGGAAGCCAAGGAAGGACTATCAGAATTTACCCTCTTTGACGTTAAATCAAGCCTAGAGTATGAAGCTAATCTTTTTGCTTCCCACTTACTCCTAGATGAAGAGGAAATTATTGATTATGGGAAAATGGGCTATGACCTAGATCAAATCGCCCAGGTTATGAAAGTTAATATTAATCTTTTACTCTTCAAGTTTTATGGAATGAATAAATTAGGATATGATTTTAATCTAGACCAATGTCTAAACAGGAAATTCTTTAAGGACATTGATGGTACAAAATAGGCTATAGGAAGTTAGTATATTGATAGGATTATTTATAGGGATATGTTTAATAATATTAGTTCTTTTTATAAAACTTTATAAGAATATTACCTTGCTTTCCTTCAAAACAATGGCTTTTGGAATTGACTTCTTTATTATTCTATTTTACACAATATATTTCTTCCATCCTTATGTGGCTACAAAACTTGTGGAAGGAAAGTTACAATATTTACTTGACGCAGGTGCTGGAATCCTTGCAGTAATTCTCTATGGACTTTTGATTCTATTTATCAATGATGCTTTCCCTAGAATAAGCAATATACTTAATTTAATTATTACATTTATAGGTGTTGGCATAGCACTACCTTTTACAATTGGACTTCTAACCCCTGTAATTCAAATTTTCAATAACGGCTTTACATTCAATGGAGATATTATTTTATCCCAGAACCATATGCTTAATCTTTTTCTGAAATATATTATTTTGGGAATTATTGCTCTTCCAATATGGAGATATAGGATGAATAAGCTTGAAGAATTTTAATATAAATAGGCAAATAAAAAGCGACTACTCTAAGAAAGGTTTTCTTAAAGAAATCTCTTTATTTTTTATCCTTATCATTATGCCAAAATTGATTGGAAGAGACAATTTTAATATCTTAATAAGCCCATGCTTATTAAAGACTAATAAAGGCTTTACTATTATTTTCTGGTCATTCTATTCTTTTCTTGTTAGTTGCATATAAAATAAATTATGCGACATAGTTATTTTTTGTTTATTTATGTGTATTAAGATTTATATATTAACCTCATTTATTCCTATTTCAGTCAAATCGATAAATTCTAGTTCCATTTCCGCTTCTGCTTTCGAAGGATAAAAGGTGATTTTATCATAAGGTTTCAAGTTGTTTTGCCATGATTCTATATTACTTAGAAAATCTGCTCCATTTTCAGAAATTATAAAGCACTCTAAGTCTTTATTGATATAACAAATTGTTGCATCACTTTCTAAGTCACATGGTTGACCAACGGTTCCAATAAATCCACCTCTACTATCTTTCGCCATAATATCTACTTGTGGAACAGTATAAAATTCTAAATGTGGTGGAATACAGTCATCAAATATAAATTGAATATCATAATCGTTAGCATATCTCTGATACTCATCATTTCTGTCATTAACATTCATAGAATAAATTGTTGTACTTGCTGTTATAATCTCAGCATCTTCTAAAAATACTGCTCCAGTAAATTCTGTCCTATCCAGATAAATTTTTCGCATCTTTAACCTCCATCAAACCTATATATATGCAGATATAGATATTATTTTAATGTCACACTTTTCTACAAATCTTTATCTCTAGTATATAATTCACTCACTATTTTATCAACCAAATTTAACCAATTATCCCTCAAATGTCTCTGTTTATCGAATGTCATATGTTGTCATCTATCAAAACTATCTACATATAGTTATAATTGTGTATAGTTTAGAACTAAAATATGCCCTATTTTTTAATTAACAGGAGCATCCCTGAATAATACTGAACTCACCACATCATAATACCCATATATTAATGGACATGTTTCCAAGTATAATAGGACATTGAATGTCATCCGTACATTCAATGTCTCATATTCTCTCAAAGCATTGATATTACTAAATTTTACTGTTCCTCTAGTTTCACCATAACCTCACAATGCCTTGAAGAGACGATTATGATGCTGAAGGTAGATAGTAGCCCCTTGGTGCCAGGGTATATTTCTAATCTTCTATCGTTTCTCTATGAAATCTTTAAGATTTTTACATAGTACATTTTGCTTACTGCATTAAAAAAACTATCTTAATAATTTAATAAATACCTTTTATATTAAAATTGTAAGCAACAAAACCTTCAAAATATATTTGAAGGCTTTGTTTATCACAATTTAAGTTTATTTAATTCTTTTCTTTCTTCACTCTACTTATCAAATTCTCTACCTTTTCCTTAATCAAATCTCTTGTCTCTCTGTAACCATCAATTGGGCCACCTGATGGATCATCAAGACCCCAGTCCTCGCTATGGCTATTAGGTACGAAAGGACAGACTACATTGCATCCCATTGTAATTAAAATATCTACTTCTTCAGGGATCTCATTTAATAATTTAGGACGTTGGTCGCTCATATCAACCCCAACTTCATCCATAACTTGAACAGCTAAAGGTTTTACTTCATGATAACTTTCTGTTCCTGCTGAATAAACTTCCAAATCGTCATTACCTAACTTTTTTGCCCAAGCTTCTGCCATTTGTGAACGACATGAATTATGAACACATATAAAAGCAACTTTCTTTTTCATTCGTATACCTCCTAATAGGAAGACTGTTCGATACAAGCAGCCCTCATCTATGATAAATTATTTTAAAACTATCATTCCGAAACAGGGAACCAATGCTTAGTGTTGTTTGCTATCTTCACAAGTAACAACATTAATGGTACTTCTGTCAAAACCCCTACAGTTGTTGCAAGTGCAGCTGGGGAATCCATACCAAACAATGCTATGGCAACTGCAACGGCTAGTTCAAAGAAATTGGAAGCACCTATCATACCTGCTGGTGCTGCTACATCGAAAGGTAATTTAAGCCATTTAGCTGCTCCGTATGCTATAAAGAAAATTAAAAATGTCTGAATAGTTAGTGGAATAGCTATAAGCAAAATGTGTAAAGGATTATTCAATATTGTTTCACCTTGGAAAGAGAATAATAATACCAGCATTAATAATAACCCTATAGTAGTTGCACCATCAAATTTAGGTAAAAACCCATTTTCAAAATAATCCAATCCTTTTTTCTCTATTACTTTCACTCTAGTTAATATACCACCTGCCAATGGAATAACTACAAATAGTACTACAGATAATATTAAAGTATCCCATGGAACTACTACATTACCCACTCCTAGTAAAAACTTAACTATAGGAATAAATGCTACTAATATGATTAAATTATTTGTTGCTACTTGAACCACTGTATAAGCTGGGCTGCCTTTTGTTAATGTACTCCATACAAAGACCATTGCTGTACATGGTGCTGCTCCCAGTAAGACTGCTCCTGCTAGATATTCTGTTGCAAGTTCAGGTGTTATAAAATTTTTAAAAACTATAAATAAGAAAAATGAAGCTATTGCATACATAGTAAAAGGTTTAATAAGCCAGTTTGTTATCCATGTTACGTATAAACCTTTAGGATTTTTCCCTACATTTTTTACACTTTGAAAATCCACCTTCATCATCATTGGATAAATCATTATCCAAATAAGGATTGCGGTAGGGATGGATATCTGTGCATATTCAAATCTACCAAAAAATTCAGGTATTGCTGGCAAGTATCTACCAATTAGCACACCCCCTATCATGCTAAGAGCAACCCAGATTGTTAAATACTTTTGAAAAAAATTTATTCCCAAGGGTAATTTTTCCTTCGACATGTTAATCATTCCTTCCATTCGAAATAATATGGGAGGTCTAAAACCTCCCTCAAAATATTATAATAATGCTGCTAACTGTTCTCCTTTTAATTCTTCGGGAGTCCATTTAATTACTGCAAAATTCCCTTTTGACTCTTTATCAATGGTATTAATCCATTCTACCTCATTGCTTGCTTTTGCTTTTAGTATTTCGTTAGTGGTCTCTGTTGCATAAAAGCTTGAATTAACAAGCCACCATTTACTAAATATATCTGCTCTATCTAAATCATCTTGAAGTCTTTTTGCTTCATAATAAGGAGTTGCCTCTGGTAATGCAACTATTAAGACTTCAGTAAATTTATCATCCTTAAGTTTTGGTAGTAGTTTCTTAACAGACTCTGGGACCGAAAGATGGTGTGCTTATCGGAGTAGATTGATTGAGGGACACCATAGCCGAGAACGCATTGCCGCATGGTCTCAAAGTATCCGTTCAGGCATTCGTTTTCACAAATGTAAAGCCCTGTAACTGTTCCGGAGGCGTCATCAATGGCTCCGTGGAGAGATGACATCTTGCCATTCCTAAACCAGTCAAATGGGGTTGCATCGATCTGCAGTAACTCACCTGGGCAGTCCCTACGCTTTCGCCTGTTCTTACGACGTTTTGCTTTTTTGGATTTAGGGCTTTTAATTCCTGCGGATTTTAGTATACTAGAAAGTGCCGTGTATGATAGTTTTATTTGATGCTTATCGGCAAGTATGTCCTTGAAGTGAAGGAAGTTGACACTCTCATATTCGGGTAGGGAATGAATCTGGAGTATCTTTTTCTTCACTTCTTTGGAAACAGCATGAGATGGCTTTCTGTTTGAATTTTTGTGGATTAAGAACGCCTCGCCTTGTGTAATCAGTCCTTTCTTTAAGCGTGAAATCTGACGTTCTGAAAGCGAAAGCAACTCGGCTGCCCGTCTGCGATCGATGGTGCCATCAATATAGGCATTCATCACTTTTAATCTTTTTAATTGTTTTTGAGACAATGTAATCTTTCCTTCTTTCATGTTTAAATCTTATGTCAAAATGGGACATTATCTCAAGTGAATTATATAGTGACATTATCATAAGTGAACTACACTATTTTCCAACATAGAATTGACGTGAAATTATTTTGGTGGTAAAATAACTGCAATGGGGGCTGAGAATCTAGGGGATAATTTTGGACGCCGATACCCG
>JAAZCH010000459.1 GCA_012513395.1 Tissierellia bacterium
ATCTTTCTTAACATAGCTACAGCTGACCAGTACTTAGCCATTATCTTCCCCGCCAAAATGTTCAAGGAAACTTATAAGGAGAAGAATCTAGATCTTAGGGTACTCTCCAGGACCCTAGAGGATGCGGGCACCCTAACCTCACCTCTTTTTGCTTGGAACACCTGTGGGGCCTTTATAAGTGGAGCCCTGGGGGTTAGCCCACTGGCCTATTTACCCTATGCTATCCTAAACTGGCTTAACCCAATTATTGCCATCATCTATGGCTATACAGGTTTCTCAGTTAAATACACCAATGAAGAGGTGGTGGCGGAGTACTTTATAGAATAATTTAAAAAGATTAGCCTTCTCATATAAAAGCCCCTAATAACAACTGGGGCTTTTTTATTAAGTGGTTTTGGAAGCTTTAGAAAAAAAATTGGCAAAATAATACTAATAAACTTGTTCATAAGGCTTTTGAGTTTAAGTAAAATGTAAAGGGTTATTTGGTTTTTTGATTAATATATAACTTCAGATATGAATCAACGATATTTTGATTTTACCTAATCTTATAGGGACTTTATCTATATTGATTTATTTGTTATTAGGATTATAAATTTTTTGGAGCTCTTCTTTTAAGAAGTTGATAAAGTCCTTTTCTCTTTTATTGAGGTTATATCTACTGGATTTTATGTAATAGAACTCACTGACATCTTTACTCCCTTCAACAGGTATATATACATGGTTTCTTCCTTTTGCGAAGGCTTCTGAGCCTGAATTGCTAATAGAAATATATTGGCGGCTATTTATAGCATCTAAGAGCGTGCCTCTATCATCGACTTGGAGTCCAAGTTTTATTTTCTTCATGCCAAAGAGCTTTCGTACATCATCTATTCTATTTTTTCTGAAGTAGACAAATGATTGGTCTTCGAGTTGGCTAGGCTTTAATATTTTTTGTGAGGCAAGTGGGTGATTTTTATGCATGTAGACTAGGAAGGGAAGGGAAACAGAAATTTTTACAAGCTCTAAATTATATCTCTCAACAAGTCTTTCTATATCGCTTTTATCTGTGTGGCTAACTGATATCACTCCAAGTCTAGCCCTCTCAGACAGGATTTCCTCGATCACATTTTCAAAGTAACACTCTTGAAAGTTATCTACAAAGCTTTCTTCTTTTCTGCTGTGCTTAAATTTTAGGAATATTTCGAATATTAGCCTAGAGTAGATGCAAATTATTGAAAGGCTTTGGTCTATTTCTATATTTTGGGATATTCTTTCTATTTTTTCCATTTCTGTGTAGATAACTTGAAGAGAATCTATTAGGATTATCCCTTTAGGTGTTACTTTGACTCCTGAAGGGCTTCTTTCAAAGATTTCAAAACCTATTTCTTCTTCTATATTCTTGAGGGTTCTACTGACTTGAGGTTGTGAGATATATAAGTTTTGTGCTGCTTGGTTTATAGAGCTGCATTTGTAAATTTCAAAAATGATGGGGATATGTTTGGTATCCATTTTTACCTCCTCGTGTAGGGCATAAATCATTATACCATAAGTGTTATAACCTTATAAATAATGTATTAGTAGTCATAAGATGGAAATGATAGAATATTAATAAATGCATATAAATAATATCATTTCATTATGAGAAAAGGAGACAATTATGATTGATCATTTACTGGTTGCTAATTCACCGCTAATGCTTATTCTTTGTGCCACTGTTATTGTGTATGTGTGTGTACAGAGTATTCTGTTTATGAAAAGGGCATGGAATCGAGGGCAGGAGATTGGGATGGAAGATAAGGTAATGAAATCGACTATTTTAAGTAGTGCTTTGTTTTCAATTATTCCTAGTATACCGATTCTAATTATTTTACTTATGTTGATGCCTGTTTAGGGCAACTATTTTCCTTGGCTGAGACTCTCAGTTATTGGTTCGGGATCCTATGAAAACGTTGCTGTCAATGTCACTGCTAGATCTTTTGGATTAGAGTCCTTCACTGATCCAGGGTTTAATCTCTCGATTCTTTTGAGTACAATGTGGGCTATGACAATTTGTATCCTTTATGAACCACTACTGGTTCTTTTTGGTACTAAGACCCTAGATAAGGGAATGACTAAAATTAGGGAAAAGAAGCCCATGGTTTATACTCTTTTAATCGATGGCGTTTTTATCGCTTTAATGGGTTGGTTCTGTGCACCCTATCTAACATCCTGGGTTGAGAATCGTTCAGGACTATTGAGCTTGGTGGCTATGGTTACAGCTATGGTGGCTGCTTTTATATTTGCCTTTCTTGGAAAGAAGACCCAAAAGTCGATTTTTAATGAATTATCCTTTCCTGGAGGAATGCTAGTTGGCATGCTAGGTGCTTTTATTACAAATCTAATTGTATTTTAGAGGAGGATGAGATGAAAGAAAAAGAAAAATTAAGTTATATTGAATCTACCCATAGAATCGGGAAAATAAGTACTGCGATAGCGATAATTTTAATGCTTTCGGTTCCAACTGTTATAACTATTGTTTATGGAAGGGGAGTAGAAATAGATTTTGGGAAAACCTTGGGTGCTATTATTACTCTTTCTGCAATTTTTGGTGTTGTTAGTATTGTTGAGGTAGTTTCCTATTCTCCGTTTCTAGGCTCTGCTGGCACATATCTTTCCTTTGTTACTGGAAATATTATGAACATGAAGCTTCCAGCTGCTACCAATGCGCTTAGGATAAATGAAGTTGAAAGAGGTACTGATGAGGCTGAGGTTATTTCAACTTTAGCAATTGGAGCATCTAGTCTTGTGACTACTGCTGTGCTTTTTCTGGGCATGCTTTTCTTAGGCAAGTATCTAGTTCCGGTGATTACATCTCCTAAGATGGCACCTGCTTTTAATAACATAACACCAGCCCTAACTGGTGCTTTAGCAGCTCCTTTCTTCATTAAGAACAAAAGACTAGCCATACCTACAGTTGCAGCAGGTATTCTGCTTTACTTAATACTTGGACAAGCATTTATGGGGACTTATTATAGTTATATGATGATGGCTTTTATAATAGTATCGTTTTTAGTGTATCTGGTATTTGAAAAAATTGGCTATATATCTGAAACTAAGAAATAGGGAGGATAGCTTTGAAAGATCTTTTAGAAAGAGCAAAAGAAATAAATGATTTTATTGTAGATCATAGGAGATATTTACATGAAAATCCAGAACTTGGAATGGAACTACCAAACACAGTAAACTATGTGTGTGGGCAACTGGAAGAAATGGGATATCAGCCTGAAATATTGGGTTCAAGTGTAGTGGCAACTATTGGAAAAGAAGGAAAGACCTTTTTAATTAGGGGCGATATGGATGCCCTTCCTATAACTGAAGAGACCGGACTTGATTTTGCATCAAACAGAGCTGGGGTAATGCATGCTTGTGGCCATGATACTCATACAGCCATGCTCTTAGGAGCAGCCAAATTGCTTAAGGAAAATGAAAGCAATCTAAAAGGTAGAGTTAAATTATTCTTCCAGGCGGGAGAAGAAATCCTTGAGGGAGCCAAGGAAGCCATAGAGCTTGGGCTTCTGGATAATCCTAAGGTAGATGCTGCTATGATGATTCATATTCTTAGCAATACCCCTACTAAAGAAGGTAGTATCTTGCTACCTACAGATGGAGGAGCCTTTTCATCAGCAGACTGGTTTAGAGTAGATATAAGAGGAAAGGGTGGCCACGGAGCATCACCCCAAAATGCAAAGAGCCCTATAGATGCGCTTTGTGCAATTAATTCCGGTATGCATGAAATAATATCTAGCGCTATTCCACCAGAGGAAACTGCCGTTATGTCAGTGGGTGAGATTAGTGCGGGTCAAGAGGGCAGCGGTAATGTTATACCTGATACTGGACATCTGTCTGGTACCATTAGAACCTTCAATGAGGAGGTCAGGGGGACTATAAAATCAAGACTAGAAAGCTTAGTGGATTATACCTCCAAGAGCAGGGATGTGGAGGGTAAACTTACCTATGGTCACACTGCTCCTGTGGCCGAGAATAATGCAGAGCTTAAGGCATTTTCAATAGATGTTCTAACTGATTTGCTAGGTGAAGAATATGTAGTAGACCTAAGCGTGGCTTTGGGTGGAATGTTTAAAAGGGTTAGCGGGTCTGAGGATTTTTCGTATGTTTCAAGAGAAGTTCCTTCAACTTTTCTTATGCTTGCAGCTGGAACTCCTGATGATGGTTATGCTTACCCAGGTCATAACCCCAAGACAGATTTTAATGAGAGCGTTTTTTATGTGGGGGCAGCTTCCTATGCGGCTCTTGCAATGGCTTGGTTGGAAAATAACTAATACAGCTTAATTTTACTGTCTGAGGATATTGACTGACATAATTCGGTGGTCTTTTAGGCAGGATTATTTTGACAGATGGTTAGGATTTTTTAAGGCTGGCACAAGTTGCCAGCCATTCTTTTGAGGGAATACATAATGAATAATGGAATCAGTAAAAGATTATTTATGGGATGGGAATTTAGCTTGCTAGGTTTTTTTTTGATGGCTTTTATATATGCTCCAGCTACAACCTTATCTAGCCTATTTGTTCCTCCTTTAATGATTGAGTTTAATGTGGGCATTACCAGGGTGGTTATGGTAACCTCGGTTGGTATAGTAGCGGGAGTTTTGGGAGCAATTATCTCAAGTCGTTTTTTTGAAAAATACAA
>JAAZCH010000062.1 GCA_012513395.1 Tissierellia bacterium
CACTATTTTAAATATGAGAGAAATTGATTATATATTTTGTCATAGTAAAATCTTATAAGGTATGATGGATAAAATTGATATGTCAATTGTTTAGCAGTATAATAGCTTTATGCAAGGATTACAAGGATATGAATAAGTTTTTTGAAATAATATATTTGTCATCAATATAGGTTTTTTTGAAGAAATATTATTGATGTTGTATAATAAAAAAGTAGATTAAGATAAATTTGGAGAATAGCAAATGAAATTGGTAAAAGAATCATTAAAAGATAAAGTATATAATTTAATTAAAGAAAGAATCTTTTCACGTGAATATAAGTTGGGGGAAACATTGGTAATAGCACATTTAAGTGAAGAACTCGAAGTTAGCAATACACCTATAAGAGAAGCTCTATCACACTTATATTCAGAAGGGCTACTTACACAAGAGGGCACTTCAAAGTACAAAGTCATTACACTTTCTGAAAAGAAAATTATAGATCTTAATCAGGCGATTTTATTTTTGCTTAGAGGTTCTTTAAGGATTTGTTTGAAAGAAAATAGTATAGATAATTTAGTTCATATGCTGGAAGAAGCGTATAATCGTCATAAATACCTATATGAATCTAATGTAAAATTTGATTATAAATATATTGAAATTTCTTTAAATTTTGACAGACAGTTCGTTATTGCTTCAGAAAATACTTATCTTATAGATATGTTTGAATACCTATTTCCTCAGTTAGTTCTGGCATCAGTTTATAATAATAAGAATTATAAAAATATTCACATGGAAGAGCATCATAAATTATTTGAATCTATAAAGAATTCTGACATTACCACTACATTTGATTTATTAAAACTTCATTTTGGTAAAGATTTCTCATCTATGGAATTCGATTTCTAAAAAATTGAAAAATATTCATATTATATAAAAATCAGTATATTTAAGTATGCTGGTTTTTTTATTTTAATTAATACTTCATTTATAGTTGACAAAAGTAAATTGTTATAATAAAACCAACTCAAATAACGTGCACGATGCACGAATTTTCGAAAAAATATTGAAAACGATTGCTAAATTTAGGGGGTAGTTATGGTTATTAATACTGTAATAAATGGAAAGCCTGTTACTAAAGAAGTAAGTGGTGACTTACGATTGATAGATTTCTTAAGAGAAATCATGGACCTTACTGGCACTAAGGAGGGGTGTTCGGAAGGTGAGTGCGGAGCTTGTACGATAATTTTAAACGGAAGAGCAGTAACATCTTGTACATTGCTTGCTGGACAGATTGACGGATGTGAGGTCATTACAATTGAAGGATTGGCACAAAATGGTGAGCTAGATATTCTTCAAAAAAAATTTATAGAGATGGGTGCTGTACAATGTGGATATTGTACTCCTGGTTTCTTGATGACTGCAAAAGCACTTCTTATGCATAATCCACATCCTACTAGAGATGAAATTAAAAGAGCTGTTGAGGGAAATATCTGTAGATGTACAGGATACATTAAGATACTAGATGCTATTGAAGCGGCTTCAAAGGAGTTGATATAATGTTTTATTCGCCTAAAAATTCTTCTGAATTACTTGACATACTTAAGTTTGATTTGAGTAATACATATTTTATAGCCGGTGGAACAGATTTAGCTATAAATATCAAAAATCACAAACTGGTTGATTACGATATTATAGATTTGACTAAGATAAATGAGTTTCATCAAATAACGGAAGATGAAAAAAATGTGTATATTGGTGCAATTTGCACTATGACAGAAATATGTGAAAATGAATTGATAAAAAAGCACTTCTATTCGGTGTACAGATCGGCATACGAATTAGGTTCGGATATTATAAGAAATGGTGCGACAATAGGAGGAAATATTGGAAATGCCAGTCAATCTGCAGATGTAGTTTTGGCTTTATTTGCACATAATGGAAAGATAGAAATAATGAATTCAAATGGCGAAGTAAAAATTCTTCCAATTTCAGAAGTTATTTTGGGCAGAAACAAGACTTGCTTAAATAAGAATGAAGTTATTTCAAGGATAATAATCGAAAAACGAGATATCATAAGTACCTTTAGAAAGGTAGGAGCTAGAAAAGCTGTAACAATTTCTAAAGTCAGTTGTGCGACAGTTTTAAAAATAGTTGAAAATACTATACAAGAAGCAAACATTTACCTAGGTGCAATTGGCACGAAAGCAAAAAGAGCTAATTTACTAGAGGATTACTTCTTGGGTAAATCTTTAGAAGAATTAGAAATTTCTGAATTACAAAAATTAGCATATGATGAAGTGGAACTTGCGATACCTGATAGAGATTCAAGGTACTATAAGAGAGTTGCGATTGAAGGCTTAATAGAAGATGTTTATAAGGATTTGGTGAATTATGAAAGAATATAAATATGTAGGAAAAAGCATAATAAGAAAAGACTCTCTAGATAGGGTTACCGGAGAAACAAAATACGCTGAGGACTTGAGAAGACATAATATGCTCTTTGGTAAATATGTATTAAGTGACAAAGCACATGCTGAAGTTACTTTTGACTTTGAAGAAGCCCTAAAAGTAGAAGGAGTTTACAAAATCTTAACTCACGATGATATACCAAAAGTTACTTATAACGCAATGGAATGGTATTCGGGAATAGATGGAATTAAAGATGAATACATTATAAATGATAAGGCAAGATTTGTTGGAGATCGCATCGCAGTAATCCTTGGCGAAACTAAGATGGCAGTGGAAAAAGCTTCTAAATTGGTTAAGGTTTTCTATGAAGAATTACCTGTTGTTATAGGCATAGAAGAAGCAAAAAAAGATGAGATAATCGTCAAAGGCGAAACGAATTTTGCAGCTGAAATAAATTTTAATGCTGGAGATTATGAGGAAGCTTTTAAAGAAGCAGATTATATTATTACTGACCGAGGAACTACTCCGAGAACTCATCATCTAGCTATTGAGCCATATTCTGCATTAGCAGAAGTGGATGAATTTGGAAATCTTTTAGTATCTAGTGGTAGCCAAGTAGTTTTTGCTATCCAAAGAAATTTATCACGAATATTGAATATTCCCTTTAATAAAATTCGCGTAATTAAAACAAATCTCGGGGGCTCATTTGGAGGCAAGCAACAAGCATTGATAGAGCTTATTGCAGGATATGTTTCTTGGTCTGAAAAAAGACCAGTAGTTATGTATATGGACAGGCCACAAAGTATGGTGGGAGTAGCTACTAGAACGTCTATGGACATAACAGTTTCTACTGCTGTGAAAAATGACGGTACCATTTTAGGAAGATATGTAGAAATTGATGCAGATGGTGGAGCATATGACACAAACAATAGAACAATTTTAGCAGCATCTGCCAAAAAACTTTACAGACTATACAAGATACACCATCAAAAGGTCGTAGGAAAAGCATATAACACTAATACAATTCCATCAGGAGCGACTAGAGCATATGGAGGACCTCAGTCTCACGCAATAACGGAAATAAATATTACAAATGCAGCAGAGAGAATAGGAATGGATCCATGCGAATTTAGACTAAAAAATCTAGTGGATTATTATGCCGAAGATCCTTCTGGAGGACCTAATATAGGAAAAGCCGGAATCAAAGAATGTGTGGAAGTTGGAATGGAGAAATTCAATTGGAAAGAAAAATACAATCACATTCGTGAAAAAAATACAGATAGATATGCATATGGAGTTGGAGTAGCTTGCGCTTCCCATGGAAGTGGATATTTAGGAGCTTATCCTGATTTTGTAAATATAGAAATGGATTTATCTAGTCACGGAGATGTCCTTTGTAAAATTGGAGCCCACGAACAAGGATGCGGAACTATAACTACACTTGAACAAATGGCAGCAGAGGCATTAGATTTAGACATATCCCTTGTAAGAGTAACAGAAGCCGATACTTTTATTAGTCCATACGATTCAGCAGGTACTCAAGCAAGCAGGGTAACGTTGGTAATGGGTGGAGCTTTAAAAGAAGCTGGAGAATTATTAGTAGAAAAGCTTTTTGAAACCTTAAATGTGGTAGAAAAAATAGAATACAAGGACATGTATACCGATAACGGAAAAGTTAGAATTAAAAATAGTGATAAATTCTATACTTATGGTGAAATAAGTATTTTAAGAGAGAAATTCATGCGAGATAGGACTTCTGTCTACATTTCACATAAGCCAAAGTCAAATCCAGCGGCACTTGCAGCTTGCTTTGCTGAAGTAAAAGTGGATAAAAAGACAGGAATAGTAGAGATAGTAAACTTTTTATCTGCTCATGACGTAGGAAAATCCATCAATCCATTATTGGTAGAAGGTCAAGTAGAAGGTGGTTGCCAATTCAGCATAGGAATGGCGATTTCAGAAGAAATTGAGATAGATTCTAAAGGAAATGTAAAAAATATGACTTTATCCAAGTATCACGTCTTAAACTCTCAGGACATGCCAGATATTGATGTAGTAATTGTAGAAACAGAAGATGAAACATCAACATATGGCGCGAAAAGCGTAGGAGAGGCTGTGGCAGTTGCACCAGCACCAGCAGTTATGAATGCAATAAATCATGCTTTGGGAACTAATATGACTGTTTATCCTGCTAGCCCTGAAAGAATAATTGAGACTTTGCAAAAAATGGAGTGATATTTGAAGGTATAGGGACGAATATGCATATGAACCATGCATATTCGTCAAATAGTATTCTATAGTTTTAAGGGAATAATTAGTTTTTAACACAAAATAAACTTGAGGAGCAATGCATGAAAAAGAAAAAATTTAATTTTAATGGAATAGTAATATTATTTATTTTGTTAATAATAGTTTCTATTAGTACTTATTTTATACCTGGTGGCGCATATGAAAGAATCGAAGTAAATGGAAGAACCATGGTAGATGGGGGAAGTTATCATATTGTAGAATCAAATCCTGCCAATTTTTTTGATTTGTTTAAATCTATACCATCAGGTTTGCAAGAAGCATCAACTTTAATAATTATGATTTTCTTAATAGGGGGAGCAATTAAAGTTATTGAAAGTACAGGTGCCATAAGAGCATTTATTTATTTACTTCGTAACAAGTTAGGTACAAACAATGATCCTATTATTTTAATAGTTATTTCGTTATTTTTTGGAAGTTTGGGTGCTTTTCCTGGAATGTTAGAGGCGGTAATACCTTTTGCTCCTTTGTGTATAGGAATTGCCATATCACTTGGATATGATATGTTAGTTGGAATTAGTATTTCCCTAGTTCCTATTGTTGTAGGGTGGTCAGCTGGAGTAACCAATCCATGGACAACAGGCATTGGACAGTCAATAGCAGAACTAACTATGTTTTCAGGATTAGGTTTTCGTTTTATTGGATTTGTACTATTTATGGTTATTGCAATAGCTTATACTCTAAGGTATGCGAATATAATAAAAAATGATCCTACTAAAAGTATATTATACAATAAAGACATTTCTCATTTAAATTTAGAAGAAGATGATGATTTTGCATTTACTAAGAATCATTTATTTGTATTAATAATTTTTGCTCTGACTATCGTTTTTATTGTTTATGGCTCATTGAAACTTAACTTCAATATGATAGATATGTCTGCAATATACATTATTGGTGGTATTTTAAGTGGTTTAGCGTATGGATATAGTCCGAATGAGATTACTGATGAAATAATTGAAGGTGGTAGCAGTATGTATGTCGCTGCAATAGCAATTGGTATGGCAAGAGGAGTTTCAGTACTAATGACTAATAGCAATATTATTGACACAGTAGTACACATAACAGCATCAATTTTGCAAGGAAGATCACCTTATATAAATGCTGTAGGAATGTTTTTTATGCAAACAATAATTAACTTTTTTATACCTTCAGGCAGTGGACAGGCTGTAGTAACGTTGCCAGTTCTAATACCAGTTTCAGACTTAGTAGGATTAAATCGTCAGATAGCAATTTTAGCATTTCAATACGGAGATGGATTTAGCAATTTAATGTATCCTACAGTAGGTGCATTAATAGCAGTATTGTCTTACTCTAAGGTAACATTTACTGAGTGGATAAAATATATATGGAAATACATGCTAATTACATTTGTTGGTTGCATCATTGTGTTATTAATTGCCGTACAAATCAATTATTCGTAATAACAATTTAAATTGTTTTTCAAATTGAAAACAATAAAACTAATAGTAAAGGTGATAATTTAAGTTGAATACATAATAGTATTCAACTTAAATATAAAAATTAAGCTATATAGCTAGAAAGGAGATATATATGGACGTTTTAATGCTTACAGGAGATCCAATAACATTAGAGGACTTATACGATGTTGCATATAATAATAAACATGTAGAGATTTCTGAAGATGCGCAAGAAACAGTTAGGAAATCAAGGCAAATACTATTTGATATGGCAGCAGAAGGAAAGCCAGTCTATGGTTTGAACCGTGGTGTAGGTTGGAACAAGGACAAAGAATTTGATCAAGATTTTTTTGAAGAATATAATCGAAATTTACTTAACAGTCACAGTCTTGGAGTAGAACCTTATCATCCAAGTGAACATGTGAGAGCGATTATGCTTTTAAGATTGAATAAAGCTTTAACTGGACATACTGGAATTTCATTGGACTTATTATATCATTATAGAGATTTTTTGAACTATAAAATACACCCGAGAGTTCCTATGAGATCGTCAATTGGAGAAGGAGATATTACAACTTTATCCCATATCGGACTTGCTTTCATAGGAGAAGAAGATGTGGAGTTTGAAGGAGATATAATAAACTCTAAGATTGCTATGGAAAGAGTCGGCATGAAGCCAACCATTTTAGGCCCCAAGGATGGACTGAGTATAGTATCGAATAACTCCCAAGGGGAAGCAATGGCAGCAGTTGTACTTAAAGAAATAGAAGAAATTGTTCAAATGTCTAACATCATATTTTGTTTAAGTTTAGAAGGACTAAATGGAGTAATGGAATCATTTAGGGAAGATGTGAATGAGATTAGAGGTATTAAAGGGCAAATAAAATGTGCAAGCATTTTTAGAAAACTATTAAAAGGAAGCTTTCTTCACAAGCCTGATCCAAAAAGAGCATTACAAGACCCACTAAGTTTCAGATGTGCACACTCAATTAATGGGGCAATGTATGATGCTATGGATTATGTAAAAGGACAACTTCTAGTCTCTATGAACACTACAGATGATAATCCGTGTATTATTATTGAAGAAGGGTCTTCATTTGTTAGTGCAAATTTTGAGGTAACATCACTGGCAATTGGTATAGAAATGCTTGCTACTTCTTTAAGTCATCTATCGAAAACATCTTGTTATAGGATGATTAAACTAGCAGATCCAGGTTTTACTGGATTGACAAAGTTTTTAACACCTAAAGAAGTTACGACAATTGCATATGGAACAATTCAAAAAACCTTCACAATGCTTGATACACAAAACAGGGGACTAGCAAATCCTTCATCTATGGATTTTTATTCCTTAGCGGGCACTATAGAAGATCACGCAAGTAATTTACCTCTAGCTTGCTATAAGATTTTTCAAATGCTAGATAATATTAGATATATTATCGGAATAGAGGCTATGCATGCTGTTCAAGCTATAGACTTAAGAGGAAATATGGAGCTTGGAGAAGGAACAAAAAAAGCATATGAATTAATTAGAGAAGCAGTGCCATTTTATGATAAAGATAGAAACATATCCAAAGACATCAAAAAAATATATGAATTAATAAAATCTAAAGAACTACTTAAAATCTAGGAGGATAGCATGGAAAATAAAAAAAATATTCGATGGGAAGTGTTTATACCTGCATTTTCGATTATATTTATAGCTGCAGTAATAGGAATTGTCAACAATGAAGCTCTTACAACTGTATCAAATAATTTTTTTAACTGGTCATTGGATACTTTCGGATGGCTATATCAATATGTAACTATTGGATGTTTATTTATAGTTATAGTAATGATGTTTTCAAAAGTTGGAAAAATAAGAATCGGTGGAAAAGACGCAAAACCAAAGTATTCTATGGGAACATGGTTTGCAATGACTCTTACAGGAGGAGTTGCAACAGGTATAGTAAGTTGGGGTCTTAATGAGCCACTTATCTACTATGGAAATATTTGGGGTGAATTGGATGGGCTAGGAATAGAACCCTTCTCTGCACACGCAGCAAGATTTGCTCTAGGGAGAAGTTTTTTTAACTGGTCATTTATTCCCTACGCATTATATGGTTTGGCTGGAGTGCTAGTAGCTTATATCTATTTTAATAAAAAAGAACAATTAAATGTAACTTCTACTTTAGTTCCTCTTTTTGGCGATAAAGTTAAAAAAGGACCTGTTTCTGCAGTAATCGATACATTATCGATGCTAGCAATTGCGATAGGACTTACTTCAGGTCTTTCTATGTGTATAGTACTTATAACATCTGGATTAAAATCTGCATACAATATTCCTACAACAATGCCTATGTTTATTGGAGTTGGAGTGGTTATTATATTATTGTTTACTCTATCTTCATATGTAGGTATGGATAAAGGCTTAAAAATTGTTGGTAGTTTGAATGCATGGTTTTATTATGGATTGTTACTTTTATTATTAGTTATAGGACCGACGCTATTTATATTTAGAAATTCTACTGCAGGAATGGCCGAATGGCTGCAAAATTTCTGGATATGGGGATTAGATCCAATTGACATTGGTGGAGAAGCCCTGGTGAGATCTTGGACTTTGTTTGACTGGGCGGTTTGGATTGCATACGCTCCTGTAACTGGTATTTTCTTGGGACAGATATCGTATGGAAGAACAATCAAAGAAGTATTGATGATAAATGTAATTCTACCTGCAATATTTGGCATTATCTGGTTCAGTATTTGGGGTAATTATGGATTATTTTTACAAATGCAAGGACAAGTGGATTTGGTAGCAACAATCCAAAACTCTAATGCTACTATGGCACTATTTGAATTTATGAAACATTTACCATTGTCAGCTATACTGATACCATTTAATTTACTTATTATTCTAGTATCATTTGTTACTGCTGCAGATGCCACATCAAATAACGTAGCATCTATGTGTATTAGAGATATACCTATAGGATCAGAAGCACCAGAATATTTAAAAGTAATTTGGGGCGCTACTATTGGAGTAGTTGCAATAATAATGGCTGCATTCGGTGGTGGAGAACAAGGGGTGCAAGGGGTAAAATCCTTGGCAGCTGCAGGAGGATTTGTAGTATTGTTTATATTTATACTTCAAATAATTTCAGCAGTTAAAATGTTTTTCTTTGACGAACTTGTCGAGTAAAATCATATAGGAGGTTACTTTCAAAAGTAACCTCCTATTAATAAAAAAAGAGGTAATTATGAAAAATATTAGCAATACATATATTATTAATCAAGATATCAATCTAGCAGAATTTATTTCCGTAGTCAGAAACAAAGTACAAATAGAATTTTCTCAAGAATTTATTGATAGGGTTAATAAAAGCAGAGAACTAGTCGAGCAGTGGGTAGATGAAGAAAGAATTATATACGGCGTGACAACAGGATTTGGTGCAAATGTTACTAAAACTATTTCCAAAGAAGATGCAAAAACTCTACAACTTAATATAGTAAGATCTCATGCAACATCTGTCGGCGATAGAATGACCGAAGAAGAAGTACGAGGCACTATGCTGATGTGCATATTGAATTTAGGGAGAGGATATAGTGGAGTTAGGATAGAAACCTTAGAGAGATACAAAGAATTTTTAAATAAAAATATTATTTCCTTTGCACCAAAACACGGATCAGTAGGATATCTATCTCCCGAAGCTCACATAGCCCTTGGAGTAATTGGAGAGGGAAAAATCGTTGATGACAAAGAGATTGTAGAATCCAAAGATATTTTCCAAAGACATGGTTTATCTAGTTATGAACTATCTTATAAAGAAGGTCTAGCGTTAGTGTCTGGCACTACAGGTGTAACAGCAATGGCGGCAATATCATTATATGATATTTTAAATGCAACTAAAACAGCAGATATTATTTCAGCCATGACATTAGAAGTATCTAAAGGTACGCTACGTGCTTTTGATGAAAGAGTTATGGATGTCAAAAACCATAAGTACCAAAAAGATACTGCTACAAATATCAGAAATATTTTAAAAGATTCTGAGATTGCAAAAGAATTTTACGACTTTAGGCTACAAGATGCACTTTCAGTCCGATGCGTTCCACAACTTCATGGAGCAGCTAAAAAAACTATTTATGACGCAAAAAATACAGTGGAAAATGAAATGAATAGCTGTGCAGACAATCCAATAATTTGGTCCGACTGCGAGACATCTATGGCCATTTCCTCAGGAAATCCAGATTCTTCATTTATAGGCTTGGAGATGGATTCAGTATGTATGGCTGCGGCTATGATTGCAAAAATGTCAGAACGTAGGAATAATCGATTGATAGATGGAAATCTGTCAGGAAATCCTTGGTTTTTAATAAATAATCCTGGTCTAAATTCAGGATTGATGATACCGCAATATACTCAAGCTGGTCTTTTAAACGAAATAAAAGTTTTGGCAACACCGTCAGTAATTGACAACATACCAACATGTGGAAATCAAGAAGACTATGTTGCAATGGGATATAATTCTTCTTTGAAAGCTATAGAAATTTCAAAAAAATTAGAATATATATTGGCGATAGAGCTATTGTCTGCATATCAATCTTATCAATACCTAGACCCAAAACTGCAAAAGAGCTCTGTAACAGAAAAAATATTTTTAGAAATTCAAAAAAAAGTTCCCATATTAGAAGAAGATGAATATTTGTATCCTTATATCGAGTATATAAGAGAACTTATTCACACGAATAGGATTTTAGAAATTGCAGAAAATTTGGTAGGCGAACTTATTTAGATTAACATATGTTTTATAAGAGGTGAATATGATTAAGTTATTCAGTATTGGACAACAATTACAAAAAGACAAATCTCCCTTTGTTATCAATCTAATAATTAAAAAGGAAGGCTCATCACCTAGGGAAACGGGAGCTTGGATGATTGTAGATGGAGAAGGACTTAAAGCAGGGACTATTGGTGGTGGAATGTTAGAGTTTCAAGCTATTGAAAAGTCTAAAGAGCTAATAAAGCTGAAAAAATCTACTACAGAAAAATATATTTTAAACGACGACGTTGCCAAAAATATGGGCATGGTTTGTGGTGGGAACAATACAGTTTTGTTCTTGTACGTAGATCCTAGCAATCTAGAATTAGAAAATATATTTGAAATAGTATTATCAAACTTTAAAGACAAATTTGTAGAACTAGTTATTGGAACTAGTAATTTAGGGCTTAATCTAAATATAAATGGAGAATTGATGGCATCTTATGGAGAGATTACTCCAGAAGAAGATACAGTGAAATTTAGTATTCTAGATAAGAAAAAGATGTTCGTATTTGGCGGAGGCCATATAGCTCAGTGTCTAGTTCCCATTTTAAATGATTTAGAATTTGAAACTATTGTAATTGAAGAT
This sequence comes from Tissierellia bacterium, assembly GCA_012513395.1. The sequence continues at coordinate 11,506 of JAAZCH010000062.1, forward strand.
AGAGAAGAATTTTTACTTGAAGAACAATTTCCGCAGTCACTGAGAATACTCTCACAAGATTATAGCACTGCCA
>JAAZCH010000437.1 GCA_012513395.1 Tissierellia bacterium
GTGACTGGCCACGAATATGAAACCAGCAAATTTTTAAAAGCAGAAGTAGAAAAACTGGGATTGCCCATCGAGGAAGTACCAGGAACTGGATTTATCGCTACACTAGATACGGGAAGACCTGGAAAGACTGTGGCTATAAGATCAGACATCGACGCATTAGCTATGCCAGAAAGTGAAGAAAATCTAAAGGGTAAAAAGAAATACATTTCCAAAAACGAAGGTGTATGTCATTCTTGTGGCCATGACGCTCATATGTCCATGGCTTTGACGACTGCAAAAATTTTAACTGAACTGAAAGACGAACTTACTGGAAAAGTGCTATTTCTCTTTGAAGAAGGCGAAGAAGCTGGAACGGGTATCGCAGCTATGATAGAAGGAATTAAGGACAAGGGTATTGACGCAGTTTGGGGAATGCACGTAACCTCCTTTATGCCATCGGGAACTATTAACGTAGAGCCAGGACCTAGAATGGCAGGAGCAACAGGAATTAACTTCGATATTATTGGAAGAGGCGGACATGGCTCTAGACCAGATCTTTCCATAAATCCAGTATTTGCAGCGGCGAATGTATTAACAGCCTTGGGTTCAGCTTGGCCAAATAGACTTGATGTGGAAGAGACTGTTACTTTGGGTATAACTATGGTCAATGGTGGTACTGCTAGAAATATTATTCCTGATAGAATAAATATAGGCGGATCTTTGAGATTTTTCAATGTAGAGGAAGGAAAGAAGGCTATAGAAGTTTTGATGCATACAGTAGAGAATACGGCGAAGGCTCATTATTGTGATGTGGAATTTTTATACGACATGCCAGTAAACTTTAAAGTTGGAGCTCCAGTTATTAACGACGAAGGTCTTTCAGAAATTGCTGAGGAAGCATTAAAAGACATTTTACCTGAAGGCGCTGTAACTAGAGGCACAAAATGGTTTGCATCAGAATCCTTCAGAAGATACGCAGAAGTAGCACCGTCACTACTTGCATTTTTGGGGATGCAAAACGAAGAAGTGGGCTCTGGGGCAGAGCATCACAATGTGCATTTCGACGTAGATGAAGAAGCTATGAAGATGGGAGTTATCTCTACAGTTAAATTTGTAGATAGTTTTTTAAATAAATAAAATAATCTCGTTTAACTACGAGAGACTTAAAGCTGGGCGACTTATATCATCCGGCTTTAAAATTATTGTAAGATAAATGCAAATTGCCAACAAAATAAGGGAGTGACTAATATGATACTAAATGACGTAATAATCGAAAGAGTAAATAATTTGGAAGAGTATCTCTATTCTACTAGAGGATATCTTCATGAATATCCTGAAGTGACGGGACATGAATATGAAACTAGCAAATTTTTAAAAGCAGAAGTAGAAAAGATAGGACTACCCATCGAGGAAGTTCCAGGAACTGGATTTATCGCTACACTGGATACAGGAAGACCAGGCAAAACTGTGGCTATAAGAGCTGATATCGATGCATTAGCTATGCCAGAAAGCGAAGAAAATCTAAAGGGGAAAAAGAAATACGTCTCAAAAAACGAA
>JAAZCH010000438.1 GCA_012513395.1 Tissierellia bacterium
ACCAGAGGAGTACCCTACAAAATATGATAGGTTATTGGCTGGTGGTATATGGTGTATGATTCAACTGGACTACGATTATGACGAGAATGAACTTAAACAAAGTCCTATTCGAATAACGAATCTTAAACCGATTCAAATGCCACAGATCAACATCAATGAGCTTAAAGATGGCAGAAGTCAATTTACTAAAGCTGAGTGGATCGACATTATGCTCCGCTCTGTTGGTATGGAGCCAGATGAGTTTAATGAAAGAGAAAAATGGCTACTGTTAACGAGATTAATTCCACTTGTAGAAAATAATTTTAACCTATGTGAATTAGGGCCGAGAAGTACAGGAAAGTCCCACGTTTATAAAGAAGTATCTCCAAACAGTATCCTTGTCTCTGGAGGTCAATCTACGGTTGCGAATCTGTTTTATAACATGAGCAGTAGGCAAGTGGGTTTAGTAGGACTATGGGATTGTGTCGCTTTTGATGAGGTTGCTGGGATAAAGTTTAAAGATAAAGATGGCATACAGATTATGAAGGACTATATGGCATCAGGATCTTTTGCAAGAGGCAAGGAAGAGAAGGCAGCATCAGCTTCCATGGTTTTTGTTGGCAACATCAATCAAAGTGTGGATGTTCTCCTAAAGACCTCTAGTTTATTTGATCCTTTCCCAGAGGAGATGGCTGTTGATACGGCTTTTCTAGATAGAATGCATTGTTATTTACCTGGCTGGGAAATTCCTAAATTCAGTCCACAACACTTTACCAACGATTATGGGTTTATTACGGATTACCTTGCAGAGTTTATGAGAGAGCTTCGTAAAGACCAATATGGTGATAGCATAGATAAATACTTCAGATTAGGAAAAAACTTAAATCAAAGAGATACCATCGCGGTTAGAAAAATGGTAAATGGATATTTGAAGCTTGTCTATCCTCATGGAGAATTTAGCAAGGAAGATTTAGAGGAGATATTGTGTCTGTCTCTTGAAATGAGAAGAAGAGTCAAAGAACAATTAAAGAAAATTGGCGGTATGGAATTTTATGATGTTAATTTTTCATATGTTGATCTAGAAACTTTTGAGGAAAAATATGTCGGTGTACCTGAACAGGGGGCTGACAAATTAATCCCAGATGGCATATTAAATCCTGGTCAAGTATATACGGTAGCCAATGGTGGTAACGGAATGATAGGTTGTTATAGATTAGAATCTCAAATGCTTCCAGGTAACGGAAAATTTGAAAGAACAGGTCTTGGGACAAGCCGTGAAGCCAAGGAAGCAAGTAATACTGCCTTTAATTATTTAAAAGCCAACGGTAATAGAATTAGCAATTCAATAAGCACAAATACAAAGAATTACATTATAAATTATCAAGACTTGCAGGGTATTGGGATGACTGGAGAATTGGCTTTGCCAACTTTAATTGCCTTGTCTTCAATTGCTCTTGGTAGACCTGTGATAAATAATTTGGCAATTCTTGGCGAGATAAGTATTGGCGGAAGTATCATAAAGGTTTCTAACATAGCTGACAGTCTTCAAGTGGCTTTAGATAGTGGGGCAAAGAAAATTCTGATTCCTAGTACATCTTTTGTTGATTTTGCGACTGTACCTGCTGAACTTATGAGTTCGTTCCAGATAATACCCTATCAAAGCGTAGAAGATGCTGTATTTAAGGCTTTGGGGGTAGAGTGATTAGGAGTTTGAATGAGGTAGAAAATATTAAAAACGAATAGATTGAGAGGTATCAAGATAATATGCATATTCAAAGTATTACTATTAAGAACTATAGAAATTATAATAATTTTTCAATGAAATTCAGAAAAGGATTGAATGTTATAATTGGCTCGAACAATTCGGGTAAAACAGGTTTGCTAAATGCAATCCGACTTTTAAGTAACCCTTCTTCTATATCAGTTCATGATTTTAACAAGAACAATCTTTTAGAATATGAAACAAAATATCTTGATGAACCTCCAATTATTGAGATTGAATATGATATAAGGCACGAAATTTCTGAAGATGACACCGACGATGAAAGCATAATTAAACTTATTCCTTTTCTAGGTATGAAAGAAGTAGAGCAATTGCGACAAGAGGATGGAGATACTGCTAAATATTCATTAGTGGCAGTTGTTAGACTTGTATTTGCTCTTCAAACTAAAGCATTAGCTGATTATAAAAAAGCAACTAAAGATATCCAATCAGTAGATGAGTACCTCAATTTGTTGGAGACTTTTCTTGATCGATATGAATGGTCATATACAAATGGTGCTAGTGATACTCCCGCTGATAAAAAAGATGCAACAAGTTTATTTGATATCAGATTTATTGAAGCCGAAAGAACGAGCGAGAATGTTTCTAAGGAAACAAAAAGAGAAATTGAAGCATTCACAAAAGACCAAGATAATATTCAAGCCATTAGGGAACTTAAACAAAGGTTATCTGGAGATTTGAAGGGAATTCTAAAACCCGCTCTGGAGAAAATGTCTGATTTATTTGAAAATGAGAAAAATGAAATAGGTCTACAACAAGGTAATGTTTCTATTTTTCAAAACTTGAGACCAGATATTAGAGTTTCTGATGCGTATGTAACCGATGCGAGAGATACCAAAGGGGACTTTGTGGTCCCTCTTGCATACAATGGACTTGGATATAATAATCTGATAAATATTTATATGCTTATAAAAATAACAGAAATTAAGAAAGGGAAAGAGTTTCGTATTCTATGCTTGGAAGAACCAGAAGCACATCTTCATCCATCTATGCAGTATAAGCTATTTAAATTCCTTCGAAATTTAGATGAAGAAGATAAATTAAATCAACAGATTTTTGTAACTACGCACTCGAGCAATATTTCGGCAGTAGCTGGCATTGACAACATGTTTATGCTTGATTATTACCGTTCGGATGATGGGTCAGATTGTTGTCAACAAAGTCTTGAGGAACATTTTGTGGGTAAAGAAGATGCTAAAAGACACCTAACCAAATTTCTTGATGTGACTCGTTCTGATATGCTTTTTGCGGATAAAGTTGTACTTGTAGAAGGAATTGCCGAGAAACTCTTATTACCATCATTTATGGAAAAATGTAGTTGTTCGTATGAAGATGCTCATATTTCGATTGTTGAAATAGGTGGTAAACATTTCGAGCACTTTATTGAACTGTTTAATGGAAATGCTGTTAATAAAAAGGTGCTCTGTGTTACTGATAATGATTTTCCATGGATCGAAGATGGAGTTCTGAAAAACATTGATGACTAT
>JAAZCH010000439.1 GCA_012513395.1 Tissierellia bacterium
AAGCTACGAACAATCCTGACAATACTATATTTTTAGTTTTCAATTTTTACCTCCGAAGAAATTAATAATTTTCTCTGCTACTACACTGCCTTCACTTTCATCTTGTGCCAATTTTTCCATGGGACAAAGATCTGTCTGATCCCTGTTTAAAATTTTCTCTACCTTTTTGCCGTAAGTCACTTTTATTTCAGTTTTATTTAAAACTTCCATCGCTCCATCACTTATGAGTTCTGCGTATAGTTCTTTTATTTTCCCATCTATTAGTAACAAAGCTGCTGCTTTTCCTATTACTTTATCAGCTACTGATGCACCTTCTAATTCTTCTATACTATTTTGATATGCAAAAAGCAGTGGTTTTATTCCTGAATCTGTGGATTTGTAGATAACTTCTTCATTTTTTACCATGACTACGCTTTGGTTTTCTGTTTGTAATATCTCTTTTGCTATTTCGATATTTCTCATCTTTCCTCCTAAAATAAAAATCACAAAAATAGTGCTGCTAACAGCTTTCTATCTTCGTGATATAATTTCGCCTTCTGGCTAGAATAAATCTTCTGATTTACATAACTATATTAACATTTCTCTGGGACTTTGTAAAATTATCTTTATTGTAGTCATGAAATAATCTTTATGCTATTATTCTAAAGAGGAGATGGTTATTATAAAGAAATTTTTTAAATTTTTATTTTTATTAATTATAAGCATAGTAATAGGTGTCGGGGTGGCATTTAGTGGATACATAGGACTTTCTGTCTATAATGGTTTCACCAATGCTTATTCTAGAGAAGATACGAAAAAGAATTTTAAGGAAATAGAAGTGGAGTACAATATTTTCAAAAGTTTTTACGACATTGAGGAATTCATTATCCCCTCTACACATGAGGGTCATGAAATTCCTGCTATATATATTAAAGGCGACGACAATAAAAATATAGCTGTGATGGTTCATGGAATGGGTGGAACCAAGGAGACTTTAATATCTCCAGCTTCTGTGCTTTTAGAGCTGGGTTATGATGTCATCGCCATTGACCAAAGAAATTCCGGTGACAATATGGCACCTCTAAATACTTTTGGAGTTTTGGAAAGCTATGATATTTTAGATGCGGTGAACTACGCTAGAAATATCGCAAAAGACAACAAGATCTTATTATGGGGTGAATCATACGGTGGTGCCAGTGCTGCAATCGTCTTGGGCAGAGATGAGAGCAATATAGATTATCTAATTTTAGATTGTCCTATTAGTGATGGAAGGGAATTTCTTGAAGAACAATTAGAAGAAATTGAAGCTGAACAAAGAATCCCCACATCTTATATGATGTTTGTTGGAAATTTATACACAAAATACAAAATGAAATTCGACTTTGAAGATTTTGATGCTGCAAAATGGCTGGAGACTACTAGCACACCCACTTTGATTTTTAATTCAAAGGCTGACACAGTTACTCCTGAATATATGGGACAGAATCTATACGATGCAATTCCCCATGATCAAAAGGAATTGGTAACTTCTACTTCCAGTCCCCATGTGGAAATCCATGTGCTAGAAAGAGATTTATACAAGGATTCCATAGCTAAATTTTTGAGTAAATATTAATATTATTGAATCGAGGTAATTATGAAAATATCTGACAGAATAAATAAGATGCCTATATCTTCCATAATGGAGCTTTATCCCATAGCGGACAAGAGAAAATCTGAGGGAATAACTGTCCATCACTTAAATATAGGAGATCCAGATATAAAAACTCCTAGGGAATTTTTTGATGCGATAAAAAATTACGACGTGGAGACCATAGGCTATGCTCCAGCTAGGGGAATTTCTGAACTTTTAGATTCCCAAAGGAAATACTACGAAAAGTTTGGGATAATTATAGAAAATGAAGATTTGCTTATTACAAATGGCGGATCTGAAGCTTTAATTTACGCCTTGTTAACTGTGGCAGATTTCGGTGACAACATTCTCACCACTGAACCATATTATGCCAATTACACTCCCATGTTTGTACAAACTGGCGTGGAAGTAAAAACTTTCCCCACTAGAGTGGAAGATGGATTTCATCTGCCAGATAAGAAAACTATCACAGATGCAATAGATGAAAAGACAAAAGCCATTCTCATCTCCAATCCTTCCAATCCCACTGGAGTAGTTTTGACCAAGGAAGAATTATTCTTACTTACAGAAATCGCTCTTGAACATAATTTATTTATTATATCTGATGAAGTGTACAGAGAATTTATTTATTCTGATGAGGAGTATTTTGGTTTTGGGAATATTAAAGAACTGGAACAAAATCTAATCATAGTAGATAGCATATCCAAAAGATTTTCTGCCTGTGGCGTTAGAATTGGATCTTTGATGAGTAAAAATAAATCTGTAATAGACGGTGTAATGTCCCTAGCCAATGCTAGACTTTGCGTTCCTACGATTGAGATGATAGGAGCTGCTGCCCTTTATAATATGGATTTGAATATTTTAAAATCTATAAATGAAGAGTATAGAAATCGAAGGGATTATATAATCAGTAGACTGAAAAATATCCCAGGAGTTACTGTTTATGAGCCCGAAGGAGCGTTTTATGTAATGCCAGAGCTGCCAGTAGATGATGCGGATAAGTTTTGCAAATGGATGCTAAAGGAGTATTCATTAGACGATGAGACCCTAATGTTAGCAACAGGAGCCAGCTTTTATCAAAACGAAGAAAAAGGAAAATCCCAAGTGCGAATCGCTTATATAAAAGGCATTGAAGTGCTAGATAAATCCATGAGTATTTTGGAAAATGCATTACAAGAATACAACAGTTTATAAAATCTAAGAATCCCCCAAAGCTATATTCGACTTTAGGGGATTTTCAATTTATTTTTTTATATGTTTTTTTAGTTCCTTATAGAAATTCTCTCTAGTCCCTACCATCAACACCAAAACTATTATTTCATCGTCTAAATAAATATATGCAATTTCATAGTTGGTTTTGTTGTAAAAGAAGTCCAAACAATATATGCCCTTTAGGTCTCCTGATTTCAATTCTCCAACAGTATAATCTTCTGAAATTTTTTGAAAACTTTCTTTAATTTTCTCAATTAATTCTTTGTCTTTAATTTTTTTGAGATATTTCTGTACGTTTCGAGTTAAATGAACTTCAATCATTGAAAAATTCCTCGAGGGATATTGTTTCGCCTTCTTCGTATTCTTTTACGGCTTCTTGCACCATACGCTCTACTGCATTGGGAAATTGTTTTTTTGTATATTTAAATTTGTTTAACAGATCTTCCCCTTCGTATCCTTGTTCCATTAAGTCCTTCAAAATATAATATGACATATCATCTTCTGAGGTTTTCTGGTTTTTCTTTATAATTAATTTCTCATCGTCGATGGATAAACTCATTTCATCTCCTGGTGACAAGTTCATGGATTCCAAAATCTTCTTGGGAATAATAATTCCGCTGGAATTGCCCCATTTTCTCAATGTCGTAAGCATAATAACACACTCCTTTTTAATTATACTTTGTATAAACATTATAACTGATTTTTATGATTTTGTAAATAAAATCTAAGAATCCCCCAAAGTCATCTACGACTTTAGGGGATTTTCAATTTTATACTGAATTTTCTTAGATTCTTTCTTGGAATTAGTTATCTACTATCATCAATTCGACAGTATTAGTCAAAATATCAGAATATGTGAAAGTCATCATTCTACTAGGTGAATCTTCGAATTCTAGCTCCACAACAAAAATGCTGGGATACACAGCGTTCAAAGTTCCTCGTCTAGTGATGTATCTCTTTCGTCCTCTATCTGCCTTCAGATAGATTTTTTTTCCTATCTGACCTTTCAATTCATTCCTTATTAATTGCATTGAAGTCAAATAATCACGCCTTTCCCATAACAGTATTAGTATTATACCATCTTAGTAACATATTGTCAAAGAAATTCAAATATTTTACCGAATATTAACAATATTGTCAAGAGTTTTTTACAAGTTTATATTTTAACTTTACTGCCCAATAAAAAAGCAAGAATCTGATTCTTGCTTTAAAATTTATAGATATTTTCTCACTTTTTTGTACACCATAAATGTCACCAAACCATTGATAGCTCCCTTAATAATATTAAAAGGAAGCACTGATAGTAACATCATTTTGCC
>JAAZCH010000440.1 GCA_012513395.1 Tissierellia bacterium
CAATATACTTATATTTTTTGTCAATATTGCGATAGACATTAAATAGTTCTATACTACAATAATATCATAGAATTTAATATTATTATAGTAGATTTGAGAAAAAAGTCAAAGGAGGAAAAAATTTTTGAAAGAGAAATTAATCACATGGAGAAAACACCTCCATGAACACCCAGAGAGTGCCTTTGAAGAAGTGGAAACGGCTAAGTTTATTGGAGAAAAACTTAGAGAGATGGGAATTGAAGTAGAAGAAAACGTTGGCAAAACTGGCGTAGTGGGAACCTTAAAAGTAGGTGACGGACAAAGGGTTATTGGTCTTAGAGCTGATATAGACTGCATAAATATGGAGGAGCAAACGAATCTCCCCCATTCCTCCAAGATTCCAGGTAAAATGCATGGATGCGGCCATGATGGTCATGTGACTATTCTATTAGGAGCTGCAAAACTTTTATCCGAAAGAAGAAATTTCAACGGAACGGTTCGTTTTGTATTCCAGCCTGCTGAAGAACCAGGATATGGCGCTAAAGCTATGATTGAAGATGGATTATTTGAACGCTTCCCCATGGATGAAATTTACGGACTACATAATGACCCTAGTATCCCTGCAGGTACGATGAAAACCAGAAAAGGTGGGATTCTAGCTAGTGAAGATAATTTTGTAGTAAGAATAAAGGGTAAAGGCTCCCATGCGTCTAGCCCGCATTTGGGAGTGGATCCTTTGGTTATAGCTGCCCAAGTTATTTTAGGATTTCAAACTATCGTTTCTAGAAATGCATCTCCCCTAGAGAATATCGTAATATCTTGTACAGAACTTCATACAGACGGAGTACGTAATGCAATTCCTTCTAATGTGGAAATAAAAGGGGATACGAGAAGTTATTCTTCCAAGATGCAAGAGTTGATAGAAACTAGAATGAGAGAAGTAGTCAAGGGTGTGTGTGAAATGAACGGTGCAGGATGGGAGTTTGAATACACTCACGAATTTGCACCTACGATAAATTGGGAAGAGTGCGTGCCTTATGTTGTAGAAGCTGGAGAAAATATTTTGGGAAAAGAAAATGTGGACTCCGAATGTAATCCTTGGATGGGGTCTGAGGATTTTGGAAAGTATTTGGAATATATCCCTGGGGCGTTTTTATTCTTTGGAAGTGGAAAAGAAGAAAATAGTATTCCCCTTCACAATTCCCTATACGATTTTAATGATGACATCTTAGTTTTAGGAGCAGAATTTTTTGCTGAATTGATAAGGATAAGATTGCTAAAATAAATAATATAATTATAAAAAAATAGGTAAAAAACTCGTAATATTATTGCGAGTTTTTTCTATTAGCAATAAAATTATATTAAATTCATAATTTCATTGACTTAATAGTTTAAAATATGTATTATGAATTCATTATTATAAAAGGGGGTATTAAAATGACCGATTCTAAGAAAAAAACATCTGGTATTTTAGGCTGGATAGAACGTGTAGGGAATAAAATTCCTCATCCATTTATGTTGTTCCTGTACTTATTAATTGTTGTAGGAGTGTTATCATTCATCCTAAATAAGATGGGTATCGAAGAAGTAAATCCTGGAACAGGAGAGACGTTTATAGTAAACAATGTCTTTTCTGGTGAAGGATTGACCTATGCACTTACGAATATGATTAAAAACTTCGTAGGATTTGCGCCATTAGGTTTGATTTTGACTATGACCCTAGGTTTAGGTATGGCAGAAGACGTTGGATTTATGGGAGCATTTATGAAGAGTACTATATTAGGAGCTCCTGATTGGGCTTTAGTATTCATGGTAATGTTTATTGGAATTTGTGGAAATATCGCATCTGATGCAGCTGTAGTAATTATTCCACCATTAGCAGGACTTATATTCTTATATTCAGGTAGACATCCATTGGCAGGAGTAGCAGCAGGATATGCTGGAACTACTGCAGGATTCAGCGCTAACGTTATGCCAGCTGGTACTGATGCTTTACTACAAGGTATCACTAATGCAGCAGCAGACATAGTAAATGCACCGCATATTGAAATTACTGCAAACTGGTACTTTATGATAGTTTCAACATTTGTAATTTCCATTGTTGGTACATTTGTAAACAACAAAATTATCGAACCAAGACTAGGAAAATTTGAAGGTAAAATTGAAGTTGAAGGGACTGGAGCAGTTACAGAAGAAGAAAGAAAAGGTTTAAAAGCA
>JAAZCH010000441.1 GCA_012513395.1 Tissierellia bacterium
AGACATAATTAAAACTAATTTTCCATGTACTGATAATTTTTTTATACTTTTCTTATTTATAAGTTCCGAAGAAACTTGAAATCCCAATCCCCCAATAACTATTAAAGACATAATAGCTATATTAATGGGTAAACTATTTTGAAATGGTACAATAGAGTCCCCAGTCAAATCAAATCCAGCGTTACAAAATGCAGATATGGAATGAAAAACGCTAAACCATATTCCATCTTTTATTCCATAAGCAGGAATGAACTCAATAGCCATAATAATTGCGCCTATAAATTCAATGGTAAAAGTAAAAGCCAAAACGTATTTTAAAAGTTTTACCATTCCGCTTAGAGTCTCTACATTTAGCTGTTCTCTAATTATCTGTCTGCTAGTTAAACCGATTCTCTTTCTCATAATCATGGGAAATAAAGTTGCCAAAGTCATAATTCCCAGCCCGCCAATTTGAATCAAGATAATTATAACTAATTGACCCCAAAAATTCCAAAATTCCCCAGTATTTACTACCACTAATCCCGTAACACAAGACGCACTACCAGCAGTTAGTAAAGCATTGATAAATCCAACAGACTCACCACTTTTTGTAAAAACCCCCATATTTAATAACAAAGCTCCAGCTAAAATTAATATGCCAAAACCAATTGTTAAAAATAATGGAGGATTTAATGATATATCTTTAAATTTTCTATTAATCGCATTCATAATTATTCACTTCCATTTGGGAATTATAACCCTAGAAATATAAAAATTCAAGTATATTGCCCTAATTTTTCACTCCGCATTTAGGACAATAAATATGACCCTCATCTAATTCATATCCACAATTACTGCAAGATCTTTTTTTACGATAATGAGTTCTTATAGGAATTAAATCTTCGTCCCGAATACTTGATATCCTTCCCCATTCAATATCCCTGCCGATCTCGTCAGAAATTGAAAATACACTCCCACAACAATTAGATTTCACAAAATATTTCTTACCCCATTTAAAAACAGGAATAAAAAATAAACTCAAAGCAGTATACTCCAAATAAACTTCATAACGACCATAAGAGCCACATACTTTGCATATCTTTAGTTCATCAAAATCTAATTTTTCTTGTTTAGTATTGATCCCAAATATAAAAAACATAATAACCTCTCTAATAGTATTTTACATCATCTAAACAAATTTGCAAATCACATAAAGTATATTATAAATTCAATCTAGTAATCTAAAAGGTTACAGTTCGATATATTATTAATAAAATAGCTTAATATCAACTTTTTTGGTATTATATTATTAATTTCAAAGAATCATGGGAGGATATGATTTGAAAATTATAAAAGAATTTGGAATTATATTTTTATGTCTACTTTTGGGAAACATCACCAAGTTATTTATAAACTTTCCCATACCCGATACAGTTTATGGGATGATTTATTTTTTTATTGCATTAATTATGAGATTTGTAAAAGTAAAAGATGTAGCAATTGTAAGTAGTGGATTATTAGATAATATGCAGTTTTTCTTAATACCACCAAGTGTAGCTATTGTAAATGTATACGGACTTATACAAGCGGATTTATTTAAATTTGTGGCAATAGTATCTATTTCTATGTTTCTAACAATGGGAGTTACAGCAATGGTGGTTTCCCTTACTCAAAAGGTGATGCGAAATGATAAATAGTCCATATTATGGAGTTATGTTTACACTTGTAGGATACCTACTAGGAATGTGGCTATCTAAAAAATTTAAAAATCCCATTTTAAATCCAATGCTTGTAGGAATCATTACTTGTATTGTGTTAATGAAAATCACAGGAATTAGCTACGAAGAATATAAAATAGGAGCAAATTACGTTACGTTTTTTGTAGCCCCAGCCACAGTTTCATTGATAGTCCCGCTCTATAAAAATATAGAAACTCTAAAGAAAAATCTAATTCCAGTTTTAGTAGGAATTTTTGCAGGAGCTGTAACGGCAATAGTAAGTGTAATTCTTTTAGCTAACCTATTTGGAATAAGCGAGCAACTTAAAATGTCTTTAGTATCTCAATCTATAACTACAGCAATTGCAATACCCTTAACAGAGCAAATCGGCGGCTTAGGAGCAATTGTATCAATATCCATCTCCTTTAGAGGAGTTTTAGGCGCTATTTTGGGACCTAGTATATTAAATTTATTTAAAATAAAAAATCCCGTAGCAAAAGGTGTTGCAATGGGAACTACCAGCCACGCATCAGGAACCGCAAAAGCCATCGAAATGGGAGAAGTAGAAGGCGCACTTAGTGGATTGTCCATTGCAATAACAGGAGTAATAACCGCAATAGTTTTGCCAATTATTGTAGGAATAATGGGATAATCAAGGAGGAGATTAAATGAAGTTAGTAATTCTAGATATGTTAAATCACATAATTACAGAGAAGCAGTGGTCTGTATTTGACGTTTTTGATGATGTAATTAAATATGACAATACAAAACCTGAAGAAACTATCGATAGAATAAAAAACGCCAATGCCATTATTACAAATAAAGTAATTCTCGGGAAAAATGAATTAGATGCTGCAAAAAATTTAAAGTATATTGGTGTTGTAGCCACAGGATATAATGTAGTAGACGTAGAATACGCAAAAGAAAAAGGTATTGCAG
>JAAZCH010000063.1 GCA_012513395.1 Tissierellia bacterium
ATCATCAATAACTCTAGAAGAGTTGTAGCTACAGAAATTATGGCAGCATGCCAAGCTATAGACTTCAGAGCAGACGAAGGATTTAAACTTGGAGTAGGAACACAAGCTGCATACGACCTAGTAAGAGAAAATATAGACTTCTTAGAATTCGATAAAGACGTAGAACTATATGACGAGTTAGAAATAGCTACAGATTTATTAGAAGATGGAAGCCTACTAGATGTAGTAGAAGCAGTTGTACAATTAGATTTACAATAAAATATTAAATAGATATAGATTCACGCTATTCTCAAGAGATATAGTGTGAATCTATATTATTATCTATCTTTAAAAATTTCCAATGAATTTCTAAGTTATACAATGAGGAGGTATAATTTTTACAAATAAATTTAAAGGAGATACAAAATAAAAAAACGAATATTATCATTAGTTTTAGCATTGTTAATGTTATTACAATTATCACCTATTGCATACGCTAAAGACAATCACGATTTGGATTTTAAAGAAAGACACACTTTGGAACAAATTGAAAAATCTTTAAATTCATTGGCGAAAACTTATCCAGAAATTACAGATTTATTTTCAATAGGTTCTTCCTGGCAAGAAAATGAAATATGGTGTTTGAAAATTACTACCAAAAATAAAGACGATGATAAAAAAACTGGAATCGCTGTAATTGCAAATATCCACGGTGGGGAACAAGAATCTGCCGAATCAGCTCTTTATACTGCAATAGAACTGTGCAAAGAATATAAGAATACAAAAGAAGGCAAAAAGAGATTGGACGATTACATAATTTACGTTATCCCTGTTATGAATCCTGACGGATACATACAGTCATTCGTATATAACAATAGACCAAATCTCAGACCTACGGATCATAATGGAGACGGAATCGTATTCAGCGACCCTTATACAGATATAAACGGCGACGGTGTAATTTCAGTAGTCTATAAGGGCAAAGCAGATACCCTTGAAGATGCTAGAGAAAAAATTGGAATGGAAAGTCCAGATTGGGATAAAAATGGAAAACTTGGAGATGACCCAAGAACAAGTGGTATAGATTTAAACAGAACATTTAATTACCAATATTCCAGATATGACATAGAAACAGATCCTAAGTACAATCCAGATTCTAAATTTGTCTTAGGAAATAACTCTTGGTCCACAAATGGAGCAGGAAAAGCTGCTGGAAGTGAGCCAGAAGTAAAAGCTGTTCAAAAATTCTTCGCAAAATATCCAGTTGATGCTATGACCACAATTCATACAGGAATCCAATGCGTATTATATCCATGGTGTTTTAGACAATATGACCCAAATAATCCACTAGACGCACAAATACCTCATATGAAAGATGTTTCCAAGGAAATGGCAGACATTATGACCAAGGAAACAGGTAGAAATTTCTACACTATGCAATCTCACTCAGACTATCCAACATCTGCTGAAATGATAGATTATAGCTACGGTAGGCATAAAATAAATTCATATACAGTAGAAGTATATGCTCCAGGAAAATCTGATCCTAATGCTAAGGAAGTTTTCGACCGCTCAAAATGGAATGATGATGTACCTGAAGAGAAGTGGGTTTTCTATAGCCATGACGAAGTAAAATCAGTTCTTAAATTAGACCCAGAAGCTCTGGAATTGAAAAAGGACGAAGGATTATGGTTTAGAAATACTTCAAGAGCCCAAATGGCAGGAAAAGCTCCTGTAGACCAAGACATTATGGTTAAAGGATGCTACGAGGCTATAAAATATATGATTAATAGTGAAAAACCAGGTGGAAATGACAATTATTTTCTACCAAGATATTTAAAAACTAAATAAGTTTAATTTTACACTACCCGGAAATATATTAGAAATCATTAGCTAAAATAATATAAAATAGTGTTGTTCAATTGAGCAACACTATTTTTATATTATAAATACTATCTACAATTTTTTATTTGAAAGCCTCATTTACATAATCATCAGCTTTTCTTAATATTTCTTCGTCTATAACAAAATCGTTATTTTCAATATCGTCCACATAATTTTTTAGAATTTTACCCGTCGTCGTATCTTCCAATTGGGCTGCTTTTTTAAAGTCTTCCAAAACTTCAGGAATAATTTTTCCATCTTCAAAATCGGATATGGGAGTATTGGGTAATCCTTCCATATATCCACGGAGTTTTAGCCTATATTCTTTAACCATCTCTTCTCGTCTAAGTCCATCTTGATAGTCTGTCAAATATTTTTCCGTCTCCACAATCCTATTTCTCAAATCTTCCAAAGAAATTACTCTTCCCCCATCAGAAAATGGATACTCTTTTGAATCCATGGCTTTGATTTCAAGATATTTTCCCAGCTCTTGGGATATATATTCATTGTAACCAGCTAAGCTCTCATAATCAACCAAGGGATAAAAGGCTCCTTCTACATTAATTAATTTGTAGTGAGTGGCAAATAGTTCCTTTACGAGATTTTTAAGTTCCTCATTTTGAATCTCGTCAACTTTTTCTTCGGAGAAATATCTGCTCGTTCCTTCAATATTCATAAGCTCCATATCAGGATCTCTTTGGAAAAGTTCATTCATATGGATTTCCAATTCTCTATTTAATTCTGTCTCTAGGGAGTTTATCCAGCCTGTAGCAGTGGGTTCATCTACATTAGAAATGTTTTCATCGATAAATTCCACTAACTCTAGGGTGTTTTCCTTTGTATTGTACAATTCATCAAATTTTTTATCCAATTCTCTCGAAGCTGAATTCTCGTCTTCAGTTTCTTCAACGGGAGTCTCTTCATCTACTACAACAGTTTCATCTTCTTCTACGACAACGTCCTCTGGATCCTTTTCCGTTTTCTTCCCACACCCAAAAAATATCATTGATAGTCCTAGTATTAGGATTAATATTTTATATTTTTTCATATCTTTACCTCCGGTTTATTATATACCCAAATTTTTTAGAACTTTCAATCATAAAAAAAGTCTCCAAATTCATTTTGAATTCGAAGACTCTTTTTTTCTAAATTAAATCGTCTCTATTGATGTACTTTTTCAGAGCTACATTTTCCTGCTGCAGGACATCCGCTACAGCTATGACATCCTCCTTTGGATTTGAATGTAGACTTAGCTGCAAAAGCTACTGCAATTCCAATTATTCCTATAATTATTATATCAATCATTTTATCACCTTATGATACTGCTCTTTCTGTTACAAAATCATCTTCTAGTTTTCTCTTAGGTCTAAACATCAAGAATAAATAAACTGCCAAAATTACCATAGCTACAAAGGTCCATGCATTTACTGGTTGTCCGTCTATTATTACTCTTGCGAATTGATAAACCATTAGAGTTGAGGTATATGAAAATGCCATAATATAACCTATTGCAAATCTAAACCACTTCTTGCTACCCATCTCTTGTTTGATAGCTCCTACAGCTGCAAAACAAGGAATTGTAAATTGGTTAAAGAACATAAATCCTAGCATTGATGCAGTAGTGAAATTCTCTCTTACAAAAGTGCTAAGAGCTCCTGAACCTGCTTCTACTTCTCCTAAGTTTGCTAAAACTCCAAAGGTAGAAACTACTACTTCTTTTGCAATCAATCCTAAAATAGTTGCAACAGTTGGAATCCAATGTCCAAATCCAAGGGGTGCAAATATCCAAGCTATTTTTTCTCCAATAAAGGAAAGTATGGATTGAGATGAAGCTTCTTCAAAAGCTGCGAATTCTCCGCTTACACTGATATTTTGTAAAAACCAAATTGCCACAGTCGCAAGTAAAATTACCGTTCCAGCTTTTACAATAAAGTCTTTACATCTAACCCAAGTAGCCTTTATAACATTTTTTGCACTTGGCGTATGATATTCAGGAAGTTCCATTACAAATGGTGCAGGATCTCCTTCAAACATTCTAGTCTTTTTCAAAATAACACCTGAAACGACAACAGCTGCGATTCCACCAAAATACCAAATAGGTCCAAACCAAAACGCTCCGCCGAATACTGCTGCAAACATGGCAATAATATCTGTCTTAGCACCACATGGCATCATAGATGCTACTGTGATAGTCATTCTTCTATCTCGGTCATTTTCTATAGTTCTCGTGCCTATAATTCCTGGAACTGAACAACCTGTACCGATTAAAATTGGAATAAAGCTCTTTCCACTTAAGCCAAATCTTCTAAACACCTTGTCCAAGATAAATGCAATCCTAGCCATATATCCTATATCTTCTAAGATAGCGATAAATAAAAACAATGTAGCAATGATTGGTAAGAATCCTAAAACTCCACCGACACCGCCGATTATTCCATCGACTACAAGGGATACTATCCATTCAGATGTGCCTGCATTTTCTAATAGTGTTTGAACTCCACCCCCCACTATATCTCCAAAGAAATCGTCATTGACCCAGTCGGTGATACCGCCGCCTACTACGCTTATAGAAATATAATAAATCGCAAAAATTATTACAGCAAATATTGGAAGTGCCAAAAATCTATTGGTAACTATCCTGTCAATTTTGTCGGAAGTGGTAAGACCTTTTCTACCTTTTTTTACGACTTGAGAAGTAACTCCGGTGACGAAGTTATATCTTTCATCAGTTATGATACCTTCTCCATCATCGTCAAAGCTTTCTTCTGCTTCTTCAATTACTCTATCGATTTCAGCTTTTTCAGATTCATTTAATTTTACGTCTATTTTAGAATCTGACTCAAAAAGTTTTATAGCAATCCAGCGTTTAGATTTTTCGTCTACTTTGCCATGGATTGTATTTTCAATTATTTGTATATAGTCTTCCACTTCAGGAGAAAATGCTTTTATCTCTTCGTATTTTCCTTGTTCTTTGGAAGCTTCTACTGCAACCTCGATGAGTTTGTCCAAATTTTCATTTCGCAATGCAGAAATTTCCACTACTTTACAATTAAGTAGCCTTTCCAATTTTTGCGTATCGATTTTATCTCCGTATTTTCTCACCACGTCCATCATATTCAACGCTATGATAAGAGGTATTCCAAGCTCAGAAAGCTGAGTGGATAAATATAAGTTTCTTTCTATGTTTGAAGCATCTACTACGTTAATGATTGCGTCTGGTCTTTCATTTAATAAGTAATCTCTCGCCACCACTTCTTCAAGAGTGTATGGTGATAGGGAATAAATCCCTGGTAAGTCCGTAAACTCTATGTTTTTATTTTTTTTGTAATTTCCGCCCTTTTTTTCTACCGTAACTCCAGGCCAGTTTCCCACGTACTGATGGGAGCCAGTGAGTTCGTTAAAAAGTGTGGTCTTTCCACTATTGGGATTTCCGGCTAGTGCTATTGTTACTTTCATTTACTCTCCCCTTATTTCTTCTACTTCTATCAAAGAAGCATCATCACGTCTCAAGCTCAATTCATAATTTCTAACATTTATTTGAATGGGATCTCCCAGTGGCGCTACTTTTCTAACGTAAATTTCCGCACCCTTGGTAATGCCCATGTCCATAATTCTTCTTTTTAAGGCACCCTCGCCTAAAAGCTTTTTCACCGTAACGGTTTCGCCTATTTGGGCATCCTTTAGTGTACGTGTGGGTAAGGTCATGGTTTACTCCTCCTTACGCTGCATCCAGCACCATTATTTTATTGGCCATTGATTTGCTGATGGCCACACGGCAGCCCTTTACATTTACAATTAAATTGCCCCCCAGCTCATGTACAATATAAATATTTTCGCCAGGTACAAAGCCAAGCTGTTCAATAA
>JAAZCH010000442.1 GCA_012513395.1 Tissierellia bacterium
GATCATCTCCGAAAAATAGATTAATTAAAAAGGAGGACATTTTATGTCTATGTTAACAAATCCTGTAATCATATCCGTATTGGCTATGACTACACTATCATTATTAAAACTTCCAGTATTACTTGCACTATTTATTTCTGCTTTAATAGCCGGTTTTTCGTCGGGAATGCCCATTGACGTTTTAATGGGTCATTTAATTGGTGGCATGGGTAACAACGCCAATACAGCGCTGAGTTATGTTCTGCTGGGAACTTTGGCGGCTTGTATTACAAAAACAGGTGCTGCCGATGTTTTAGCTAAAAAAATTGGAGGCATGATACGAGGAAGTAAAATTGCCCTTGCAGCGATGATATTATTAGTATCTATGGCATCTGGGACGATTGTTCCTGTACATATTGCTTTTATACCTATATTAATTCCACCACTTTTAAATCTAATGAACGAAATGAAGATGGATAGAAGAATGGCTACCGTATCATTCGGATTCGGGCTTAAAGCTACATATATAACTGTGCCAATAGCATATGGAACTATTTTCCATGGAATTATTAAAGATTCAATGGGTCTTGCGGGAATGGAAGTAACCATGACACAAATATGGCAGTCTACTTGGATGGCAGGAGTTGCCATGATAATTGGACTAATCATCGGTTGGACTGTGTTTTCAAAAGACAGAGAATACGTTAAAGATCCAAATTTTGTAGTTGAAGATCATGGTCATGTGAGAGTAGAAGCGAGACATTGGCTATCTTTAATAGCAGGATTTATAGCCTTGGGAGTTCAACTATATACAGAATCTCTTCCATTGGGAGCACTTGCATCTATAGTTTTCATGATGGCTACACGAACCATTAAATGGAATGAAGTACAAGAAGTTTTAGATGGTGGAGTTAAACTAATGGGTTATATTGCATTTGTAATGCTTGTGGCTGCAGGTTATGCAGTAGTAATCACTGAAACTGGCGGAGTTCCTGCTCTCGTAGATAGCGCGGTTGGAATTCTTGGTGAAGGTAATAAATTAGGTGGAGCATTTGTAATGGTATTTTTGGGATTACTTATTACGATGGGTATTGGAACTTCTTTCGGTACAGTTCCTGTAGTAGCTGCAATTTATGTTCCTTTAGCTGCAGAACTTGGATTTAGCCCTAGCGCAACTATATTTATGATAGCAATCGCAGCGGCACTTGGGGATGCAGGATCTCCAGCATCAGATACTACTTTAGGACCTACAGCAGGTCTAAACGCAGATGGACAACACGATCACATATGGGATACATGTGTGCCTCAATTCCTTTGCTACAACATACCACTTATGATTGCGGGAACTATTTGGCCATTATTCCTTTAATATTTAAGGAATCAATTCGAGTTTTGTTGATAAGATAATCGTGGAAGATTAACGATTTATTAACATGAAGGGTATATTATTATATTGAAAGTAAATGGTTGACATTTTTTAAGAAAGGAAACACAATGACCCAAATTTTATTAAAAAATTGTAAAGAACTGCTAACTATAAGAGAGGATGCCGAAGATTTAATCGGCATTCTCTATAATGAATCAGTCCTAATTGAGGGAGAGAGAATTAAAAAAGTAGGAAAATTTGAAGATATTACAAAAGATTATCCACTAGAAGATGTGGAGATAATCGACTGTAGTAATAATGTAGTTTTGCCAGGATATGTGGATTCTCATACTCATCTGATTTTTGGGAAGAGCAGAGTTCATGAATTCGTAGAATTATTTACCAAGACTCCAGAGGAAGTTAAAAAAACTTTGGATTTAGTTGGACTTGCTTCTTCTATGGATTCAACTGTAAATGCAACAGACGAGGAATTATATGAATCTTCAATGCTAAAATTAAATAGAATGTTAAAATCTGGGACCACCACTATAGAAATAAAATCCGGGTACGGAATAGACAAAGACACTGAACTGAGAATGCTTAGAGTAATCAAAGCGCTTACAGGAGAAGCGAAACAAAAAATCTTTGCTACATATTTAGGTGCCCATTATTTTGATTTGGAGATGGGAAAAGAAAAATATATAGATTTTATGATAGAAGAAGTTATGCCAATAATCTATGAAGAAAATTTAGCTCAGTTCAATGACGTCTGGTGCGATGATGGCTATTATACTGCTGAGGAAAGTTATAAAGTTTTAAAAGCTGGTATAAAATACGGTATGACTCCTGCGATGCACACCGAATGTTATTCTGCAATAGGTGGAGCCCAAGTAGCTGCGAAGTTAAAGGCTGCCAATGCGGGACATTTAAACTTCGTAACTAAAGAAGATATAGAATTATTAAGAGATGCTGGTGTTGTAGGAATCTTACTTCCCGGAACTGATTTTTCAGTAAACCATCCTGTTCCATTCGACCCAAGACCGATGATAGATGGTGGAATGGAAATTGCAATTGCAACTAATTTAAATCCAGGTAACTGGGTTGAAAATATGGATATCGCTTTGATACTAGCTTGTAGAAATCACAAAATGACCGACAAAGAAGCTATTAGAGCTGCCACCTTGGGTGGTGCAAAAGCTTTGAGAATAGATGAAGAATGTGGATCGATTGAAGAAGGAAAATTGGCAGATATTCAAATCAGAAACTCTGACTCTTATAAAAATATAGTTTATAAGTTCGGGGTAGATGAGATGAACTGCGTAATTAAAAGTGGAGAAATAGTTTATAAGAACGACTTTTATAAATAATTATCCACGAGAAAGGAATGAATTATGAGTACAGAAAAATATTATTTGAAGGGATTGAAGAATTTCAAGAAGTAGCTTTTGAACTTAGTTATCACTTAACCGACAATCCTGAATTGCCAGGAGAGGAATACGAATCTTCCAAGAAAATAGTAGAGATTTTAAATAGACATAAAATTGACTCCCATGTTAATTATTACGATTTGGAGACGGCATTTATCGGAAAGGTTATTGAAAAGCCAGAATCTCCTATAAATATAGGAATCATCACTGAATACGATGCGCTTCCAGAAATAGGACATGCTTGTGGACATAGTGCAAGTGCAGCTATTTCTGTATTATCTGCTCTTGTTTTAAAAGCTAATGAAGCTAATATAAATGCAAATGTAGACATAATAGGAACACCTGATGAAGAAAATGAAGGGCTTAAAATCCCTATGACTGATAATGGCGCTTTTGATAAATACGATTTTGTAATAATGGTGCATTTGGATACTCAAAATTCTCCTAATGGAAAATTTTTGGCATTTGAAACATATCACATAGATTTTATAGGAAAGCCTGCTCATACTGCAGCTTCGCCTTGGGACGGAAGATCTGCTATGGACGGCTTGATGCTTTCTATCCACGGATTTGATATGTTAAGAAAATGTGCAAAGCCGGGAACTGTTATAGAAGGTTTCATCGAAAATGCAGGAATTGCAACTAATATCATTCCAGACAAAGCTCGAGGAAAATATACATTTAGATCACCTAAATCTGGATATATTACAGATGAATTAATGCCTTGGGTTAGAGATGTAGTAGAAGGATGTGCAAAAGCTACACAGACACAAGCAGAGATAAAACCTTTTGGATATCCATTTAAAGATATGAAATATAATCAATTTGGAACAGATGTAATAAAAGGTGTTATGGATGATATAGGACTAGAAAATTCAGAAGACGAAGTGGCTAGAGGTTCTTCAGATATTGGAAATGTCAGTTATAGTTGTCCTGCATTTCATCCATTTGTAGCCATAACTGATGAAAAAATACCATTGCACACCAAAGAATTTGCTGATGTGGTAAAGACAGAAAAAAGTGAAACTGTTATAATAAAAGGTACAAAAGTTATACTAGGATTTATAGCTAGAATGCTAGACAATCCGGAATATCTTGAAAAAATGAAAGCTGAATTTAACGAATCCAAATAATACTTAGAAAAAAGGAAGGTAAAAATGGAGAAAATTTTAATAAACGGAAATGATTTAACGATTGAAGATGTAATTGCAGTAGCTAGACATGGAGCTAAAGTAGGCTTAGATGAAAAGCAAATACCTATTATCCAAGAATCTAGAGATTTTGTTGAAAATGCTATAGCATCTGGCCAAGCTTGTTACGGAATTAATACTGGATTTGGTCAATTTGCCAATGTATCAATTTCTGAAGAACAACTAGATTTATTACAAAAGAACTTAATATATTCAGACGCATGTGGAGTAGGCGAACCCTTTGATACAGAAATAGTTAGAGCAATGCTTTTACTTAGAGCAAATGCAGTAGCAAAAGGAAACTCTGGTGTACTTATTAGAACTATTGAATGCATGATTAATATGCTAAATGAAGGAGTTCATCCTATCGTAAGATCCAAAGGTTCAGTAGGAGCTTCAGGAGATTTATGTCCACTAGCTCACATGGTACTTCCAATGATGGGAGAAGGAGAAGCTGAATACAA
>JAAZCH010000443.1 GCA_012513395.1 Tissierellia bacterium
ATAATATTTGAGGAGATAACTAATTGTAAATTTTATCTTATTTAATTTATGACCTTGTCATTATTGCACATAATACATTTGAAATATCTGTATTAAATTAAATAAATGTGCGATTAGCACAATAACACTAAATAACTATGTTGAAAATGTACATGGAGTTTTAGAATTATTATTTATATGATGAATTATACTTCAAAAGATTTTCTTATTTATATGAGGACAAAATATATTTTGAGGAGGAAGAGATAATGGTAAAAAATGAGAAAGCTAAAAGAGCTCAAAAAGTTGAACGACATCCTTTTATAATTTTGGTTGTCATTCTAATTGTAGCTTCGATTGTGGCTTATATGTTGCCAGCAGGAGAGTATGATAGGATTGTTTTGGATGGAAGAACTATAGTAGATCCGACTACATATCATGCAGTGGAAAGAGGTAGTTTTAGCTTTGTAAAGGTTATGACTGCAATTCCACGTGGTATTCACCAAGCAGCAGGGGTAGTAATAATTACCTTTATGGTTGGTGGAGCCTTTGGAGTTATTAAAAAGACTGGAATGCTAGATATGGCAGTTGAAGCTCTGGTTAAAAAGTTTTTAAAAAGAAAATTGGGAATAGTTTTCGTTTTGTTTGCAGTATTTGCAATTTTTGCAGGATTTATTGGAACACCTGAGTTGGTTTTGGTTTACATTCCGATTCTGATGCCTTTATTATTTTCTTTGGGACTGGATTCTATGACTTCTGTAGCTATTCCACTTTTGGCTACTACAGCAGGAT
Source organism: Tissierellia bacterium (assembly GCA_012513395.1). Next base: position 772 of record JAAZCH010000443.1, read on the forward strand.
TTAGTGCAGCTGTTACAGCACCAGCAACAGTAGGAATAGGACATCAAATTGCAGATCTTCCTATGTTTTCTGGTATGGAAGTTAGAATAATCACCATTGCGATTTTGAGTATTACTGGTGCTATTTATACAGTTTTATATGCTAGGAAAATTTTGAAAGATCCGACAAAAAGTCCTGTTTATGAACAAGACTTGATTATGAAAAAAGAATTGGCTGAGCAAAAAGCACAAGAAGAAATCGTAGAATATCCTAGAGTGAAATTAGCAGGAATTGTAACAGCAATAATGTTTTTGGGGATGATTGTAGGAGTTATAGTTTCGTCTTGGGGATTTGACGAGATGTCTGGATATTTTATTCTAATGGGAATAATTCCTGGAGTAATAGCTGGCATGTCGATTAACGAAGCAGTAACAGCATTCACATCAGGTATGAAGGATATGATAGTAGGTGCCATGGTGTGCGGTATAGCTAGAGGAATTTCTGTAGTTCTCGCTGATGCTTTTGTAATGGATACTGTCATCATGTATTTATCAAATATAGTAGTACTTCTTCCAAAACAAGCTGGCGCAATTGGAATGTTTATCATAACGACACTTTTCAATGGAGTAATAGCATCTGGAAGTGGAAAGGCTGTAATTTCTTTGCCTATTATGATACCTTTAGCAGATATTGCAAATATCACAAGACAGACAGCGATTTTAGCTTATCAAATGGGTGACGGACTAACCAATATACTTTGGCCCGCGTCAGGATATTATATGGCAGCTATTGCAATTGGAAAAATCAATATCAAAGACTGGTTGAAATGGTATGCGCCGTTATTTGTAATTTGGGTTTTGATATGCTGCGGAATTTTATTCGTTTGTACAATGATAGGATATGGACCGTTTTAATAAGTTAAATAATCTTAACGACTCTTTAAAAATTAAAGGGTCGTTTTTTAAATATTAAATTTGTATTACAATTAGGAAAATTCGGGAAAATTTGCATTTCTAGCAATTGACAAAGCATTTCATTTGTTACATAATTAAAATGTAAACGATAACAGATTTTAATGAATGACAAATATAAATAGATA
>JAAZCH010000064.1 GCA_012513395.1 Tissierellia bacterium
CAGCCTCTTTTATAATACTCATCTGCTCTTTTATATTTGCCCTACCTTTTCTAAGGATCAATTCTTCTTTATTTTTTGTGTTTATGGTCATGGGAAGAGTTCCTGTAGTCTTTGCAAACACCTTAAAACCGTTATTATGTATTCCGCTGTGAATCAATCTCGTCACCGTAGATTTTCCCCTAATGCCGTTTACATGAATAACGTGATTTAATTTTTTTCTGTGATTTTTGTTTCGTTTATTTTCTACTAGCAAATAAATAATTACTAAGAAAATCAATAAAACCACTAATTTTTCCATAATATACCAACTTTAATTAATATATAAATTATAAAAAATATATTAGATAAAGTCAAAGGGACGCAAAGATATGCGTCCTTTAACTGTAGACGAAATTTGATTTAGTATCCCACTGCCTTTGCATCTGTCCAAGTATCTGCACCGCCATATAAATGGCCATCTTTATACATTATCGCCTGTACAAAGCCAAAAGTGTCGTTTACCATATGGGAAGCAGTATGTCCCATTTCTTCAGTTTTCTTCACTTCTTCTAAATCTACACCGTCCATATAGGTTAATATATTTCTAGGTCCGTCCCAAATTCTAGGAAGATTTATGGCTTCTTGTAATTCCATTCCATTATCCACAACATTTACAATTACTTGTGCCAATTGAGCAAATATTGTCATACCACCTGGAGCTCCCAAAACCATAAATGGTTCGCCATCTTTTAGCATTATAGTTGGACTCATAGAGCTAAGAGGTTTTTTCTTTGGCGCCACAGAGTTTGCCTCGCCTGCTATTGGAGAGAAGTCATCCATCTCGTTGTTTAGAATAAATCCATAACCATCTACGACCACTCCACTTCCATAATAGTAGTTTATAGTTTTAGTAATGGCTACCATGTTACCCTCTTTATCTGCTACTGATAAATGAGTTGTGCTATCCCCTTCATATTTCCAAGGATCGTCTGCTTCAAATTCTTGGGATTTTTCTAGGTCAATCTTATCGTAAAGAACTTTAGCGTAATCTTTAGACATTATTCCTTTCAGAGGAACTTCCGTATGTTTTGGATCCCCCATATATTTTGCCCTGTCAGCATAGGTCATCTTGAAAGCTTCTGAGAACATATGCATGTATTCTGCACTTAATGGCTCTAAACTTGACATATCGTGATTTTCTAAAATATTTAAAATTTGAACTAAGTGAGCCCCTCCTGAACTTGGAGGTGGACTGGAAATGATCTCATATCCCCTATAAGTTCCCCTCACTGGTTCTGCCACTTCTATTTCATAAGTTGATAAATCTTCTAAAGTCAGTATTCCATCGTATTTTTCAGAGGCTTTAACTATGGCTTCTGCCACTTCACCTTCGTAAAATCCTGCAGTCCCTTTTTCAGCTATTATCTTTAAAGTTTTTGCTAAGTCTGGATTTTTAACTAAATCTCCAGCTTCAAAGGGCAGTTCGTCATTTAAGTATATCTTTCCCAGTTCAGGAAATTTTAACATTATATCATAAGCATCTACCACAGTATTAATAAATTTAGGTGTAGCCATAAAACCATTTTCTGCTAATTCAATGGCCGGTTTTAAAACCTCTTCCCTAGACATTGTTCCGTATTCTTCCAAGATATATAATAAACCCGCCACTTCTCCTGGAACGGCAACGCTTAATCCGCCTCTAGTCTTTATTTCATCAACTGGTTCACCGTCTTCATCTAAATACATATCTTCTGTAGATGCTAAAGGTGCAACTTCCCTAAAGTCCACATAGACTACTTCTCCAGTCTCTCCATCCCTTAAGGTCATAAATCCCCCACCACCTAAGCCTGATGCGTTGGGCTCACATACTCCCAATGCAAAGGAAGCTGCAACTGCTGCGTCCACAGCATTTCCTCCTTGGGCAATTATATCGGCTCCAATTTTAGAAGCCTCGTATTTTTGGGTGGAAACTATTCCGTTGTCAGATTCTGCATCTCTTCCATCGGTTTTTAAAACTAAATTTTCATCAAAGGGAACAAATTCATTATATTTATATGTACTTAAAGTTTCTTCAACTTTTGCCCACTTTTCTTCTGCTGATTTGGTATCAGTCTCTGGGACAGTAACTTCTTCCTCTTCTTCCGTCGTTTCTTCCGTTTCTACTGCAACCTCTTCTGGCTCTTCCTTTGGCTTTTGTGAAGTTGCAGGACTACAAGCAACTAACAATAATATCAAAGCTAGTAATAGAGCTAAAATCTTCTTATTTCTCATTTCTACCTCCATATTAACGCAATATTTTTATAAAGGCGTAAAGAATTAACCTTACGCCTAAATATAATTAATTTAATTAAAACCCTAGGGCTTTACCATCACGTCTCGGATCTCCAGCTCCTTCTAGAGTGCCATCTTCATTGTATAAAACGGCATTTACAGATCCAAAAGATCTATCCCACTCATCACTTGCTTCCATAGTGTGACCTATTTCTTCAAGTTTTGTGATAGTTTCAGCTGGGAATCTATCTTCGTAAACTACTTTTCCTTCTCTAAATCCTTTAATTCTTGGGAAATCTACTGCATCTTGCATATTCATTCCGTGGTCCACAATATTAGAAATAACTTGTGCTACCGTAGAAATTATTGTGGTTCCACCTGGAGAACCTAATGCTGCAACTGGTTTTCCATCTTTAAGGATTATTGTCGGTGACATTGAAGAAAGTGGAGTTTTTCCTCCAGCTATAGAGTTTGGATGATAGTGTCCAGTTACAAAGTCGTCCATTTCATTATTCATTACAAATCCATAACCAGGAACCCCTACTTTAGATCCAAAGTAATAGTTTACTGTACTCGTTAAAGAAACGATATTACCTTCTTTATCTACAACAGAATAATGAGTCGTATCTTCGTGTTCAAACATCCAAGGATCATCTGGCATTGGTTCAGTTATAGCTGCATCTGGTTGAATTTTTTCAGCCAATTTTTTAGCGTAGTTTTTACTCAACAATCCAGCAACTGGAACTTCTACAAACTTCACATCCCCCATGTATTCCGCTCTATCTGCATAAGCCATTGAAAATGCATCTGCAAATATGTGTAATCTTTCTGGAGAATCCGCCTTCATATTTGGAAGATCAAAATTTTCAACTATATTTAAAATTTCAGCTACAATAGTTCCACC
>JAAZCH010000065.1 GCA_012513395.1 Tissierellia bacterium
CAGAACCGAAACACTTCAAGACTATATAACTATTTCAAAAGTTCGGGAAAAGGGTAGCATAAAAAAATCAGTAGAAGATAAAATAGTAGAAGATGGAATTATGAAAACCCTTGTGGACAATAACATTCCCTTTGTAATTGCCGGCTCCATCAGAGATAGATACAAACTACCGGAAACCTACAACAACGCCTACGAAGCCCAAGACGCTATGAGATTCCATACGAGAAAGGCGACGATGTTAATATGCCTATCTTCTGTATTATTTACCATTGCATCAGGAAATATGACTCCATCATACAATACATTTAATGGAGTGACTAGACCAGTTTACATCTACTCAGTAGACCTCCAAGAATTTTCAGTAAACAAACTGACAGACAGAGGAACCTTGGAAGTAAAAACTTTAGTAACAAATGTCCACGACTTCTTGTATCAAATGCTGGGAGAGTTAAAATAGCTAGTAATTAGTAATTAGTAATTAGTAATTTAGTAAAAGGTGAAACATCTTGGAGGTATTGAAGATCATGAAATCAAAAACATTTAAATATCTAATATATCTATTGATAGTCTCGTTAATTTTATTAATTTTATTTCAATTATCATTAACATTAGATAGAAGTCTTATTAAATACTTATTTTGGTCCACATTGATTTTGTTGATAATCTTTTTGATATTTGGATTTAGAAAGAGATTAGAACTAAGTGGTATAAATTTATTTCTGTATTTGGCACAGCTAATATTTATTTTAGCTTTGAGTTTTGTTATGTGGAAATTAAAATAATAAATAGAGTTATACAAGAAACTGCTTACAAAATCCTGGAAAATACTAAAACTTATAAAGTTACGATTAAAAAATGTACCATTGGGAAGAATCTGTCATAATAAATGAAGGCTAATGGAAAATGATGTAAGGCAATATTAATTTTAATTTACTAATTAACCTTGACTTAAACTTGGAATTTTACTATAATCCTATCTATGGACTGTGAATAGGAGAGTACATAGTTATTAATTTATACAGAGACATTTCGTTTGGTGAGAGAAATGAAAGAGATACTATGGAACATGGCCTGGGAGTCGGCGCACCGAGACATTGGTTTAGGCTGCGACGTGTACGCGCGTTATAGCGTCTGGAGTATGATTGTACTTCTTGAGGTTCATTTAGTGATAGATGAATGAAATAAGGTGGTAACACGTAAGTTTAACTTTCGTCCTTAGGGATGGAAGTTTTTTTATTTTGGAGGGAGAAAATGATTAGATATTATTTTAAAAAATATGACAAACAAGGGGAGGTAGGAAAATGCCTTTAATTATTCCTGAAAATTTACCAGCAAGGGATTTGCTAGAAGAAGAAAATATTTTTGTAATGAACGAAAAAAGAGCATTTACTCAAGACATTAGACCGATTCACGTGGCGATAGTGAATTTAATGCCTAAAAAAGAAGAGACAGAGCTTCAGTTTTTAAGACTTCTTTCCAATACTCCTTTACAAGTGGAAGTGGACTTAATTAGAACGGAAAGCTATGAATCTAAAAACACAGATATTAGACATCTGGAACAATTCTATAAAACTTTTTCTCAAATAAAAAATAAAAAATACGATGCCATGATTATTACCGGTGCTCCCGTAGAATTAATAAAATTTGAGGAAATTTTGTATTGGGACGAATTAAAAGAGATACTAGACTATGCCAAGACCCATGTATATTCTACTATGTTTGTGTGCTGGGCGGCACAGGCTGCATTATACCACTATTACAAAGTGCCTAAGAGGTCCCAAGATGAAAAAATCTTTGGCGTATTCGATTATTCTGTTTTGACGAAAAATTTGCTTACCAAAGGTTTTGATGATGTATTTTACACGCCCCAATCTAGACACACATTTACCTGTAAATCGGATTTGGAAAAAATAGAAAATATTGATGTAATTGCAGAAAGACCAGACACAGGAGTTCATCTAGCTGCCACTAAAGATTGTAGATTTGTGTTTGTGGCTGGGCATTGGGAATACGATCCTCATACTTTGGAGAATGAATACTTAAGAGATAAAAGCCAGGGACTCGAGATAGATGTGCCTATTAATTATTATATAAATGACGATGATACAAAGGGTATAAACGTAAGGTGGAGAAGTCATGGAAATTTATTTTTTTATAATTGGCTAAACGAAGTGTACCAATCTACGCCTTATGATGTAGATTCAATAGAAGAAAAGATAGTAATGAAAAAATCTTGTGCTGCTCAATAATAAAAAAAGATATTTTAAATACATTTAGGTGCATTTAAAATATCTTTATCTTTAAATTATTCTATTACCAACTTTATCAATTCATATTCCATTTCTCCAATTCCCATTTCTTCTGCTCTTATAAGACAGCTTTTCCAATCTGTATCTGGGAAGAGATTTTTGAAATGATCATTATAATCACAAGTGGATTCTTCTAGCATGGAGCCTGGATTTACTGGTGCATCATTTACTAAATCAGCACATGCCATATCCAAAGCTACCGGGTCGAAGGATGCTAACATTCCAATATTGGGAACTATCGGTGCATCATTTTCCGAATGACAGTCACAATAAGGGGAAACGTCTACTATAAGACTTATATGGAAATGAGGTTTATCTTTTAAAACTGCATAGGCGTATTCTGCCATTTTTTCGTTTAAAACTACATTGCTATTTCCGTCGATAGGTCTAATTGCATCGTAATTACAAGCCCCAATACACATTCCACAACCTACGCATTTATCCACATCAATATTAGCTCTTTTATTTACATATTTGATTGCACCATGGGCGCATCTTTTAAAGCATTCTGAGCAAGCAGTGCAAAGTTTAGGATTTACTCTAGGCTTTCCACCGTAGTGCATTTCCATTTTTCCTGCCCTAGAACCGCAACCCATGCCTATATTTTTCAATGCTCCGCCAAATCCTGTGGCTTCGTGGCCTTTGAAGTGGTTCATGGAAATTATAATATCGGCATCCATAATAGCTCTTCCAATTTTTGCAGATTTTACATATTTTCCTTCTATGGGAACTTCCACTTCATCTGTGCCTTTAAGTCCATCGGCGATTATGATATGACATCCTGTTGTGAATGGATTATATCCATTTTCGTATGCTGCTCCTAGATGGTCGATTGCATTTTTTCTTCTTCCCACATA
>JAAZCH010000011.1 GCA_012513395.1 Tissierellia bacterium
AATAGTACATTAGGAATGGTACGCCAATGGCAAGCACTATTTAACGAAAAACGATACTCCGATACAGATATCGCCCCAAATTTAAATTACGAATTCTTGGCGATGGCATATGGAATTAATTATGCAGGAGAATTTTCCAATCGTATGGAACTGATGGAAATTTTAAAAACTTTAGATTATAAAAACAAGATAAACCTATTAGTATTCAATCTCGACCACGATATGGGAGCCTTCCCAATGGTAGCGGCAGGTCAGAGCATTAATCAAGTTATTGAATTTATAGATTAGACTTGGAGATTAACTCTTCAAGTCTTTTTTTATTGAACCCATTGTAAAATTTATAACAAAAAGACCATATCAGATGCACTTAAAATAATTGTGTCTGATTTTTGTTATAAATTTTCATCAAAATATAAAATAATACAAAGAAAACGTTTGACATTGTAAAAAAATTAGTGTATTATTGTACCTAACAAGACGTCATATGACGTTATAATTTTAGGAGGTAGATTATAATGAAAGATTCGTTTGCTCAAGAAATAGCAAAAGTTGAAGAGGCAATAAAAGGTAGAGAATTCGAAAATGTATTTTTTGTTGCTTGTGGTGGTTCTATGGCTGCATTAATGCCAGGTCAATATTTCTTTGATAAGGAAATAAATATTCCATCTTATGTTTATAATGCTGGAGAATTTAATACAAAAAAACCTGCAGCATTGGGTGAAAAGAGTTTGGTTATTACTAGATCACACTCGGGAAACACTCCTGAAACTGTTGAGGCAACTAAATATGCAAGAAGCAAAGGTGCAATGACAATTGCTATATCAATGTTAGCTGATTCTGAACTTTGTCAGGCGGCAGAATACATTATTACTTATGATTATGGTCCAGAAATAAAAGCAGTTGACGGAGATTATGCTGCGTTTTGGAGACTGTTTTTTAAAATAGCTTATGCGCTTTCTGGAAATGAAAAATATCAAAGAGGATATGATAGTATAGGCAAGTTACAAGAAGCTTTTGATATAAATAAAAAAAATACAAAGGAAACTGCTTTTAAATTTGGAAGTGACTTAAAAAGAGAAAAAATTATTTACACTATAGCTAGTGGTGAATATTATTCCATCGCATACTCTTATTCAAGTTGTTTACTGATGGAAATGCTTTGGATTAATTCAAATCCAATTCATGCAGGCGAACACTTTCATGGGCCTTTTGAAATTGTAGATTATGATGTTCCTTTCCTAATTATTAGAGGAATAGGATCTACTAGACCGTTAGATGATAGAGTGATTAATTTTACAAAGAAGTTTAGTGATAAAGTTTATGTACTTGACGTAGCAGATTTAGATTTGTCAATGTTTGACGAGGACTTAAAAGAATATTTTGCCGTCCCTGTTACTTCTACTGTAATCAGACAATATGCTGATGGACTAGCAGAACATACAGGACATCCACTTTCAGTTAGAAGATATATGTGGAAAATGGAATACTAAAAATTAAAGTGAATTGGGGTTATGAGTATGAAAAAAAGTAGTATACTATTAATTTTAGCACTATCGATGCTATTAGTTGCTTGTGGCGGTAATAAAGCTCAAGATACAACTACAACTGAAACTGCACAAGAAACTACACAGACAGATAAACAAGAAACTAGTCAGGAACCAGCTGGAGATCAAGTTGTAATAAACTTTTTCCACAGATGGCCAAATGAACCAAGAAAGTCTTATTTTGATGAGAGAATTGCTGCTTTTGAAGCAGAAAATCCGAATGTTAAAATTAATGTGGATTCAGTATTAAACGATTCATATAAAGAAAAAATTAGAGTATTAATTTCTAGTGATGATTTACCTGATATATTTGTATCTTGGTCTGATACTTTTGCAGAAAACCTAGTTTCATCTGGCAGAATAAAACCTTTAAATGAATTATATGAATCCGACACTGAATGGTCAGGAAAAATAATAGAATCTCAAATAGGTGCTTTTACATTTGATGATGTGACTTACGGAGTGCCTCTAACAATTGACGGAAAACTCTTTCTATATAACAAAGACATCTTTGATGAATTAGGATTGAAAGAACCTCAAACATTTGAAGAATTACTTGCTTTATTAGATGAGTTGAAAACTAATGGATATGATACTCCATTAATGGAAGGTTTGACTAATCCTTGGACAATTTCCCACTATCTTGGAACAATTTTCCAAAGATTATTAGATCCAACAGTTATGGCTAAAGATTTTCAATTGACGGGAGGCGAATATACTGATCCCGCTTACATTGAAGGATTAAAAGCATTTAAAGAACTTACTGATAGAATGGGCGATACTGCAAATGCAATTGACCACGAAACTGCTAGAAATATGTTTGGAGCTGGTGAAGTTCCTGTAATGTATTTGCAATTAGCAGAAATCAAAATGGTAGAAGATATGAATGATTTTGAAATAGGTATGTTTGATTTTCCAAGTTTCCCAAATGGAAAGGGGGATCCTAAAGCTCTAACAGGTGCTCCTGAAGGATTTATGTTAAGTCAAAACGCACCAAAAGAAGCTGAAGAATTCTTAAAGTTCTTAACTTCTGAGGAATCAGCATTCTTATTTACCAAAGAAGCTGGGCAACTTAATGCAATTCAAGGAGCAGTAACAGAAGAGAATACCTCTCCAAAAACGTTAGAATCTTATGATATAATTTTAAACGCATCAGATACTACTCCTTGGTTTGATAATGCTGTTAGCATAAATATAGCTGATATATTTATGCGTGGTGGTCAAACATTAGCTTTAGGTGAAACTACTCCAGAGGAAATAATGGAAGAAGTTCAAGCAGAAGCTCAAAGACAATAAATTAATGAAAAAAATAGATAAAAGTGAGTGAGTCACTCACTTTTATCTTACTTATATTATGATATGATGAAAGGTGAAAAAATGAATAAAACAAAAAAGAAATTAATTCCTATACTTTTCGTCCTTCCTGCATTAATAATGTTAACTGTTTTTATTTTTTATCCATTGGTTCAAAATTTTATAAATAGTGTGTATGAATTTTCTGCAT
>JAAZCH010000066.1 GCA_012513395.1 Tissierellia bacterium
ACTAACATAATTGTAAATGAAAGAAAAGTTAAAACTATAGATATAATAATTCCTAGTTTTAAATCTTGGTCTAGTAATATGCTTCCAGTGTTTTGATACTTCATAAGCAATGATCCAATAAATCTAATACTCCATGAACTTGGAAGAAAAGGCCATCTGCCATCCCCCATTCCTGTTAAAAACAAGGCTGCCACAAGAGATTCAACAATAGCTACCCCAATGGAAACTGCCTTGGAAAATCTAAAACTTAAAAAGAAATGTAGTATATATAAGAATATATTGGATCCTATTAAAATTGCCACAATAGCTAGGTTTATATAAATAGGATAGATATTATTAGCTATAAAAGAATAACCTATATAAAATCCAACAACTGCCAATATAGTACTTAGGGTTCCAAATAATAAACATAATATAAATTTACTAATGATGCTTAAATACTTTGTCTCTGAAGCAATTAAAATATTTTGAAAACCTCCTGCCATATATTCTTGATCTGCTATTATTGAAGTAATTATAGCTATTAACATTGGAAATGTTATGCTTAAAACTTGTAAATAAGCTGATACTTTACTAAAACTAGTCCAAGGTATATAAGAATAATAGCTTAAAAATATGACTAGTCCCAAAATAGGAATATACAAATGCATCCATGGAATTTGGCTAGATTTCAATTTTATTATATCAGCTTTTATAAGTTTTTTTAATTCTATCATTTAACTCACCTCTTTTTTTCTGAACCATATGGTGGTAAGAAAAGTCAATATCAGGAAGATAATAATACTGATTAAAGTACTGTTTAATACCCCAGTTCCATTTAACACTGGGCTAGCCTCTGGAACTGGAAGACCATTTGGCAGAATACCAAGGATTGGAACCATTAAGGCGGATGATGTCCCATAGGGTAAAATTTTTAAAATTAAATTTATTCCAGATCCATAGCTTACAACTCCAAAAATTGTCATTCCCAGATTAAAAAGTACAGCAAGGAAGATATTAAACTTTACAGTTAAAAACATTATGATTGGAATATTAAATAGAAATGTAAAAATCAATACAATTGTTCCCAATATATTTGCTTTTAATGGAATAGTAGAGCCATATATTAGACCGAAGACCTCAACTCCTATCATAAATATTAGGTTGGTGAATATTAACAAAATATTTATATATAATATCTTTCCTAACCATATCTTCCCTTTACTCTGAGGATATAAAAGTGCCCCCTTATAGGAAAGGTTTTTCTCCCTTGCAATTGTTTGGGCTGCTATAAGAGCTAACATTCCTGGAAGGAACATAGTATACCACCAGTTATACGCACCATTTTGGCCTCCTCCCCATAAAGCAGATAATATAATTGAAAAAAATGGTGTTATTAGAATAAATTTATTTGTTGATGTTCTTTTACTTTTTAAGAATTCTGATTTTATTATATCAATCATTAATCTTCACCTCTATTTCTTTTTATAATTTCTTTAAATAAATTTTCAAGATCATCTTCTTTGCTTATCTCTCCGTCATAGCCAATAATACCATTGGATATGATTCCCACTTTATCAGCCACTTGTGCTACCTCTGATAAAATATGGCTAGATAAAATCACTGTAATTCCCATGGCAGGAAATGAACGAATTAATTCTCTTAGTTCTTCTATCCCTATTGGATCAAGCCCATTGGTAGGCTCATCCAGAATAAGTAGTTTTGGATTGTTTATAATAGCCATTCCAAGACCTAATCTTTGTTTCATCCCCATGGAAAAATTCCTTACTTTCTTTTTTCCAACGTGCCCAAGACCTATAATATCAAGCACTTCTTCTACTCTCTTCTTTGGCAGTCCATAAAGAGTAGAAGCAACTTCCAAGTTTTCTTTTGCTGTTAAATTTGGATAGATTGCTGGTTCTTCAATTAATGCTCCTATATCTTTTAAATCTTTTCTTGTCCATAGATGATCTTCAAATAATATTTCTCCAGAGGATGGTTTCATTATTCCAGTAATCATTTTCAATATAGTTGATTTTCCCGCACCGTTCGGTCCAAGCAATCCATAGACAGACCCCTCTCTAATTGATATGGAAACATTATTAACAGCTATTTGATTCTTAAACTTTTTAGTTAAGCCCTTTACTTCTAAAATATAATCTGACATCTTAATTACCTCCTAATAAACTTATATTTTGCCTATAAGTAGAGTATAAAAGATAATTATAAGGAATTTATAAGGATTTATAAAAAGATTCGGGTGATAATTGCATTGAAACTGGACGTTGGAGATAAATACTTCTTTGATTGTTGCCAGGAATAGCCCAATATCCCTACGACGACCACCAATATTACAATCTTATCCAATTTATTTCCTCCCTTTTGTCATCCTGCAACAATTGTCTACCCTCGCAACTATAACGCTCTCATGAATGTCGTAAATCCAGCTAGATAGTCTTACGATTCTGGTAAACCGCGGCCACTAACCCATTTTCTTCCGCCAACTGATTGTAACCTGAATTCCCGGAATTTATAACGAGGGAAGGGCAACGCCTAACGCCTCGTATAATTCCTTCTGCTTCGTCGTAACCTCTCCCAACACGCGACCGTGCCCGGGGGCCTCAAATAATTCAATCATGTCCAGTTCGTCCAGTACACCTTGAAGGGTCCATTGGTTAAATAGCTCGGCATCCTGCATCTTCTTTTTCACGTAGGATAAGTAGATTAAGGCGATGAATTCCACAAAAAGCTTCCCATTCAGGGACAATTCGGATGAAACTTGCATTCTTCTGAAGTTGAGGCGCTCTTTTAAATTGCCGAAGGCTTTTTCAA
>JAAZCH010000067.1 GCA_012513395.1 Tissierellia bacterium
TGGTTATTATTTTTTCTGTATTAAATTTAAATGGCGGTCTAGTAGGCTCCTTAACAGCTCTAAGCCAATACAGCTCCAGTGCTGATAATATATCAAAAGGCGTAATGACTTCTATTTTCGGACCAGATCCTATTAGTTTAATCGGTGTAGTCTTGCTAACATCTTTTGGTACTTGGGGTCTTCCACAAATGGTACAAAAATTTTACGCAATAAAAGATGAGAGCTCCATTAAAAAAGGTACTATAATATCTACAATTTTTGCCTTTATAGTAGCTGGTGGTTGTTATTTCTTGGGAGCTTTCGGAAGATTATTTGAATCTCAAATTGACATTAGCAGTTCTGGCTTTGACTCTATTGTGCCCACTATGTTATCCCATTTGCCAGAGGCTATAGTGGCTGTTGCAGTTGTATTGGTACTTTCTGCTTCTATGTCTACTCTTTCGTCATTGGTACTGGCGTCTAGTTCTACATTGACCTTAGATTTGATTGGAGAATTGAAAAAGGATTTAAATGAACATGATAAACTTAGAATAATGAAAATTTTTACTGCAATATTTGTTTTACTATCTGCAGTTGTTGCAATTATTCAATATAAAGGTGGGATTGGATTTATCGCCCAACTTATGGGAATCTCTTGGGGAAGCTTAGCCGGAGCATTTCTAGCACCATTTCTGTTTGGATTGTACTGGGAAAAAACTTCCACATCAGCGGTTTGGGTTTCTTTTATCGCTGGTCCTGGCATAATGTTAATCAATATGCTATTTAGGCCTATGCTTCCATCTATTTTGCAATCTCCTATTAACGCAGGTGTTTTGGCTATGATAGTGGGTATGATTTTAGTTCCTATTGTGAGTCTATTGGATAAAGAAAAAAATGTTGAACCTAGACTAATATTTGAAAAAGTTAAAATAAGTTTCTAAAAATAAAAGAGATTTCCTTTTTGAATTATGGAAATCTCTTTTATTTTTTATTTCTGAATTTATGGCACTGTTTTGTAATCATAGTTGAGAATATAAAAAAATGCAACGATATCACCTATCGTTGCATTTTGAATTTAATCTTTAATTTTATATCTATTTATTAATGCTTTCTCATTAATATAAACGATTCCATTCTTGTATCTAACTGGATGAAATTCATTCTCCGGAATTTTCTCATTAGTCGATGTTTTTATAAGAACTTCTGATATTGGATCGAAGTATTTGTGAGCTTGATTTTTGTTTTCCGAATAAATGAGATCTACTTGTTCTCCATTCATAAGAATTCCTATTAATTTACTTACACTAGTTTCTTCCTCTAAATTTACAGTAATAGATGGAGAAATATTTTCTAAATATCCTGTGTAATACTTTCCTTTATAATGAATTTTAACCGGCCAGGTTGGCCTACGAAATCTATTATCTTTGTTCATGTAACTCCTTTTATTTAAATTTCTCGAAAAATATATCCGTATTTAAATACTCCACCAATTCTTCTCCCTTAAATTTTGAAAGTCCAAGACATACTTTCATATATAAATTCTCTATGGAAGTGTCGTAGATTGTGTAGAAATTATCCGCAGTTTCCAGTGCTTCTGCTGATTCGTATTGGTCGAAGCCTGACTCTACTTCTCCTACAAATACAGGAATACTTTTCTCGCCTGCTCTTTGTATTAACGTATTTATAGAGTATTCTGGCTCTTTGCTATTTGTACTTACAGTTCCAGAGTGATATGTTCCGTGGACTACTGCATCTATTCCATCTAAATTTATTGTATCGTATCTAAGTCCCACATAGGGAAGGATTTTTAATACATTAGGATTTTCTATTTTAAACTCTGAGCCATATGGATTTACTTTTGATTGGATTTCATCTAGTTCTGGCGAATTTGCATTTTGAATAAATTTTCCATCTTCCATATAACCAAGCACTCTATTTTTAAAGCTGAAATATCCGTCGATTATTTGATCCATTTGCTCTATTCTAGATCCTAAATGAACTTCTATTTCGTCATAATCGTTTCTATAAATCACATATAGGCCTTGAA
>JAAZCH010000068.1 GCA_012513395.1 Tissierellia bacterium
ATCGTAGCATCAACAGTAACGGCAATTGTATTTTACTTTGGGTTTAGAGAGGTTATTAAACAGTTGAACCCAGAGGAGAATTAATCTTACTAGAAAATAATATTTGTTTTGAAGTATAAATATGTGTAGAAGATTATCTGTAAAGATTCTTTTATTGTCTTAGATAAACTTTTAATTTTTACACCTTGACTATAAAATTGATATAGTGTTAAATTGAAATGGGTATAAGAAATAAAAGAATAAAGAGGAGCTGATTTGCAATATGAATTTAGACAATGTAAAGAATGTTGACATTGATGTATTCCACGCATTGGAAAATGAACTAGTGAGACAACGAGAAGAAATAGAACTTATCGCATCAGAAAACTTCGTATCTGAAGCCGTAATGGAAGCTATGGGAACTATATTCACGAATAAATACGCAGAAGGATATCCAGGAAGAAGATATTATGCTGGGTGCGAAAATGCTGATATAGTTGAAGATTTAGCTAGAGATAGACTTTGTGAACTATTCGGAGCAGATCACGCAAATGTGCAGCCTCACTCAGGAGCTAATGCTAATATGGCTGTCTATACGGCGGTTTTAAATCCTGGAGATACGGTATTGGGCATGAATCTTTCTGAAGGTGGACACCTTACACATGGTAGCCCGGTTAACGCATCTGGAATTCTTTACAACTTCATAGCTTATGGAGTAGACGAAGAAAACGAAATGATAGATTATGATGAATTGGAAAGAATTGCAAAAGAAAACAAACCTAAAATGATAGTCGCGGGTGCATCTGCATATCCTAGAATAATAGATTTTGAAAGGATTGGAAAAATAGCAAAAGAGATTGATGCATATTTCATGGTAGATATGGCCCATATTGCAGGCCTTGTAGCTACAGGACATCATCCTAATCCAGTACCACATGCAGACTTTGTAACTACAACCACTCATAAAACTTTAAGAGGACCTAGAGGTGGAGCTATTCTTTGCAAAGAAGAATACGCTAAAGTAATAGACAAGGCAGTTTTTCCAGGACTTCAAGGAGGACCATTGGTTCACATAATCGCGGCTAAAGCTGTATCTTTCAAAGAAGCCCTTGAACCAGATTTCAAAGAATATAGCGAACAAGTAATTAAAAATGCTAAAGCTATGGGAGAGGTTTTAAGCGAAGGAGGAATCAGACTGGTCTCAGGAGGCACTGACAATCACCTTCTGTTATTAGACGTAAGAAATCTTGGCTTAACTGGAAAACAAGCAGAAGCTATGTTAAAAGAAGTCCACATTACCACAAATAAAAATACAATTCCTAAAGACCCAGAATCTCCATTTGTAACTTCAGGTGTTAGAATCGGAACACCTGCCATAACTACAAGGGGATTAAAAGAAGATGACGTTAGAGAAGTGGCAAGACTTATGGTGGAAGCTTTAAGTGAAAAAAGAAGCGTTGAAGAAATTAAAGAAGACGTTTTAGAATTATTAAAAAAATTCCCACTTTACAAAAATTTATAAAATAATAAAATCCCTTGGATTCTAATTGATTTCCAAGGGATTATATATTTGGCTTATATTTCAGTTGAATCGAACAATGTAGATCCGTCTTTTATTAATAAAAGTGTGCTTCTATCGTCCTTAGGGTCGATAACGTGAAGTTCAATTCCAGGCTCTACAGTTTCAGCTAGAGTTTCAGAAGTTTTAATGAGATCGTATTTGAAAACTTCCCAAAACTCGTCAAATTTCTCTTTATATTCATCTTCAAGTCGACTTGTTACCATTGTTCTAGTGTCACCTTTAAAATTCAAATAAAAGGCTCCATCTTTGTATTCCGTATTGGCATGTTCGTCGTATTGGTTTTGTATATTTTTTTCATTTGTAGTTATGACTTCTTGAGCATCTGTGCCTTCATCTCCGTCAGTTACAGGCTCAGTTTCATTGTCTGGTGGCGCATTTAGATTATTTTCATCAGTTATTCCATTTACTACATTGGGCTCTGATGGTGGGATGGTGGTTGTTTGCGTTGTGGTTTGATTATTATTTTTATTTTCTGCTTCAGTATTTTTTTTATTTGAACATTTTGTAAAAATCGCTACAAGTACTAAAATAATAACAAGTACAGCTACAACTCTTCTAATTAAGTAAATTTGTTTCATATCGGATTTAGAATTTCTTTTCCTTGGCATAAATGTTAACCTCCTACATTTAAAGCTATTATATCACAATACAACCAGAAGTTGGAAAAGTATTTAGTGTGAAATGTATGTGATATGAATTACCAAAGTAAATTTTTTTCAATTTGTATTCAACTTCCCC
This sequence comes from Tissierellia bacterium, assembly GCA_012513395.1. The sequence continues at coordinate 2,300 of JAAZCH010000068.1, forward strand.
AAGGTGTAAAATATAACAAATATAAAAAAAGGTGTAGAAGATGGAAGAAAAAACAAATGTAATGAGAATAATTGAACAAAAGAAAATCCAGTACACTGCCCATGAATATCTAGACACAGGAGCAATCAGTGGATTGGAAGTGGCAGAAGCACTAAATGAAAACCCAAAATCAGTATTTAAAACTTTAGTGACAGTGGGAAAATCAGGAGAGCACTTTGTGTTTTTGGTTCCTGTAAATGGAGAACTGGATTTGAAGAAGGCAGCAAAAGCAGTGGGAGAAAAGAAAATAGAAATGATAAAATCCAAGGACTTATTACCATTAACAGGCTATATCCACGGAGGATGTTCACCTATAGGAATGAAGAAAAATTTTAAAACAGTGATCGATGAATCTGCTAAAGACCAAGAAAAAATATTTTTCAGCGCTGGTAAAATTGGACATCAAATAGAGATGAAGGTGGGAGATTTAGGAAAAATTATTAATTTTAAATTTGAGGATATTTTGGAATAGAAGTGACTATAATTAAATTCTATAAACATTGGAGATTTAATTATAGGATAATTTAAATACGAAAATGACATTTATGATATAATAAATCTATAAATTTACTAATACATTGGGGAGGTAATTGGTGTGGATGTTATAAAACTAGCGAAAGAAAATGAAGAATTGTGCATTGAGATGAGAAGGGATTTGCATATGATTCCAGAATTAGAACTGGAGTTGCCTAAGACCGTGAAGTATATTAAAGACAGACTTGATTCTTGGGGTGTGGAGTATCAAGAGTTTGTGAATGGAAATGCTATTGTGGCTTTGATTGAGGGAAATGGGGCAGGAGAATGTATCGGAATAAGGGCTGATATGGATGCTCTTCCTATCACTGAAGAAACAGGTGTGGAATATGCTTCTACTCATGCAGGATGTATGCATGCTTGTGGTCATGATGGTCACGCTGCTATTGCTCTTACGACTTTAAAAATTTTGAATGAGAACAAAGATGCTTTTAAAGGTTCTGTAAAATTTTTCTTCCAACCTGGCGAAGAAATTCCTGGGGGAGCAAAACCTATGATTGATGAAGGAGCTTTGGAGAATCCAAGACCTGATTTTATGTTAGGACTTCACTCAGGCAATGTCTCCAAGATGGAAGTTGGCAAAATAGGTTTTAGAGAAGGCGCTATGATGGCATCCATGGATAGATTTTCCATAAAAGTAAACGGACGCGGCGGTCACGGTGCTAATCCCCATGAGGCGATAGACCCTATAATTATTTCTGGTGAAATCTTAATGGGACTTCAAAAAATTATTTCTCGTGAACTAGCTCCCTATGACCAAGCTTTGGTTTCTGTATGTAAGATCGAAGGTGGCACTAGCCAAAATATTATTCCTGATGAAGTAAATATGCTGGGCACTGCTAGAACTCTAAACGAAAAAGCTAGAGATTTAATTGAAGATAGAATTTTGGGAATTTCTGACGGAATTGCTAAAACTTATGGCGGTTCTGCAGAATTATTCTACGAAAGAATGTATCCTGTGCTCAAAAACGAACCGGAATTTACAAAATATGTTAAGGGATTGGCAGCGAAACTTTTCCCTGACGATGTTGAAGATCTTGAAAATCCTACTATGGGCGGAGAAGACATGGCGTTTTTCTTACAAGAAGTGCCGGGAACTTTTTTCTTCCTATCCAATGTAGAACCTCACAGCGATGGGGTAAGATATCCTCATCACAATTCCAAATTTAATTTGGACGAATCACAGTTCTACAAAGGAATCTCGATTTTTCTAGGAACTGTATTTGATAAATTAGGCAATTAAATTTTAGACATCCTCTTAAATTAAATTTAAAGAGGATGTTTTCTCATTAATTTGTCCAATCATCACATAAAGATTTTTATTAGTAGTATAATGTATTAAAATTAACAAAATAGAAATAAATAGGAGGGAAAATTTGTTCAAGGTTATAGCTAAAAATAATATTGCGCCAGATAGATATTCAATGATTATAGAAGCGCCAGAAGTTTCTAGGACTTGCCTTCCTGGGCAATTTGTCATCCTCATTGTAGAAGAAAATGGCGAGAGGATTCCATTAACTATTTGTGACAACGACCCACAATTGGGCGAGATCACTTTGGTCTTTGAAGCTATAGGAGTTTCTACGAAGAAGCTAGCGCATAAAGAAGTTGGAGAATACATATTGCATTTAGTTGGCCCTTTGGGTCTACCATCTAAATTTGTAAATGAAGATATAGAAATTTTAAGAAATCAGCATCTGCTACTTGTTGGCGGTGGACTTGGGGCTGCGACACTTATCCCTCAAGGGAAATGGCTCAAAGAAAATCACATTCCCTTTGATGTTTTGTTGGGTTCTAGATCCAAGGAGTTTATAGTTTTGGAAGAAGAATTTCGGAAATTAGCTGATAATCTTTTTATAGTTACAGATGATGGAAGCTATGGATTTCATGGTTTGACACCTGAAGGATTGAAGGTCTTAGTTGAAGAAAGAAAAAAATTTTACGACCTATGCGTGATAATCGGACCTATGGCAATGATGAAATACACTTCATTAATGACAAAAAAACTAAATATTCCCAGTGTAGTTTCCATGAATACTATAATGGTTGATGGAACAGGCATGTGCGGAGCTTGTAGAGTTGTAATTGACGGCAAGACGAAGTTCGCTTGTGTTGATGGACCGGAATTTGACGCTCATCTGGTGGATTTTGATGGAACACTTTTGCGCCAAGGACAGTATAAAAAATTGGAAGTGGAGGCTCACCACGAATATTGCGACTTGATGGAGGGAATGTCAGATGAATCGATTTAAAAGAGTGGAGATTTCATATCAAGACCCTATCCAGAGAATTCAAAATTTTGATGAAGTGTGTTTGGGTTATACTGACAAAGAAGCGATTCAAGAGGCGAAAAGATGTATCCAATGCAAAAATCCCACTTGCGTAGATATGTGTCCGGTTAGAATAGATATTCCAGGATTTATAAAAAATATTGCCGAAGATAATTTTGAAGAAGCTTCCAGAACCTTATCAAAGTACACAAATCTTCCAGCAGTTTGCGGACGAGTTTGTCCCCAAGAGGAACAATGTGAATCCACTTGCGTTCTTGGGAAAAAGGGTGACTCGATTGCCATTGGAAAATTAGAAAGATTTGCAGCTGACTTTGGGTTGGAAAAGGGATTGTCCTTTGATGAGATGGTAGAAAAAAATCATCATAAAGTCGCAGTAATAGGCTCAGGCCCAGCAGGGATAACTTGCGCAGGCGAACTTGCCAAAAAGGGATATGAAGTGACAATGTTTGAAGCCCTTCATAGACCTGGAGGAGTTTTGGAATACGGAATTCCAGAATTTAGACTTCCCAAGGACAAAATTGTAAAAAGAGAAATAGAAAATTTAAAAAATCTTGGCGTAGATATTAAAATAAATACAGTAATTGGGCGCACGATAACCATTGACCAATTAAAACAAGAGGAATACGTGGCATTTTTCTTGGGTTCAGGTGCAGGAAGTCCACTATTTTTAAATATTCCAGGAGAAAATCTCAACGGAGTATATTCTGCCAACGAATATTTGACTAGAAATAATTTGATGAAAGCATATCTTAAAGAATCAGATACGCCAATTAGAATTGGTAAAAATGTAGTCGTAATCGGTGGAGGAAATGTAGCCATGGATTCTGCAAGAACTGCCAGAAGATACGGCTCCAACGTGACGGTGGTTTATAGAAGAACTAAGGCAGAACTTCCAGCTAGAGATGAAGAAATAGAAAATGCCATCGAAGAAGGAATAAATTATAATTTTTTATCCAATCCCATAGAAATAATAGGAAACGAAATTGGAGAAGTAGAAAAAGTGAAGTTGGTAAGAATGAAATTAGGAAAACCAGACGAGTCGGGGAGAAGAAGACCCATTCCAATTCCAAAAGCCACTTACGAAATAAAAGCGGACATGGTAATTGTAGCACTCGGAACCAATCCAAATCCATTAATTCCAGATACCACAGCGAATTTAGAAATAGATTCTCATAATAAAATCATTGTAGACAAAAACTTTAAAACTACATTGGAAGGAGTTTTCGCCGGAGGAGATATTGTAACAGGGTCAGCTACTGTAATTCTCGCGATGGGCGCAGGAAAACAAGCAGCAGAGGAAATGGATAGATATGTAAAAGAAAAATATGATTAAATAAAAATCTGGTCAATTACTATGATATGAACTGACCAGATTTTTTATACCATTCTATTTTATATTTGACTAAAGAGAAGGTCCCGCAGTTGCGAGTTTTTTTACATCTGGATTATCTTCATATTTTGAGAAGTTTTCTTTAAAAAGCTTGGCTAAATTTTTGGCTTTTTCTTCCCATAAATCAGCATTGGGATAAGTATCTCTAGGATCTAAAATTTTTGAATCTACATTTGGCAATGTCATAGGAATTTCTAGGTTAAAGTATGGTATGACTTTTTTGGAAGCATCTTCAATAGAGCCATCCAAAATTGCATCTATAATACCACGAGTATCTTTTATTGAGATTCTGCTACCATTACCATTCCAACCTGTGTTGACTAAATATGCCTTAGCACCACTTTTTTCCATTCTTTTAACTAATTCTTCAGCATATTTTATTGGCTCTAAAAGTAAAAAAGCCAATCCAAAACACGGAGAAAATGTTGGCGTAGGTTTTGTGATTCCTCGCTCTGTACCAGCTAATTTTGCTGTGAAACCTGAGAGAAAATAATACTTAGTCTGCTCTGGTGTCAATATTGATACAGGTGGTAACACTCCGAAAGCATCTGCAGACAGGAAGATTACATTATTTGCTTCAGGGCCTGCAGAAATTGGTCTTACAATATTTTCGATGTGATTAATGGGGTACGAAACTCGAGTATTTTCTGTCACACTTTGATCATTAAAATCTATTTTTCCTTTTGAATCTAGAGTAACATTTTCCAGTAATGCATCTCTACGAATTGCACCATAGATTTCTGGCTCTGAATCCTTATCTAGATTAATGACCTTAGCGTAACATCCACCTTCAAAATTGAATATTCCTTCATCATCCCACCCGTGTTCATCATCACCTATTAATAAACGGTTTGGATCAGTTGAAAGTGTAGTTTTTCCAGTACCTGAAAGTCCAAAGAAAATTGCAGTGTTTTCCCCATTCAAATCGGTATTTGCAGAACAGTGCATAGAAGCTATACCTTGCAAAGGAAGATAATAATTCATTACTGCAAACATTCCTTTTTTCATTTCTCCACCATACCAGGTGTTTACTATAATCTGTTCCTTGGAGGTTAGGTTAAACATTACTGCAGTTTCGGAATTAAGGCCTAGCTCTTTATAATTGGGAATACTCGCCTTTGAAGCATTATATACTATAAAATCAGGTTCGAAATTTTCTAGTTCTTCATCAGTCGGTTTAATAAACATATTAGTAACAAAATGTGCTTGCCAAGCTATTTCTACTATAAATCTTATGGACATTCTAGTATCTTTATTAGCTCCACAAAAAGCATCTACAACAAAAAGTTTCCCATTTGAAAGTTCATCTAATGCAATTTTTTTAACTGAATCCCAAACTTCTTTGCTCACAGGTTTATTATCATTTGGATGATCCTCTGATGTCCACCATATAGTGTCTTTTGTCGTTTCATCTTTTACAATAAATTTATCTTTTGGAGAACGCCCCGTATATATACCAGTCATAACATTAACAGCACCCAATTCACTTACTTGACCCTTTTCAAAACCTTCAAGATTTTCTTTTGTTTCTTCCAAAAAAAGTAATTCATAGGAAGGATTATGTATAATTTCTGTAGTCCCAGTAATGCCGTATTTCTCTAAATTTAGTTTTTTCAAATCAAAATCTCCTTTCAAATTACATAATATACCCCTAAACATAATTACTGTTAATTATATCATGAAAAAGTAAACCGAAAGCATTTCTAGCAAAATAAATATAAATTAATACTATTTCTAATTTTTAAAATAAAATTGGAAGGCATTTTAGGCGAAAGGAGATATTGTAACATAATCAGCCACTGTAATTTTTAATAATATGATTAAATAAAAATCTGGTCATTTAATATCGACCAGATTTTATTTATACTATTCTATTTTGCAAAACTCCATCTTGAAATTTTTGTAAATTATCTACGGCAGTATCTAGGATTCTTTCTAGGGCTTCTTTTGCCAGCCATGCCATATGGGGAGTAATTATTATATTTTTTGCATTTAACAATGGGTTATTTTCTTCGATGGGCTCTACACTTACAGTATCTACTCCAGCTCCAGCAATCCAATCATTGTTAAGTGCATTTGCCAAATCACTTTCGTTTACAAGTCCACCCCTAGACATATTCAATAAATATGCCGTTGGTTTCATTTGTTTTAAGAAAATTTCGTTGACCATTTGGTAATTGTCTTCGGTTAAATTGCAATGAAGGGATACGAAGTCTGATTCTTTTAATAATTTTTCTAAAGATACAAATTCAACTCCATCTTCAATTCTATAATTTCCCTTTCTATCTAGGACAAGTACATTCATCCTGAATGCTTTTGCGATTTCAGAAACTCTTTGTCCAATTTTTCCAAAACCAATAATTCCCAAAGTTTTTCCATTTAAATCAAATTGAGGAGTTAGGTTGAAGCAAAAACTATTTTTTTCTTGCCACATGCCTTCCTTAACAGCTTGGTAGTGGAGTTCGTATCGTCTTGCCAAGCTGAGCATCATTCCAAAAGTAAATTCAGCCACAGTATCCGTTCCATAAGAAGGCACATTTGTAACTGCTATACCTTTTTCCTTTGCATACTGAACATCTACTACATTGTAACCTGTAGCCACAACGCCAATGTATTTTAAATTTTTTGCAGCGTCTAATTCACTTTTTCCCAAAACCACTTTATTTGTGATAATTGCGTCAGCATCTTTTATTCTGTCTATAGTTTCATCTCGCGAAGTGTTATCATACTTTATAACATTTTCAAAAACATCAAACACAGACCATTGTTTCTCTGTGATTATGTGATTTAACATATCCAAAATTACTATTTTCATAAAACCACCTCGTATCCTATCCCATAATATTCATAACAATTGGCAAAACTATTGCGGTTATGATTCCAGCGATTGCTATAGAGAGTCCGCTTAGAGCGCCTTCTATTTCGCCCATTTCTATTGCCTTTGCAGTTCCTGAGGCGTGACTGGTGGTTCCTATGGCTACGCCTTTTGCTACAGGATCTTTTACGTTAAATATTTTAAAAATAGTTGGGGCTAGAATGGCTCCAGAAATTCCTCTTAACGCAATCGAAATAGATACGATTGCTCCTAATCCGCCTATTTGTTCAGTCAATGGTATTGCAATAGCGGTGGTGATGGATTGAGATACTAACGAAAGTTTAAGTTGTTCGCTCACTCCAAATAAATTTGCAAGTAAAATTACACTTACTATTGCTGTCACTGCTCCTGCGAGGACTCCTACTAGAACAGGAATTAAGTTTTTCTTTAAAGTTTCTAAATTTTTATATAATGGCACTATCAATGATACTGTTGCAGGTGCTACAAAAAACGTGACGTAATTGGCTCCGACTTTATATTCGTCGTAGCTAATCCCTGTAACTTTCATCAACACTACACATGTAATTATTCCTACGAAAATCGGGTTTAAAAGTGGCTGATTATATTTTTTTGAAAGCCACATTCCCAGTAAATAACCTATGAGCGTAAACATCACTCCGTAATATGGACTGCTGTTCATGACTTCATCACCTTTTGTATTAAGGACACAACTGTTCCAGTAACTCCCATGGTTATGAACATTGAAAGAAGTACAATTCCTGCAAATTTCAACAAGTCAGCTTGTATTAATCCATAAACATTGACAATTGCCACACTTGGTGGGATTAAGAAAAATTGCATATTGTCTAGTAATCCGCCACTTGCAATGGCTACGTCGTCTACTTTTACTATTTTAAAATTTAGTGCAATAAAAAAATAAATCATTCCGTAAACCGTTTCAGGTATTGGAAAGGCAATAAATAATTTGGTAATGCTCCCTAAGAGCAGACAGAAAAATATTATTCCAAATTCTTTTATTATTTTCAAATTATCTCCTCCCTAAAATTTTGAAATTAATACTATCATATCAAAAAATCTAATATTAAGCCATTTTATTAATAATATATCTAGATAAATCCACCAAGGAAATAAACTCAAATGACATTTGCAAATTTTCCCTAATGATATAAAATATCTTTATAGAGGTTAATTATGTTTTTTATTTTTGGGATTAATACGAAACAAGAAAAGTTGAATTTTGACGAGTTAAAGATCTGCAAAGTTTGTGGCTCTTATGGTCGTTATGAAGTTTATTTGGAATACACTGCTTTGAGTTTATTTTTTATTCCCGTTTTTAAATGGGG
>JAAZCH010000069.1 GCA_012513395.1 Tissierellia bacterium
GCCATATAGCTCAGTGTCTAGTTCCCATTTTAAATGATTTAGAATTTGAAACTATTGTAATTGAAGATAGAGAAGAATTTTTACTTGAAGAACAATTTCCGCAGTCACTGAGAATACTCTCACAAGATTATAGCACTGCCAATTTAGATATAAGCATACACGACTATGTTTGCATTCTTACTCGTGGACACAAGCACGACAGATCCGTTTTGTTTGAAGTTTTAGAAAAAAATCCAAAATACATCGGGGTAATAGGCTCGAAGAAAAAGGCTGCTATTTTATTTTCTGAACTTGAAAATTCTAAATATGCTCACCTAAAAGATAAAATCTTTTCGCCAATAGGTATGAAGATTAACGCAGAAACTCCATTCGAAATTGCAATATCTATTGCATCTGAGATAATACAAGACTATAGGAGTAGTGATGAGTCTAGCAAAAGAATTTGACATAAAAAAAAATGACATAATATCTTTTATAGGAAGTGGTGGCAAAACTACCACAATATACAAATTGGCTAGAGAGCTCATATTCAGTGGCAGTGTCCTCATTACCACAACTACAAAAATGAAAGTTCCAGAAAATTTACTGGAAAATGAAATATTTATTGAAAGCTATGACGAATTGAAAGATATAAATGTCAACAACAAAATAGTAATCGCCGGAAGAAAAACCGTTGAAAACAAATTCAATGCATTAACAGACGAAGATTTTATACATTGTTTAAAAATTTTCGACTATATTTTGATTGAAGCAGATGGCTCTAAAAGACTTCCATACAAAGCATGGAGGGAATTCGAACCAGTAATAAGACCTGAAACTACTAAAACAATTGGAGTAATACCTATGAAATATTTTGGAGAAATATTACGGGCGGAATTAATTTTCAATGAGGAAAAATTCAAAGAAAATTTCGGATTCAAAGAGGAATTGGATTTTGAAACAATAAAAAATATTATATTCCACGAAGAAGGAATATTCAAAAATGCTGTTGGAGAAAAAGTGATCTACTTCAACCAATATAGTTTTGAGAAAAATGAAATAACACAAGACTATGTAAAAAAATTAATCGATTACGATGATAAGATAAATTATATAATTGAAAAAATCTAGTAGGTGAAATATGATATCTGCAATAATAATGGCTAGTGGAAGCTCTAGACGCATGGGCAAAAACAAATTAAAATTAAAATACAAAGAAAAATTTATCTTTGAGTACGTTATAGATTTGGTATCGAGTTATCCCTTTGACGAAAAAATAATAGTCACAAATGATTTGGATATAATCAAATACGCAGAAGATAACAAAATAACATCCTATACTAACGAAGAAGCCATTATAGGAAAGAGTGAATCTATAAAAATTGGAATAAGAAATTCTAAACAGAAAAATGCCTGTATGTTTTTTGTATGCGATCAACCTCTCTTGACTAAAGAAACAGTAGATAAGATAATCGAAAAATTTAATGCGGACAAGAGCTTGATAACATTTCCGATTTATTTAGAAAATAGAGGCTCACCTATGATTTTTCCACCAGAATATAGAGAAAAACTTTTGAAACTAGAAAAGGATCAAGGAGGCGTCATCTTAATCGACCAATCCAATTCCCAAAGTCTAATTATAAATAGCTCCATTGAAAATTTGGACATAGACATAGAAGAAGATTACAAAAGGATATTAGAATTATGAAAGAAAAGATAATCTTAGTTCGAGGAGCAGGAGATATTGCGACAGGAGTTATCCAAAAACTTCATCGATGTGGATTTAAAGTAGTAGCAACAGAGATAGAAAGGCCTATGGCAGTCAGAAGAACTGTTTCGCTGTCTGAAGCAATATACGAAGGAAATTATAAAGTTGAAGATGTAGAAGCTATTTTGGTAAGTGATATAGAAGAAATTAATATAGCCTGGAATTTGAAAAAAGTACCTATATTCATAGATCCAAACCTTGAGATATTAAATTTCCTCAAACCCGATGTAATTGTGGATGCTATAATAGCTAAAAAAAATCTAGGAATCAATAAAAATTTATGCAAGAATACTATCGCATTGGGTCCAGGATTCATAGCAGGCGAAGATGTAGATATTGTCATAGAAACCAATAGAGGTCACGATTTAGCTAGACTAATATTTGAAGGAAGCGCATCGCCTAATACAGGAATACCAGGAGAAACATGTGGTTTTTCAACAGAAAGGGTATTATACGCACCCTGTGACGGAGTTATAGAGAATTATTTTGATATATGCGATTTTGTAAAAAAGAACGAAGTAATCTCAGAAGTAAATGGTATCGAGGTTAAAGCAGAAATCGAAGGAGTTTTGAGAGGCCTAATACGAAATAAAAGCAAAGTAAAAAAGGGAATGAAAATAGGAGATATAGAACCTAGAACAGAAATAAATTGCTATACCATATCAGATAAAGCCAGAGCAATAGGTGGCTCTGTGTTAGAAGCAGTTATTATATTATTAAATTAAGGGTCTTTGTCAAAATTATTTGACAAAGACCCTTAATTTTTAAAAACGATTTTATTTTGCTTGAAGACTAATAATAGTTTAATATCTTGTCATCACATAAGATAGATTTCCATCTTTTATATTGATGTCTAATACTGCATTACCGTAGCCAGTTAGCGATACTTTCCTATATCCACTTAGCCATTCTACAGAATTAGTATTTCCTGGAGAAACTATAAATACATTTTTTCCGGATTTTACTGCTTTGTCGATAATATCAAAGAAGAAGGATTTTTCTTTGGCTCCTGTTAGATTCTCAGGGTCATGTTGCATCATTATTACAATATTTTTATAGTCTGCATTTTCCATGGCTGCCATAAATGGTTTCCATTGGGCTGCATTAGCTGATCTAATTCCGTTTTGATTAGACTGGAGAGTAATAAATGCTGTACCGTTTGAGGTTTTAATGTTGTGCACGTCATTTCCATTGAATTTTAAACCTGCATTGATTCCTGCCATAGTCTCTGGAGATGCGCCATTAAATATAACTGCTACGTTCTTATTTTGCAGGTGATTTAATTTTTGGGTGTTATCCCCACCATTTTTGCTCAGGCTGGTTATAGATATTCTGGAAGCTCCTTCAGTTTCTCCTTGGAAATTTCTAGGGTCGCCAGATACACTTGAACCTTTAGCCAATTCCCAATCAAGGGGCAATTTAATTCCGGCAATTAGTCCATCAAATTTAATAGAAGAAACCAGTTCTACCTCGTCGGAGATAGTGATGGATAATTTATCTAGAAAAATATTTCCATTTAGACTAGCAGGAACGAGAGCTTCTACATATTTCCATTCGTTAAAATCTACTGAGGCAATTAAAACTGCACTTCCTGTTTTTCCGTTTGCATCTCTGAAGCTTGCAATAACTTTTCCGCCTGAGCTATCACCTTTGATCCAAAGACCCACGTATTGTGCTGTTCCTAGGGATATTCCACCTTTATAATTTATAGAAGCACTTTGGGCTTCTTTTTGTGGCGTTATGCTATAAACTAAAGCTGTAGATGGATTTTCATCTTGAGTTTCAGAATCTAATATTACACTTGCAGTTATTTTAGTATCGTCATTTGGATTTACTGAAACTGTAGCATTTTCAATGGAATCAAATCCGAATATATTTTCTTTTTGTGTACCTACAGATATTGGGATATTTCTAATTACGCCATTATAATTAGCCGTTATTACGCCTGTTACACCATCACCTTGGGCAGTGAATTTATTTCCTTCAAATATTCCAATTCCTTCCGTAGCACTGAATTGTACTTGGGATGCGTTTATTTTTTTCTTGTATCCCAAATCGTCTTTACCATATATCGTTTCAAAAATGTGTATTTTGCCATTTGTCATTTGAAGGGATCCTACATCAAGAATTAATTCTTTCATTTCGGAATGTACAAACACATCTGTTGCTCCAGTTATACCTGCGTAGCTTGCAGTTATCTTGCCTGGTCCTTTTACGCTTGGATTAAAGTTAAGACCACTTATATTTCCTGATTCCGATGATATGGATATGGATTCTGGATTTACTTGCAATTTATTGTGATATTGGTCGAAAACTTCTACAGTTATGGGATATGAAAATCCTATAAATGTAGATTTTTCACTTGGTGTAATTTTTAAATAATTTGGCTCTGAAACAGGTGCTGAGGATTTTATTCCTACACCAGAAACTATTGGTCTTTCAGATCCATCTGATGGATAATTTACTATAGTAGCTTTTTCGTCACCTGAATACTTAATTCCCATTGTAGTTGAACCACCACCATCTAGATTCAATGCGTGATGTGAACCTATACTTTTCATAAACTCAGCTAATTCTTGTTCGCTCATACCTATAGATGTATTATTTCTACCGTCTACCGTAACTAACAAGACTTCAGTGTTAGTACTGTTAATACCTATTGCAGTTCTAGGTGCTCTAGTTTTTGAAAATTTGGGGTTATTAAGAACTGAACCTTGGGACACCAAAATGTTACCGCCTCCTACAGAAAAAGCTAGGTTTTCGTATCCTCCATAGTTGATTGAAATGGTATCACCTATGGACAAGGAATCTAAGCCAGTTCCAACTTGTGTCAAAACGTAAGTTCCAGGTAGAATTTGAAAAGAAACTCCTCCAGTTCTTTTATCTACTACTCTGTTATTTACAATCAATACTTCCGTATTTCTGGTTCCGATAGAATTACCTGGGGATTTAGCGCCCCAATTGCTATCTAATATTGAAATTGCAGAATATGGTTTGGATATTTTATTTAGGGCATTAATGCTGTAATTAATTCCCTTACCAATATTAGTTACAATAATATTATTGTTTAGATTGCCAACTCCGCCTTTTCCGTCTTTGGTTATATAAAATGAATTTCTACTAAATGCTACTTCTGGAGTGGATAAAATTAATTTATTATCTCCATATAGTGAACCCAAAGCCATTGGATAACTTGTCGTCTCGAAAAAATCTCCATTAATACCTGCTACTGCTCCATTTGAGTTAATCATATCTGACAAGACTGCTCTTTTGGAAACTCCTTGTCCACTTATTAAAGGAGTAAGATTACTAAAACTATTTTTAGTATCCAGTTTTAGAACCTCAATGTCGATCCATCCATTATTGGTAAACCTGTCTATTTGGACATGTTGCACACCGGTAGCTATGTCATGTCTTTCCTTTACATCATGAATTACACTTGAAGCATTAACTTTTAAGGAACTAAGTAAAACTGCTGAAAAAGCCAATGCTGTTATTAATTTTTTAAATTTATTTCTCATAAAAACCTCCATGCCTTATATTATAACTGAATATATTTTTCCAATTTTACAATGATATGACAAAAGCATTTACCATTCTTTAAAAATGTGTGATTATCATATATAATATCCCTAGGTGAAATATGGAAAAAATATTAATTAATTCAATTGACGAGATGAAACGATTGGGAAATGTTATAGGAAAATCCTTAGTGGGTGGTGAAACTATATGCTTACGAGGAGACTTAGGAGCTGGAAAAACTCACTTAACCCAATTCATAGGCGAGGGAATGGGAATAGATGATTATATTACCAGTCCTACTTTTGCGTTATTAAATATATATGACGGAAAGATTAATTTAAATCATTTTGATACTTATAGATTAGAAGGGGAAGAAGATTTCCAAAGATTGGGCTTTGAAGATTATTTATTTTCAAATGATGTAAATATTATAGAATGGCCTGATACTATATACGAACTTTTGCCTGAAGAACCGTTGAATATAGATATCAAAAAAGGCGAAGGAGAAATTAGAATCATCAATATAAATACAAATAACGAAAAAAAATATAAATACATTTTGGAGAGTATAGCAAATGAAAGTTTTAGGGATTGATACATCTACAAAGACAATGTCTATAGCGGTGATAGAAGATTCTAAAATATTATGTGAAATTAATTTTTTCTCTAATATGGATCATTCTGAAAAATTAATAGACAATATCAAATATCTACTTGAATCCAATAATCTTAAAATGGACGACATAGATTTAGTTGGCGTTGCAGTAGGACCAGGTTCTTTTACTGGAATACGCATTGGTATCGCGACGGCAAAAGGCCTTTTGGAATTTTTGGATATTCCAGTGGTTCCAGTATCATCTTTAGAAATTTTGGCTAGGAATTTTTCTAGTTCTAAGACGGTTGCTGTAGCAGTGGATGCCAAAAGAGATAGGGTATATGGAGCGATTTATTATTATTCAATAAAGGAAGTTTTTCTAGAAGAAGGTCTATACGATATTACAGATTTTTCCAATAATATGAAAGACAAAGAAGATTTAATATTAGTTGGCGACATGTGCGATTTCTTCAGAGAATCCTTTCAAAATACTATCTCGTATGGAATGGAAGGAAATTTATTAAATCGAGCTTCCAACTTATGCTTTATTGCCCTTGAGGAATATAAAAAGGGTAAATCCATAAGCCATTTGAACTTAGAAGCCAATTACATGTCCAAGTCCCAAGCCCAAATAGACTTCGAGAAGAAAAATGGATAGTTTATTAATACGAATGGCAAAAGAAGAGGATTTGGATGAGATATTTGCCATAGAAGATTCAGTAGAAGATGCGTGGTCCTATGAATTGGTGAAGCAAGATTTACTTGAAAATAAATATAGCGTATATATTGTAGGAGTTCTGGACGAAAAAGTTGTTGGATTTATTTCTATAATGAATATTGCTAGCGAGGTTCATATAAACAATGTTGCAGTAGATGAAAGTCACAGAGGCAAAGGAATTGGAGAAAAACTTTTAAGTTATGGTATGAACTTTTATCCGGAAAAAGAAATAATTGGAATTACTTTAGAAGTGAGAGTGGACAATTATCCTGCAATAGCTTTGTATGAAAAAATGGGTTTTGTCACAGTCGGTATTAGAACAGGATATTATAAAAATAATAAAGACGCGTATGTGATGTGGAAAATGACAGAGGAGAATTAAATGTACGTATTAGGAATAGAATCTTCTTGCGATGAAACTGCAGCAGCAGTGGTAAAAGATGGAAGAATTATATGTTCAAATATTATTGCTTCACAAATAGACACACATAAAATATACGGAGGAGTAGTTCCCGAGGTGGCATCTAGAATGCATTTGGAAACTATTAGTTATGTAGTCAGAGAAGCTTTAAGTGAAGCAAATTTAAAAATAAATGAAATAGATTTAATTGGAGCGACTAGAGGCCCAGGACTTATTGGCGCTTTATTAGTAGGATTGTCATATGGTAAAGCTTTGGCATTTTCAAATGACATTCCCTTTGTGGGAGTAAATCATATGGAAGGCCATATTTCTGCAAATTATTTGGATACGGATTTGGAACCACCATTTATTTCCTTGGTAGTTTCAGGAGGACACACTTATTTAATTGTAGTAAAAAACGAACTGGAATTTGAAGTAGTGGGAAGAACCAAAGATGATGCAGCAGGTGAAGCTTTTGATAAGATTGCTAGAACTTTGGGACTAGGTTATCCTGGAGGACCTTATATAGATAAATATGCAAAAATTGGGAAATCCAATATAGATTTTCCAAGGGTAATGCTAAAAGAAGATAATTACGATTTTAGTTTTAGCGGATTAAAAACCGCAGTTTTAAACTATATCAATTCTCAAAAGATGAAAGATGAAGACATAGTAATAGAAGATGTGGCTCGAAGCTTTCAAGATGCAGTATTAGATGTGCTAGTGGGAAAGACGATGAGATTATCTAAAGAGACTGGTATCAATAAAATAGCAGTGTCAGGTGGCGTTTCTGCCAATGACGGACTTCGAAAAAGGTTTCAAGAATTGGAATCTGAAGGACTAATAAAGTCATACTTTCCGAGTAAAGTTCTCTCCACTGATAATGCAGCTATGATAGCGGGAGCTGCTTATTTTCAGTACAAAAGAGAGGGAGCAAGTCCTTTCTCCATTAAAGCAGTTGCCAATTTGGGATTGTAGATTAAAAATATCCTAGTGTAAAATGCGATTTTAGCATTTCTACACTAGGATATTTTTAATTTTAGCTTAATAGCATCCAATCGTCATATAAATTTTCCAATTCTTGGGATACCGAATCTCTTTTCATACTTAACTCCAGTATCTTTTCATAATCAACAGCGATTTCTGGATTTGCCATAGTCATATCCAGTTCTTCTATTTCCATTTCCAAATCTGAAATTTTAGCTTCTAATTTTTCCAGCTCCTGGCGTTTTTTTCTTTCTTCACGGATTTTCTCTCGTTCTTCCTTTTGAATAGCACGCCTTTCGGTCATCGTCATTTCTTTTATTTCTTCTGGAGAAGCTTCTAGTTCTTCTTTTTTTTGGACGTAATAATTGTAATCACCTAAAAATTCATTTATAGAATCCTTTTCCATTTCCCAAATTTTATTTGCATAGTTGTTTAGAAAATACCTATCGTGAGAGATGGAGATTACTGTGCCTTCATAATCTTTCAGGGCTTTTTCTAAAATTTCTTTGGAGTCTATATCTAAATGGTTCGTAGGTTCGTCCATCAACAGTACGTTGGAGTCTGAAAGCATTAGCTTTAATATGGACACTCTAGCCTTTTCTCCACCGCTTAAAAACTTAATTTCTTTTAATATGTCATCACCTATGAACATCATTTTTGCTAAATAGGATCTGATTTCGAAATGAGTGAGTTTAGGGTAGGAATCCCATATCTCCTCAATTATCGTATTTTCATTATTTAAATGAGACATTTCTTGGTCAAAGTAGCCGATTTGGACATTAGTACCAATCTTCAACTCTCCTTTAAAAGATGGGATTCTGCCAGATAATATTTTGAACAATGTGGATTTTCCAACGCCATTTTCTCCAATAATTCCTATTCTATCTCCTTTAAAACATTTAAAATTTATGTTAGTAAATACCAAATGATCTCCAAAGGATTTGGATAAATTTTCTCCTATAAAGATGTCATTACCAGGTTTTATATTAGTTTTAAATCTAATCGAAGCTGTCTTGTTGATTTTTATCGGATCAATGGTTTCTAGTTTTTCCAATTGCTTCAATCTACTTTGGCCTTGGCGAATTGCTTTTTCTCTGCCAACACTTAAAAAACGATCTATAATTTTCTTTTCTCGTTCTATTTCTTTTTGCTGATTTTCATATTGCCTTTTTCTAACTTCCAGATCTTTTGCTCTTAATTTCGAGAACTGTGTATAGTTTCCATAGTAAGTAAACAGTTCTTGGTTTTCCAATAAAAATATCCTATTGACTACATTGTCTAAGAAAAATCTATCGTGACTTACTACCATAAATGTTCCTTTATAGTCTCTCAAATATCCTTCCAGCCAAGAAATAGACTTAATGTCCAAGTGGTTAGTAGGTTCATCTAGAAACATGAAATCAGGATTAGATAAAAGTAATTTTGCTAGATTAACTCTAGACTTTTGACCACCACTTAAGTCGTTTACAGTTTTATGGAATTCATTTTCAGAAAATCCTAATCCTTTTATAACTCCTCTAACTCTGGAGTTAATAGAATGCCCGTCTAGTTCGATATATTTTTCTGATAATTTGCTGTATTGTTCAAGTAATTTTTCGCTTTGTGGAGATTCTTCCGTGATTTTACTTATTTCAATTTCCAGGTTTCTAATATCTTTTTCCATATCAAATACATCTTGAAAAATAGTAAGACATTCTTCAATAATGGTTTTGTCGCTGGAAATTTTAGTATATTGTTTTAGATAACTGGGTTTAGCATCCTTTTGGTAGAAAATTTCTCCGCTGTCGTAGTCGGTTTCACCGGACAATACGTTTAACAAAGTCGTCTTTCCGCTACCATTGTGACCTATAAGTCCAATCTTCTCTCCCTCTTCTATATGAAAATTTACATCTTTAAAAATTGAATCATAAATGAAAAATTTACTCAGATTTCTCACACTTAATATAGCCATATCTATCCTCCAATTCTATTCTAACAAAAATTTCCTGAATGTAAAATCAAATAAGTAAATATATAATAAACAAATCTTTGAACATTTAATTAAATCTATGATATAATTACCTTAATTAAGGATCTAATGGAGTGATAATATGTCAGAGAAGAAAGTATCGATAGCAGTTATTAGACGCTTGCCGAAGTATCTAAGATTTTTAGAAGACCTTGAAGAGTCTGGGGTAAAAGGTATTTCATCCCAAGAACTTAGCGAATTGACAGGATTTACAGCTTCACAAATTAGACAGGACTTCAATAACTTCGGGGGTTTTGGGCAACAAGGATTTGGATATAATGTAAAAAGTTTAAAAGAAAATATTGGAAAAATTGTTGGTTACGATTTGACTAAGAATGCGGTTATTGTGGGCGCCGGAAATCTTGGTAAAACAATTGCAAAATATTCAGGCTTTAGAGATGCAGGGTTAAATATTATAGGAATATTTGACCGAAATCCTAATAATATCGGCCAAGATATTGATGGAACAGAGATTCAAGATATCTCTAAGATAGAAAATTTCCTTAAAAATAAGAAAGTGCACGTAGGCATCATAACAGTAGACAAGGAAAGCGCTCAAGATGTAGCTGATCTTTTTGTAAAATACGGAGTAAACGGAATTTGGAATTTTGCTCCTCTCGATTTAAATTTACCTGAAGAAACAATGGTAGAAAACATGCGATTTACAGAAAGTTTGCTGGTGTTGTCATATTTTTTAAAAAACAAGTAATATATTAAGGCGAAGTTATTGTAACTTTGCCTTTTTTGGAGAAAAAATTGGAAATAAATATAAATGAAAATAAAATAATACTTCAAGGACAAGATTCTTTTGAACCTGAACATATTTTTGAATGCGGCCAAGCCTTTAGATGGGACAGAGAAGCAGACGGAAGTTATACAGTGGTTGCTCATGAGAGAGTGATTAACGTATCTAGTTTTGGCAAGGATGTCATAATAAAAAACACTAATATTGAAGATTTTGAAAAGATTTGGAAAAATTATTTTGATCTTGAAACTGATTATATTAAAATACAAAACACCTTTAATAAAGACGAAATTATGCAAGAGGCTATAGAATATGGTAAGGGCATAAGGGTTTTGAATCAAGAGCCTTTCGAAACCATGATTTCTTTTATGGTTTCAGCTAATAATAGGATACCTCAAATTAAAAAATCTATAGGTTTAATTTCTCAATATTATGGGGAGAAAATTGAAACGATTAATGGAATTGACTATTTTTCTTTTCCAACTCCTGAAGCCTTAGCTAGTGCTAGGCCTGAAGACTTAAGGGAATATTGTAGAGTAGGATTTAGAGATGAGAGAATAGTAAAAACTTCTAAGCTAATTTATGATGGAACTTATAATATAGAGGCATTTATGAATATGGAAAGAGAACAAATTAGAAAAAGTTTAGTTGAACTACCAGGTATTGGACCTAAAATAGCTGATTGTATTTTATTATTTGCCTTTAAGAAAAAAGATTCATTCCCTGTAGATGTATGGATTAAAAGGGTTATGGAAACTTTGTATTTTGGAAAAGAAGTAAATAAAAATTTGGTGAGTGAGTTGGGAAGGGAAAAATTCGGAGAATATGCCGGTGTCGCTCAACAGTATTTATTTTATTATGGCAGAGAAAATGCTATTGGGAAGCAATAAATTATTGTAAGACTGTATTTTCAAATTTAAATGTGAAATTGATATAAAAAAATGATTTTCGTTGATTAAATTAGTTTTAAAAGGTAATATATATATTATGGATTAGCACTCATAAAGGTTGAGTGCTAACATTATGAAAAAAATAAAAAAGATTGAAAGGAAGGTCATTATGAATTTAAAACCAATCGGTGACAAAATAATTGTTAAAAAGGTTAAACCTGAAGAGAGAACAGTTGGAGGAATCGTTCTTCCTGACTCAGCTAAAGAAGCACCACAATATGCTATAGTTGTATCTATCGGACCAGATATACTTGCAGATGATGAGAAAAAAGACCAAGTTAAAGTCGGAGACAAAGTAGTATATACTAAATATGCTGGAACAGAAATTAAAGTTGACGACGAAGAAATGATTATTTGTAAATTGACTGACTTACTTGCAATAGTAGAATAAAAAATTATAGGAGGATAAAATGGCAAAAGAAATTAAATTCAATGAAGATGCTAGAAAGTCTATGGAAAAAGGTATTAACCTTCTAGCTGATACAGTAAAGATTACCCTTGGACCAAAGGGAAGAAATGTAGTTTTAGATAAACAATATGGCGCCCCAGTTATTACTAACGACGGCGTGACAATCGCAAGAGAAATCGAACTTGAAGATAGATTTGAAAACATGGGAGCACAGCTTGTAAAAGAAGTAGCTACTAAGACTAACGACGTAGCAGGAGATGGAACCACAACTGCAACAGTTTTAGCGCAAGCTATTATCCGTGAAGGATTAAAAAATATTGCAGCAGGCGCAAACCCAATCCAATTAAAAAATGGTATCGAAAGTGCAGTGGGTGTTGTAGTTGAGGAAATTAAAAAATTCTCTGTACCAGTGGAATCAAAAGAATCCATTGCTCAAGTAGCAGCTGTTTCTGCAGGAGAACGACAAATTGGAGAATTAATCTCTGAGGCTATGGAAAAAGTAGGAAAAGATGGAGTTATTACTGTTGAAGAATCCAGATCTACAGGAACTACACTTAAGACTGTAGAAGGAATGCAATTCGATAGAGGATATGTTTCTCCTTATATGGTAACTGACACTGAAAAAATGGTAGCAGAATTAGACAAACCATATATTCTAATTACTGATAAAAAAATTAACAATATTCAAGATATTCTAGAATTGTTAGAAGGAATAGTACAAGTTGGAAGACCACTATTAGTTATTGCAGAAGATATTGAAGGAGAAGCTATGGCTACACTAGTAGTTAATAAGCTTCGTGGAACATTCAACGTAGTAGCAGTTAAAGCTCCAGGTTTTGGTGATAGAAGAAAAGAAATGCTACAAGATATTGCAATTCTTACTGGTGGTACGGTAATTTCTGAAGAATTAGGATATGATTTAAAAGATGCAAAATTAGAAATGCTAGGTAGTGCTGAATCAGTTAAAATAGACAAAGATACTACTGTAATTGTAGATGGTGGTGGAGCTCAAGAAGATTTGGATTCTAGAGTTGCACAAATTAAAGCACAAATCGAAAACACTGACTCTGAATTTGACAAAGAGAAACTTCAAGAAAGACTTGCAAAACTTTCAGGTGGAGTTGCAGTAATAGAAGTTGGAGCAGCTACAGAAGTAGAACTTAAAGAAAGAAAACTTAGAATTGAAGATGCTTTAGCAGCGACAAGAGCAGCAGTAGAAGAAGGAATTATTCCAGGTGGCGGTACAGTTTTAGTAGATTCAATAAAAGCTGTAGAAGATTATATCCAAGGTCTATCAGGAGATGCAAAAACAGGTGCTATGATAATTGCAAAAGCTTTAGAAGAACCAGTAAAGCAAATCGCTATCAATGCAGGACTTGAAGGATCAGTAATTGTAGAACATACTAGAAATGAAAAAATCGGAATTGGCTTCGATGCACTTCTAGGTGAGTACAAAGACATGGTTAAAGCAGGAATTGTAGACCCAGCAAAAGTAACTAGATCTGCTATAGAAAATGCAGCAAGTGTTGCAGCTATGGTATTGACTACAGAAGCAGCAATTGTAGACATTCCATCAGAAGATCCAATGGCAGGAATGAATCCAGGAGCTGGAATGTATTAATATTTAAAATAAACTTCTTTGGAATATATTTCTAAAGAAGTTTTTTTATTGGAATCTATTTATAATTATAATAATCTTGACATTACATCTCCTTATAGACTATTATTTGAACATTAGAAAGAGGTGCGATATTGGCAACATTTGGAAGAAAATTATTTAGTATTTCGGAAATTTATCAAAACATTTATAAAGCGATAGTATCTAGAAAAGATTATAATAAAGCAATAAAAAACAATCTAATATCCAATCAATTCAAAGAAAGAATTATGCTTGCTGTTACAGAAGTAAATAAATGCGATATGTGTACTTATGCGCACACGAAGGCCGCATTAGAATCTGGAATGTCCAATGAAGAGATCCAAAAGATTTTAATTGGAGATTTGAAATATGCACCTGAAGATGAAGTAAAGGGGATTTTATTTGCACAACATTATGCTGATTTTAGGGGTGAGCCAGACAAAGACATCTGGGTTTCTTTGGTCAAAGAATATGGAATGGAAAAGTCATTAGGAATCTTAGGCGTCATAAGAAAAATAATGTTAGGCAACTCGATAGGAATTCCTCTAGGCTCACTTAAAGGTAGATTTAAAGGACAATCTGACCCTAGATCAAGTTTAGGTTATGAACTATTGGTTTTACTTTTAACTGGACCTTTGTTTATCGTAGCGATGATATCAAGCATGATGCCTATGATTAAGAAATTTGTTTTGGAATAGTTTTTTCATAAATCATTATTCAAGGAGGCAATATGATTATTACAACTACAAATTCTGTTGAAGGAAGAGAGATTGATGAATACCTTGGATTAGTTTTCGGTGAAGTTGTATCTAGTCTAGGTTTTATTGGAAGCTTAGGAGCTGGTCTGATGAGTTATGCCCAAGGCAGAGTTTCTGGCTATGAAGATGAAATACTTTCTGCTAGAAATGGTGCTATAGAAGAAATGAAACTTAGAGCTGAAAAAATGGGCGCAAATGCTGTAGTAGGTTGTAAAATGGACTATGAAGTTTTAGGATCAGGTGGCGCTGTAATGATGGTTTCTATTTCAGGAACAGCAGTAAAACTTAAATAAAAATTTAATAGTAAAATAAATAATCTAAATTCTTGATTAATATAGTATTTTAATGTATAATTTTACAGTATTAACAATTATACGTACTCTTTTCTACGAAGGGAGGGATTTAGATGTCAGAAATAAAAGTAGGGGAAAATGAATCCTTAGATAATGCGTTAAAGAGATTTAAAAGACAATGTGCTA